>NZ_JBNDJH010000002.1:0-423125 GCF_050434865.1 Pseudomonas silensiensis
GGGGTTAACGGTCTGCTTTCCGCGTTTGCGACCAAAACGACGAGGTCCTGGCACAACGAAAGTGCACGCCATCCATCCTCAAGGACACGCAGTTCCGCACTGCCAGTAGGAGAATTTGTGTACCAGGTAACCTCGAATTCCCCCTGATAGGTATCCCCTACCGCGACATTGATGTTGAACGTCTCATCAACACCTGGAAGCTTGGCGGCCTCTGCGTACCAAGCCTGAGATAACTGTATGAAACTCCGCTTCCGCTGTTGGCCGTTCATAGTGATCCTGAGTCGTAGGTTTAGATGAGGCAGGTATTCAAGTCGCCAGTTGCGACACGGGCTGCCCCGGGCGGAAGATGCAATTACTGTCGTCGAAGTGGGCGATTACCTTCCCATCCTCGTCGAAGTACTTCACCTTCCACGTTGGGTGATACGCGCGGGCCGTCTTGCCGTATTTCAGATGGTTTGCCATCTGAACGTTCAAATTCGCATTGGCATTCATCCCCACAATCGTGCCCATCTCACCGTCAACCTCGACCTGCATGCCCAGGCGAGCAAATTCAATTCCGCGAGTGCGGCTCATGTCATCGATGAACTGTTGATCTAATGCTGGTTTTCTTGGCGAGGCCATTGTCGATTCCTTTAAAGCTGCACTTCGGGATTGATCGATTCTTAGGTCGATAAATCAGTGATGTTGGGTAGATATCGGCACGCAGGCCATTCGCTTCAGGGCACGATCTATGGCGTAACACAAATCTTCGCCTGCCTCCGCCAGATCAGCGGCGCCGGATTCTACGTGAAGAACTGGGATGCAACCTTCTGCATCCTGAGGCCCCACCTTGAAGGTCATGCCATCCACCCGAGCGGTTTCAACGCCCTGAGCGTCGCAGCCCAGGTAGTCACCATAACGGCCGTTCCCACGCACGCTGACGATGGCTTCAACCATTTCACCGATGCTGGTCTTAGGGAATTGCTCCTGAATTCTTGTGGTCATTTTCGCATTCCTTGAGTCTTGTTTTCAGTTCGCGGCCGAGGCCACCGAGTCTTCGGCGGTGCCCTCTACCTGCTCCCATTCGTAGAAGTACCCATGATCAACCAGACGCTCAACGCGGGCCGGGCCAGGGATATCTACCCATTCAGCGGAGCGCAACCACTCGACGAACTCTTCAGCCGTCTGCCCGGAACGTTTCTGGAAAGTGGCCAGCGGCCCCTCAAGCTCAACCTGCGACCATTCATGCCCATCGTCGTCGTAGCCACCAATCTGGCGGACCTGTTCCCAGTCACGGAGCACAACTGCAATGTGGTCACCATATGGACTGCTGCGTTTGCCCTCGCGCCAGCCGGCATCAAGCAGATATGCACTATCGATGCAGTCGGTGAGGCTGTAATAGTCTGGCCCGTTAACACTCGCTTCACTGACGAAGAACCAGTAGAGCGGCCCTACTGCGGGATGGGTCGCCATAACGACCACACCAGTACGGGTTCGGACTTCGGCTGTGTTGAAGTGGCTCATCTGATGCTTCCCCAGTGAATTGCTTTAGTGATGTCATCATCGTCAGGGTCAACGCGTGCCAGAACCCAAAACAGAAAAATATTTTTCTGTTCAAAGTCCCCGGCACCGCCCAAAGCGAGAGGGCCACTTTCTTACCCGTCATCCCCTTCCCCTCGCTTCCGCCTCTTGGGATTGACGCCGACGGTGGGCTCAATGCGTTATCAGGACGTTGATGGGCTAATCGTGGGTGTCGACTGGCTTCGAATTCGTAAGCTCGGCCTGCAACTCATGAAGACGATTGGTAAATGTCTCGGTGTGCTGCTTGCGCTTGGCACCGGAAGAACCCACCAGGTTGAAACCCAAGGTTACGAGCTCGGTTAGCTGCTTTTGCAGGGCCGCAACCTGAGCCGACTGTTCACGGCTAACACTCTCGCCAGGCAAGTTCCGCCTTGAGGGATTCCTCATGCTCAAGTGCCGGACCGGCTGGCGCGGCCAAAGCACGGCGAAATTGATCACGAACCGGTTTGGTGGCCTTGAAGGCCGTCGCCGCCCGGGCCAGGTGCTGGTAGCCAAGCTCGATAAGCTCGCGCGACAGGGTGATTAATTCGGGTTCCCTGGCCCCTGCCACGTCAATCCCTCCTTCCATTTTCTGGCTCCCTACCAAATGACATGGGTTTCAAGTTCAAAGAACGGAACCACACGCTCCGACGCCCGAGTGACCTCGATACGCGTCACAGGATGCAAAACGGTATCCGTGGTCATGACCCTTTGGAGATCTTCGCTGGAAAGCGGGTACCGTTGATTCTCTTCGTCAATGAATTCACCGCAGGCGCGTAAAACCGCAAATTCGGATTGAGTCAAAATCGCAAGAGCGGCAACTGCGTCTGGGGTAATTGTCTGGGCACCCAGCAAGCCCAAAATGTCCGCCATGCGCCACTTTTTTTCTGGCGTTTCTTCTGCCTCAATGGCATCGATGATTTTCAATGCCGTAGCCGCGGCCGGCATATTCTTCCAATGGTCACCGATCGCAGTTTTCAACTCGGCAATGCTGCGAGTGTTGAACATATCGCCTATTCCGTGCATGCGTGCTTTCCTCTGTTTCGGTAATGGCCCAACGTCTCACGGGTAACTGGAAACGCATGTCTACAATCAGGCCGTTCTGCGTGTGCCATAACCCCTGCCTAGAGAAATTTCTGAACCTGAGCCCTTCACCGTATCTTGGCTCAGGGGGCTGCCGATCTGATTACCCGTCGTAGCCACTTAGTGTGAAAATGCTTTCCCACTTTTTGTCGCACTCATCGCACGAGCTAGCCTGGCCGATGGAGTCGCCGTGAAAGGTCAGGTCAGTGCCAGAGAACGTAACGTTTTGGCTCCCACACCATGGGCAGGCAAAGCCATTGGGGTGATTGATGTATTGGTGGTCCGTGATCGGTTTTAAAGCCATGTTCACTCAACCTCTTCTTCTGTACCGACGGTCAAGCCACGGGCCACGATTTCAGCGGCAGCGGTCGCTATGTCGTCGCCGGTACCGATCAGCGATTCGCCCAACTGAATACCTTCGGGCGTGGCCTCGCCGTATCCGTGGGTGCAAACAAAATCTTGCAGCTGCTCGACGTCAATGACCGGCTTGGGAATTGAAGGGGTAGCGTCGGCGGTTTCGCTGTTGGCCAGAGCTGCATCAATCTTGCGAATCAGATCGGCATACTCTTCGGGTGATGTCAGGATCGGTTTTTTTACCCATTCCGCAAGGGTGGTGAACGGACCGAAAAGCTCCAAACACGAAGCATGGCCATAGGTGCCACCGGTGAGAGGACCAGTATAAGCCTCGCCGTTGTCGCGCTTGTAAACCCGCATTGCTTGAGCAATGAAGGCTTCCGACATCGGTTTGCCGCACTCTTCGCATGGCCCCAACTGGTCCCCGCCGCGGCTCGCAGCGCGGATGGTCTTGATTACGTTGCCGGTGAAAGTACCCATGATTGCGCTCCAGTGATTTAAGACTGGGGCCATAATTAGGTGAGGTAAGGCGTGCCAGAAGCAATCTGGATGATTATTTCAACGATCCAGGTACCCGGCAGCCGGGCTATAGCCATCGGCGGGCGTTGACATCCGGCGATAGGAAATGGCGTAAAGACAAAGCCCCGAACAGTGTCGGGGCTCATGTGGTTGGTACAGCCAGTTACTTCAGATCGAACTGATCCACGTAGCTACCGGGGCCCAGCTCGTGCTCTTTGCCGTTCCCGTTCTTTTCAATGACCACGAAGGTCTGATCAAGTCCGTGGGTGTCGCCTTCCAGGTGCACGCCAACCGCCACCTCATGCCGCTCCAGCAACTCGCGAAGCTCACGGCGGAACACATCGACTTCAAATGCCATATTTCAATCCCTCTTACACGGTGGTGTTGGCGTGATCAAGCAGCTCACTGGTATGCGTCAGATCGCGAAGCACGTTGAGGCGCACTGAGAATGCCGAAGCGAGGTGTGCCCAGTTGCTCGGAGTAACGTCCAAGGTGCCGGTAGCGAACTGCAAGTCGATCAAATCAACGATGGTGGACATTGCTACTTCCGAAGGCGCTATCTCGATTGCCTCCAAAGCTTCCTCGAAGTCACAAAACATCAACGTTGCCATCTGATCGCCCTTAAGTTGAGTGCTTGGTGATGGAGCACTGCAATTTGCTTTCGAGAGTCAATCTTCAGGTCGATGACAGCGTGCCGGAAGCGGTTTTTGAAATATTTTCCGAACTGGGGCGGTTAGGATCGGAACCCGCCGCGCCAGCCACGCGTCGAGTCCCAAGATTGGGAATTGCCCAGATATATCAGAACGAGAACCGGGCGATTTCGTCATCGAGGGCGGTGGTGTTCCATTTGAGTTGGAAGGCCTTGCACGCTTGAACGTACTCGGCGGCGTAAGCCTTTTTGTCCCGCTGTTCTTTATCCACGAGCATCCATGATGGGTCGTGATCACAGCATTTTCGGTGCTCAACGACATAGGCTTCAGGCTGTTCAGACACGCGGTATTGCCCAGTCAGAATTTGATCACCACAAGACGCGCAAATCATAGGACCGTGCTTTACCTGCTTGGCGTCCAGATATTGGTAACCGCGCTTCAAGTCAATAAAGATGAACGCTAACCACGGCAGATGATCGGCAAGCGACGTTTCCGTGTCCTCCTGCTCGTGGTGCTCAACGGTGTCGAGCCAGTCGTAAAACCCCTCAAAGCTGTTGAACAAAGAAAGAAATGAAACGCCGCCGAGATCGGCAATCGTGTTCAGGACGTAGGCGTGCAGCTTTGCAAAATCATCATTGGAAATGTGTGGGATTTCAACGAAATCGATCTGCGGGACAACTTCGCCCTTGGCCGTAGGCGTCATGAAAGCCAGTGACTCTGAAAGTTCGGTGAGGCTAATGCAGTCTTCAATCTTGTACATCGTCGGCGTCCTGTGTGGTGGAGTAGGTCAGCCCGGTGGGCACTCCTAAAGTCAGGCAATCATCCGACCGCTCGCGCTGTGCCAGTAGCCCACGGCTGATTTTTTTGCTTCCGTTCCACGTCCCGCTTCCAGGGTTAATTGCCACACTCCACGGCCAAGCCCTTCAACCCTTCTTTTGGGATCTCATTTCAGCCCCGTAAAAACAATCGCCGGTATCGGTTCTGGCACGCCGGCCTGGGAAGCAGAATTTCAGCATCCAAACCACAGGACGACCTGAAATGACTTCTGCTCAACCAGCTGCATCCATCACTCACAGCGCCCAGGATCACCTACTGACTGCCCAAGGCCTGCAATCTGTTTATAGCGGAACCGACGAACACCCGCTCTATACCCGCAGCGCCTGGCGCGCGAGCGTGGCCACCGGTGACACATCGCTGGGCTATTGGGATTGGGCTAAGGCATCAGTCGAGCATGCGCACGATGACGCCACCGGCGCAAACGCAGCCGTGGTCCTGCGTCAAAAGGCCCGTCAACTCCGCGGCTTAGGCTATGCGGTCATCATGTTTTCGCCTGAAGAGCTGCTGAACGTCTGCGCCAGCGAGTTTGAAGAGCACCTGACTGAGCGCGGTAACCAATATCTGGCAGAGCGCCAAGGCAAATATCACCTGACAAGCCTAGTTACCCCAGGGAACACACCTACCACTGATAAATGCCCGGCTAAATCCGGGCATCTGGCACGGAACAACAATCCATGACTGAGCAACAGGCACAGAAGAATCCTTTGTACAGCGTCCCACCGGGCACCTACCACGGGTCAGGCCCAGTGTGTGACATCTACACCTACTTCGGACCTGGCGGCGCGGAGGTGACTTTCACGCGCAAGTACGCCCTTGGCGGTGATTATCCGGGCACCCCAATTCCGCTGGCACTGAATGGCGATGAGTTGGAACAAGTCCTGCTCGCCTGTGGCGAGCGGATCAACATTGCCCCATGCGGACGGGCGCGATAACTCCGCTATCGCCGCCAGGCCCCATAGAAGGCGCACCCTGCCCCGCGCCAGCAGCTCCCTCGCCAGCCGCGCTTTCCTCACGCGATTTTCTGGCCCCCATTTTGGCTGCCTTACCGTTCATGTCGTTGGCACAATCGGCATAAATGACCGACCCAGGTTCCCCACGTGAGGTGCCCGGGCCGAGGACAACCGATCGAGGTGATTGCATGAGTGAAGTAAAGCGCTACCGGGATGAACGGGACAGTCTGCAATTAGAGCTGGCCGCCGCTGTGGAACAACTGGCCCACCTCAATAACTTACGGGGGTTCGCCAACAGCATGATTGATATCTGCTTTGAGGGTGGCAACGCCGACGGCGGGCAGATCCAGGAGTATGGCGTGAACCATGGACTGCTGAAGCCTGAGGTGCGCTCAGATCGCTGTGAAGGTGCTTGCGCATGTGCGGAGTACGGGTTTCCCACAGAGTGCTTCCGGCGAACCCCAGCGCTCACCGGCGCGCCTGATAACGCATCCCAAAAGCCGGCCATTCAAGATTGATCACTCCGCTGTCGAGGTACCGTTACGCACGTTCGGTTGCGGTTAGCTGATTCCATCGGGATTGCAGCATAGCGAGGTAAACCTCACCTGGCACGTTGTCGTAGGCTCCTACCGCGAAGGCATCATTGACCTCAATCAGGGCCGTTTCACCCGTGGTGAGCACGCCAAAATCAATCGCGTAGCTCCCCGGCGCGCCCGGGTCATTGGACATCGCCCGCACTGCCGAGGTAACCGTTTCCCAATCTGGGATGCAAGCGCGGTCGCCGTCGTAGAAACCAATGTACCCCACAGATCCATCCACCACATACGCCCGCCACTCACTCGCCCAGCTGACGACATCACCACACCACACAGGCTCGCTTGGCGGCGCGCCGGCCGCGCGGCGATCGTTGGAGTAATCGAGGACAAACCCAGTGAAAAGCTTTGGCCGCTTTGATGGCTTTACAAAGACTCGGGTACCGCCCCTTGCAGCGGTTAACGCATCTCGAAGCCTGGCCCGCCAGACCCGACGGTGCAGGTGGCCAGCCAAAACATCGGGATACGACTCGAGCGTAGGCATGACGATACCGCGCTGGCGCAATGCAGCCCTGATGAAGTCCATGCTGCCCACTACAAGACCAGCTCGGCGGGTATCGACCCTGTCCCGGTAGATCTGAGACAAGGCAGCGATTTGATATGACGCACTGGTCGCTTCGAGCTCATCAATAACGAGCTTCTCTTCGGTGGCCAGTCGGTAGCCTGACTTGTGTTCCAGGATGATTTCCATTTTTTCCTTTATCGAATTCACCCTTCACGGTTATCGCGACCACGAAGGCTACCGTCTCACGTGGCCTGTTTTTTGAGAACGAGAGCGCCGGAGTCTACGTCGCCGTTGAACAACGAGTAATGATCGATTACTCAGACGACCCTTCGGTGCTTTTCCAAATATTGCCGTAGGCGCACACCGCTTGACGGCCATCGGCAGTCGTCTTCATTTTTCCTGGTTCGCACTCTTCATCGACCAATGGAATACGTGCAGACGTTTGGACCAAAAAGAATGCTTGAGTGCCAATATCAACGTTTTTGAGGCCCAGGGCCCCTGTGCTATCGACAAGAGTTCCTGGCACAATCGTTTCGATCAGAGTTTCACCGTCACGCCGCATACAGGCAATGGCTGCGGTCCCTTCCTCGGGATCGATACGGCCAGCCGAATTTTTCACAACACCAAAGTTAATGCCACATTTCTCTTGAAGCATGTTTACAGCTCGATCGCCCGCGGCGTTGACGTTGCCATTCTCCTTGTTCAAAGAGCCCCAGTTTTTGATGTGGCCAGCGGGCCTGTCACCCGTGCTGCTCAGGACGAACGGAATAGCTGTCATACCGGGGACATAAATCACGTCATTTTCTGCAAATGACGGGGATGCCAGGGTCAACAAAATCAATGCTGCTACTGCCTTATTCATTGCTGCTCCGCTACGTGATTATCGCGATTGCCAGTTTTGTCAGGTGTTAAAGCTCAAGGATAACGGCGCCTTGCGAAATCCCAACTCATAGGCCAATTCTGCCACACCGTAAGCGTGACTCGCAGACACGGACCACAACGCCATCTTGAGGATACGAAACCCGAGCTTCAGGAACGTATGGCAATGCCCCCCTAGTAAACGTCCGGAATCCCGTTATCCTGCGCACCTTCGAAATTGCATCAATGGTCGGCCATGTCCAAAAAACGCGGAAACGAGTTCCGCTATCAGATCCTCCGATCTGAAGCACGCAACGCCGCACAGGCACTTGCACTTGAGAACCAGAACCTCATCGATCGCGGCATTGACACTGCTCAAATTCGTTACGAGCCGATCACGCACAATGCTGTGGACGCTTCAGATTTGTGGGGGGATGCAGAAACGCTGTATCCCTGGCATGACGTGCATGAATGGAAGCAGGACGATAGTCGGGGCTTCGATATCGCCCTTTGGTTTGGGCAGGAGCTGTGCGGCTTGTGCTACGCGTCCCCTCGCAAGAGCAAACTTTGCATCAAGATCGTAATTCTTGAAGGAAAACCAGACAGGACCCACCCATTGCGTGGTGCCGTGGCTGCGCTGGCGTTAACCGCGATTGAAAACTACGCTGTCATGATCGGGTGCACAGAAATTGAGGTCCAGGAGCCGGCAGTAGGTGCCATACCGGTTTATGAGAGCCTCGGTTTCGCCTTCGACCCGA
Organism: Pseudomonas silensiensis; assembly: GCF_050434865.1. Classification (NCBI taxonomy): domain Bacteria; kingdom Pseudomonadati; phylum Pseudomonadota; class Gammaproteobacteria; order Pseudomonadales; family Pseudomonadaceae; genus Pseudomonas; species Pseudomonas silensiensis. The sequence goes on from NZ_JBNDJH010000002.1 coordinate 8,647, forward strand.
CGGGCCGGCTTGTCATTGCTGTTGAGCAGTAATACTATCCAACCAAATTTCGAGACCCGTGAGGTGTCTATGCACAAGCCTAAGCACGAACCAAAGCCAATGATGGCCGCCCGCTTCCAAACTGAAGCCCGCGCCGCACTGGCCAAGCGCTCTGACAAACGCAGCCGTTTTCTGGACGTAGCACTGTCCAAAGGCCGCGAGTTTGAGCCTGTTGGTCGCCTGGCCGGCTAACGCGCTGCTGATCGTCCAAAGAGCTGCCCTCACCGGCGGCTTTTTTTGTGCCCCGAGTTTGGCGACGAGTTATGTCGCGCGATCTTCCCCGCCCCACTTTGGATAGTGGCACCCCCGGGCGACTCATATAATGCCAGGCATCGATCAGACGTGGGATTCCAACTGGAATCCCCGGCGATCAAACAGACGAAGGAAGATGACGATGGCCGTTCAACGGACACCCTGCCCAAAGTGCGCCAAAGAGCCCGTTCTGGTACGGGTTGGAACTCAATATTGGAAAGCCAAATGCCCTACTGAGCATTTGCTTGCTCGAATTGAAGCTCACCCTATGAAGACACAGCCTGAGGCCTGGGAGCAGTGGGAGGCAGCGTACGGTCAAAAATGAGGCGTACGCATTCGAGCCTGCGCCAGAATTCCCCACCCCAATTGCGATAGCAGCACCGCGCGGCAGCACATAAACTGCCGCCCATTGATCAATCATGGAGTAGTCAGATGGGCAGCCTTTTTCGATTGACGCTTTTCTCTGCGTCGCTTTTCTGCTTTGCCGCGCTGCTTTACTTCAGGGAAACACCTTACTTCCCGGGCCTCTTCCTGCTGACTTTCGGGGTTCTTGGTATCCCTGAATTCCTGCTGATGTACGGCTCGCTCAAAGCGCGATCGGAAATGCCAGGGGCCAACCGGATTCTGAACCCGAACCTGGTGTTTGGTTGTTTTGGCCTGCTCTTTACCCTACTTTTGGCCGTGACGCTGTTTGCCCCGGCACCTGTTGGGGTCTACACGTTGGCCGCCTGGCTCTTGGCTGTCGAAGCGCCACTGCTGATCCGCCGTGTAAAAGCCCCCCGTAAAGCACCAACGCGATAAGTCACTGCCCTAGGCCTGCAGCCCGGGCTCGTGCCCGCCCCGCTCGCAACCAGCCCAGCCCAGCCCAGCCCAGCCACCCATTGGAGCAACATCGAAGATGGAAGAAGAGCAGTTTCTTCGGTGGCTGAAATCCAGGGACGCGAATTGCATCCAGGGTGATCCTGAAAGAATCGTCGCGGAAATGAAGCGCACCGGCCGCTGCCAGTGGAAGAACAAGGCCGGTCGCGACTACAAGGCAGTGTTCCTTTCAGTTCACGGGCAGTTCATTGTTGAGTACTGATTCCCCTGCCCGGCAATTTCCGGACAGCATACCTTGGGGTGCAATGTCCGTTTCACGCTAATCTCCCAACAAACCAACCTTCCAAGAAGCCAGCCAAGTGAGTGCGCCTATAGCCGCGACTGGCCTGATGATTACTCACTATTTTTGTTGCCGCCGCGGGCATCGTGGAGTAAACCGAACCATTTCTGGACTGATCATTCCGGGGTGCGACATGGGAAATGAACCCTTCGTTTTGAAGTCGGTGGACCGCGCCCGCGAGTGGGTCGACGCCTACTCGCTGTCCATGAAGATCGAAAAGGAGGAATCGTCCAGCGTCCTGGCACTCCTTTGTGGCTTCGGTTCCTGGGATATCATGGTATTTGCAATCGAATCCATGCCGCCGACACCCTGTGACGAGTCGATAGGAAAAGAGGGTTCCGATGAACGTTTTGTGGGCTATCTGCACGTATTGGTGTGCCTACAAAACATTCGGCCGGCCATAGCGATGTTCATCATCTCGCGACTCTCGCCGTCGGCGAACTACCCCTTCAAGGCTTTTACGATGGACGACGCCCTGGCTATGGAAGCCGAGGCCGAAAATGAACGCCTCGAAGAAGCACTGGACACCACTCATGACACCCTTCCCAGCCCTATACGAATGCTCACCACCGCCCGCATGTGCGGTGATGCCAATCTGAGAGGATGGGTTAACTGCCTCACCTACATTGGCTGGGACGTTGACATCCCGAGCTTTGACAAGGATGCAAATATAGGGGAGCCATCTTTTGACCTGATCGACGAGATAGTGGGCCGAATACCGGTTTACCTTGGCTCTATGACTCGGACTCCTGAAACCGACGACGATCCTTCTGTTCAGCTCATGATGAAAGCCTGCCTTGGGGATTTTATTCAGGAATCCGCCTGGGATGAGGAGTGCCAGTTCTTTTTCATCCTCTGGCAATACCCGCAACACAAGGCAATCAGCGGCAATGACTATTGCTGCATCGGTGTCCGGTATTCGCTGGAGGATGAGTCCTGGAAAGACATCCTGGTCAGCGAGGCGTGTGATAGTCCCGGCCGGATGCTTGAGTTGAACGACAACGTCGAGGCGCTTGCCGAAATCGGGCTGAGTAAAAGCCGTGAGGAGCTTGCCGACGGGGAAAAAATCCTGGCTTGCACGTTCGCCGTTATTCTCTCAGGCAACATAGACCCGGACGATCCGCAAACTGCCTGGAACGTTCAGCGCGATGAGGTGGATGACTCCGGGTGGGGCTTACTGTTTATTCCTGAATTCGAACCTGCTGATGCCGAGGAGTAGGCCCGTTACTGGATATTGAGCGACCCATCACTGCTGCAGGGCAGTTCAGTTGCGAAGCTGGGGGGGGGGGATCATTGGTTTGACTCCACCGCCAGCGCCAGCGCGAACGTTCCTTTGAACCATGCACTCTCAGGGATAGAATCCCGCCTGCCCGCCCTGCCGCCTTATTCATGGGGGTAGTGGCACGCACGCCCGCGGCAGAAAATGAGCCCGTCCCAAATCAACGGATGTGGTTCACGCATCCGAACAATCCGGAAGGACCCTATGAACGTTCAAGAAAATCTCAAAGCAGCAGGCCTGGAAGTGGTTAGCGGTCACCGTCGCGCTGAAGCGATTCTTACCGCCGGTGGTAACCTGGTGGCCTATGACGGCGAGGGCTCCTTCTTCCGTATCGACGCATCCGAAGGAGGGGTAACGGTCACCACCATTGATGCGCCAACCCAGATAGACACGGGGTTTGTCATCGTGCGCAAGCTCGAAAACCATGCAGCCATACCAGTCGCCGATCTAACGGTGAACCCTGCGAATCAACGGGCCGGCCAAGTCGTCTTCATGCCTGTCGGCGAACTGACGGCGAACCCGATGAATCAACGGGCTGGTCAAGTCTTCTCAATGCGCGCTGAATGTGCAGAGGATGCCGAGGGATTTTTCAAAGCAGTGCAGGACGCCGGTGTTCGTCTCAACAGCACCGTGAACAAGGACGGTACCGGCCTTCCAGATGTAGATGTCGAGTTCCACGCTGACGCTTCGATCGAGCAGCTGCGCGACATCATCCGCCGAATCACTGACGGCCATGTCATGCTTCAAACGCTGCGCCCCGTCCCGCTGGCGGGTAACTCGCTTGACCGCGACGAAAGCGTGTCCTGACACCCAAGAGGTCTATCGGCAGCCTGGCAGCTTCAGTCCACAGGTTTCAGGCCTACCCCTTTCGCATGAAGGCGAGCCTTTGATTGCTCAAACGGCTCGCCGGTCAGCACTGACCGCTCAACGACATCGACCATGTCAAAACCGGTTTTGGCCGCATCCTCACGCTCCATTGCTTCGAGCCTGGCCATGACCAGGCGACGGAGTGTGCTGAACACCTGCAGCGTGTTTGGCATCTCGCGACACCACTCTCCCGCCTGCTTTTCGTCCTGACACTGGTACCCCAATTGATCACCGACGTTGGTCACCCAGTTGGCATAAACCGGGTACAAGACACAGAGATCGCAAACCTCTATCCCGGCATCCAGCACGTTCACCTTGTTGGCGAGCTGCTTCTGGACCAAGCAGGCCTTCAATAGCGCCAGCAATGCCTCTGCCGTCGTGGTTTGCCCGTCGGCCTCCAGAGCGCGCCTCAGAAGTTCACAGAGGTCATTGAGGTTGAGAACTGTCGTACCGGACATGGAATAAAACCCGCGCCGGGACTCACCCGGTTTTCGTTACGTTTATTGGGCAAGACGTTGAATCAGGCTTGAAGAACGTTGAGAGAACTCCAGTAGCGCCAGTAACGGTCTTCGATGCGCATGATACGCCACTCGATAGCAATTGCCTGTTCCTCAAAGATGTCCAGGGCAGATCGGCGGCCTAAGAGATTGCTCCAGATCCAGCCATAGGCCCCCGAAGACCAGAATAGAGCCAGTTGACGCTTGCGCTGCCTCGAGTACTTGAGTTTGCGCAACGCTGTTTCCACTTTACCCCGCCATTCAGACATTCCCTTCCCCTCTGTCACAGAATATCGCGGTGCGGCCCTATTGACCGTTTGCCGCCTGATGAACTGATTCAACTGAATTTGCGGAACTCACGGCAAGGCGTGTGTTGGCAGTAAGTGTTAGGCACGCCTCAGCATCACTGACCTTGAAGGTGATTGGCTGACTCGCTACACCGTTCTTCACCAGCACCGTTGAGCTGTAGATCACATCAGTGTTAAACCCCCCGTTGGAGGATTGGACTCGTTCGATCCATTTAGAACTCAGGGAAAGGACCAGATCGCCTGTTGAGGACTGAACAGGTATAACCTTCATTTCGTAAGGTGCCGAAGCTGTAGGGATAAAAACCGCCCTTTGCCCCATTTCAACGACCTGCTTTCGCTGATCAGCCGCTTTGTGAGGGGTGCAGTAATCTACGGTCAACTCAACAGACCCATGCGGGGCGCGCTTGAGTGCGTCATTGATTTGTTGTTGCGTAGTCTGCGTTCCCGCCGGCGACGTGCAGCCAGTCAGCAGCACCAGGACGACGGAGACAAGTGTCCTGCTGGCAAAATTGTGTTCCATCGATTGTTACCTTCTGTCTTGGATGCGGAGAGACGTGGTGATTGGAGGCCCTACAGGCTGGCATCGGCGGTCCAGAAGATCGCTCAGATACTCGGCGTCATTGGCTGCGTCGACACAATCGAGATCTAACGCCTGCTCCAGGGCCTGGCGAAGCCAGTTGCTCGTTCCAGGTGAGGCAAGCACCTCTTGTATTTCGTCATCGATCGTCATCGCTGCCCTGTATTAATCGTCAGATATTCGTGAAATTAGATTGCCTTTGAATCAACTGCAGCACCGCGTTCAGTGCCACCCGATCCAGCTGGTACCAGGTGCTGGGGGCCAGCCCCGCAGGCACCGCAATACCATCCGTTTCGATTGAAAATCTTTGTACCGGGAGCGTGAGAAAAACAACGATGTTCCATAGCAGTAGATTCGCAAGACGAGCATGAAGGTAGGGAAAACTCGCCGTTCATGGAAATGCTCCTCCGCCTGCTTTTATGGGGGCCTTTGATGTCCTCTGACAATCCGCTATCGCTTCTGGCCTAGGATCTGCGCAAACCACAAATCGGTACGGCAAACTCTCTACTTGTCGGATCTTGCCGTCTTTAAGCCACTCGTCAATTTTTCTCGCCGCGCGGTTGTAGCCCCAAAAAGCGAGACGCTGCAGCTTGGACACCCCGAACGCGGTTTCCTGTGCTAGGGACTGGAGTAACGCCTCATCTGTCTCGAATATTTGCATTATCGCAACGCTCTAAGTCTCTTCGATTCCTTCTACGTACTCAGCCCCGCAAAATGCGAGGCTGAGTACGTAGCGAGTAAGATTTAGTCCTTGGCGCGCGAGATGATCTGCAACACGCGGATGAACAAGTTGATGATGTCGAGGTACAAAGCGCCAGCGCTGTCGATTGCATTATCAACGGTGCGCTCGATGTTGTTTGCCCGCCCCCAATCCACACCGATGTAACCGCAGAAAATGGCCGCCACGATCCAGTCCATGACACCGAGCTTCACCTTGAATACCAGGGTCTGAACCAGTTCCACCACGATGGAGATAAGGAGCGCCCAGAAGAGTGCGCCTTCAATACGCTGGAAGAAGCGCGGAAAGATTGTTCCCAGCACCATCATGGCCACGGTGAGCAGAACCGTAGTCCGCACGGCGGCGACGATATGCTCGTGTGCAAAGCCTGGCAGGGCCATCACCAGCACGAGGCCGATCGGGACAACGATCAAGTTGTAACCCAGGAAGCTCAAAGCAGGTTTATTCGAAGCGAACATCAACCAGCAACCGGCGAACGCGGAAACGAGGTACCCGATGATGAAGGCGATCGGGTTGATCGCTTTCACGACCTCGGCGGGGATGGTGGCGACCATCCACCAGTTGAGCGCGAACCCCCATAACAATGTAGCGCCAAGCAGGAGGTTGAACGTGGAAGAGGTCAGTTGGTGATTACTACCGATCCGTTGGAACGTGTCGTTGTTGATCATTTGAATCCTGTATCCCTAATGATTGATGTAGTCGTAGGCTTCATCGTTGAGCCCAGGCCATGGCGTTGAAGCGGAATCCATCATTGAGCCGCCTTAAACGTGCCACCACCGCACGATCTCGATTTTTCACCAACTTCAAACCCTGCTTTTACATACGATCACAAGATCCCCCACGCGAGAAACTCACATGGGATCTGAGTTGCACTTGGGGTATACGCCGCCACGTACTCCAGCAGTTGGTCCCGATCAAGGAACAGGTGCCCGCACAAATTACCGCCGAGGTAGAGACCTTGATCACCGTGGCGCAAGGGTTCATCGACTCCATAACCCATGCGAATCAAATCAGACGTTGGAATAGCGCCAGCGGTGTACACCGGATCACGACTCGTGACGACGAAGAACGCAGGTTCCGATTCCGGCGATGCCAAATAATCAGTGCTAGGTCTGTTCATTGATTGCTCATCCAATATTGGTTTAAGCGCCCACCAATGAGCCTCAAAGGCGTTCGCTCAGAGCAGAACGCTATCGCAAACTTTAGGTGTCGCGTAGCCAAAATGAGGTCTAGAAATTCACGGGGAAAAAGCGAGGCCATTCAAGGTGTTCCGGGCGCGGGATTGAGGATCGGCCAAAGCGCGCGATTAGAGACCCGGGTGGAACAAGTTGCGGCATGTTAGCCCTAGGGTTATCTGGACCGTGTCGGCAGCTCAATGGAAGTCAGTGCGAATTTGGAATCCAATCTTTGGAAATACGAAAGTCGGTTGGATTGAGTGAATCTTGTACTTTGTACACCATTCCGCATTTACAATAGACCCATCTGTCAACGCAACCAAACTTAAGGATCTCAGCATGATCAACAAGATCGATTACAACGAACTGGACGATGACGTTGATGAAAGTGTGTTCGATGAACAGGACTGATCGACTCTAAAGCGAGAAGGAGCCCGAAATTTCCCCCACCGCTGGTGGCACAATCCTTTCGGGCTCACGATCCCCTAACTTGCCGCCAACGCTGCGGCAATATCCAAACTCAAAGGGACACTCGATGATCCACGCCGAAGCAGCCCAGGCCAAGAAAGTCCGCGAAGCCTATGCCACAACTGGCAGCGTTAATCCTGCCTACGAAAAAGCGCACTCGAAGCTTTCCGATATGCGCAGGTCCAACATGGCGGACCAATACCGCCGCGCACGCGGACTCAGTCCGAACGCCAAAACTCCCTATGACAGCACCAACCAGGCTGCACACTGACCATCGAGGATTGGAAATCAATGACCACAAAATCAATCGCGTTCAAGCCAGCAAACGAGTCAGTCCTTGATGCGTTTACTGGCGGCCCGCTGGCTGGCGAGTTTGTCCGGTGCACGAAGTGTCAGTGCTGCTACGGTGCCGAGAGCGTGGCGGCACTGAACGAACACAACCAGGGCCTGTGCATGGGCTGTAACGGGCCGTTGCCCGGGATTGAAAAGGCAACAACGCAGTACTGATCGGAGTGTTGCATCGCGCCGCGCCAGCCTTTCGCCCCCCCGGGCTGCCGCTGAACACCCCCGGTAGATCCAAGCGCCAGCCCACGGCGATATCGAAAAAAACCTTCCCGCTGCTTCTGGCACAGGTTGACCGGTCTTCTAATGGACTCATCAACCAATCAGGAGCACAGCATGTCCCACGTCATCATCACCCCCGGCAAGAAGTGGATTCCAGCAGCAAAAGTCATCGCTGAAACCGATACCAAAGCTGACTCCAGCGTCAGCGGCTTCTACAAGCGCCTGAATGCCGGCATTCGCTTCTATGGGCTGGATGGAGAGCTCTTTGCCTGCCTGATCACCAACCGGCACGGCGTGTTCTTCGTGACAGCCCACACCACGCCTGAGGGCACCTGGTTCATGCACAGCACCTCTGAACATACCGAGCGTATGCTGGGAATCGAAGGGCTTGGTTACATGGCACAAAAGGACCTCGAACAGCGCATTGTCGATGAACTCGACATCCACACCGCGACCGTGACGCTGGACAAGCACGGCGTGTACTTCGAGCAATTCGTAGCCCTGGCTAAGCAGTTGCCAACTTCTGACATGGCCCTGCAGGCGTTCTACAGCGCCGGGCTGACTGCCGAGCTGCAAGGGATCGAGGACGACGGTTACCTGTTGGTCACCCGCATAGGTCGTACCATGCTCATCAAGCACGGCTACGACACCGTCAACGGCAAGTGGGTAAAGGTCTCAGCAACTGACGCAGCGTAAGTTTCGTCCCCCGGCCGGCGCCGTCACCGCATGATGGCGTTGGCCCTCCTCTCGTGGAATTTCCGGCACGATTTTGACTGGCATGCACACTCGCCCAAGCCCGAAAATTGGATTGCAAATGCTGAGGGCTTTGACTGCTTGCGCACCGCAGCCTTGGCCCGCCCCAACCAACGGCAATCTCAAGGGCATCATGACTCATTCTGAACTTTGCGAAATTTCCAAGAAATGGCTGCTACGCCCCAATAGTCAGGGCGGACACGGTTGTCACGTCGCCCTTTCAGAGTGCCGGTCCGGCTGGGGCGGCGAAATACCGGACAGCATCGGCTTTCGTGCCGCCACTCGCGAAACAGATACAGTCGTGGTGGAGGTGAAGGTCTCGCGCAACGACTTCCTCGCCGACGCCAAGAAGCCGCACCGGGCCGACGGCGAAGGCATGGGGCTCTATCGGTACTACATGTGCCCCGAGGGGCTGATTCAGCCCGACGAGGTCCCGGAGCGCTGGGGACTGCTTTGGGTCACGGCCCGCGGTAAGGTGATCGCCAAGCGCGGCCCGGTCGCCCTTTCGCGCAACTGCGGAACTTTCGAGGCTGTCGCAGCACCCTGGCAACACACTCGCGATCGCAATCGTGAAACGTGGCTACTGGTTCGGGTGATGGCCAGAATCGTTGATCCGGACAAGGTGAAGAACTCGATCAACGCCGCTCTGCGTGAGCAATCGCGGCTGGCCAACATTTGCAACCAGCAAGCTGAAGAGATCCGATCTTTGAGAATGGCCAGGTCTCAGGCCGGGTCTGGAGCCAGCGTTGCAGGCGAGTTACCGAAGGCAATCCCCCGTAAAGTGCGAGAGCCCACGGCTGAAAGCTTGTGATACCAGGCGCCTCGAAAAACTGGCTATTCATGGAAAGCTGGAATCAACCAACGAACTCGCATGCGCTGAATTTCTAAGGTGCGTTTTGGGTGGCACCCTCCTCAACCTGGTCTGAAAATGGGACATCAAACGGCTATTGAGTCCAGCTCTCGTGCAAATGCAATCCAACCCAACCAGGCCCACCGCCAAAACATTCCTTCGCGCCAACCGGGCTCCGCTGGAGCTGGTACGCGCTGACCTCCTGCAATCCGGATATTGCGTCGACGAACAGACGCTTGAGAGCGCCCAGCGCTTCCTCAGAGGGCAGATTCCGTGGAGTGAGTTTCTCTTGCAGGCCAATTTCGACAACCTTCCTGCCGAATCCTGGACTGAGTGGGCCAGGTAGTCCTGCAGGTACTTCGCCCCCAAAACTCAGGATTGTCTCGTAACAGGCATTCCGGTTTTTTACCGGTAAAGCTGGTTGTTCATCTGTGGGTCGGCTTTCCGAGCCAAACATAGGAAGTGACGAGTTAGATGCGTGCGTGTGAATCGAAATCGGCTGTTCGGGAACCAATCGCAATGGGCGGGATGATGTTCCTACAGTTTTCAGCACTGAAATTTTCGTGTTTTAGGGTTCTGGCACGGCGGCTCCAGGGTGACGATGCGTCCATGATTTTCATAGGGCATTCGCGATGAGTAACAATCACCCCATGGGCATTTCTGATCTTGAATATCGCAAGCGGGTCCGAAACATCTCCGCCGCAATAGCTAACTCCTTTAACGGCTGGAACATTTTCGAGCCGCACCTTTGCACGTACACCGGCATTAGCACGGAGGACCTGCATGGGGCTTACATGTCCGTCGCCGTGGCAATCGCCAAGATCGTAGCCAATCGCATCGTGACAACAGCGACGCCTTCCTTCGTGGCCCAGCACTGCGACCACCCGTTCCACTTCCCACATATGCCAGCTGAATTCATCGGCGCGCCATTTCTCCAACGGGTATCGCACGCCGAATGGGCGGCAATAGGGACGGCGCTGATGATCCCGACATGGTTGGAGCAAAGCATTCTTGAGTGGGCGAAGTCTCAGGGCCTGAAACTGATGACTACGGAAGAGTGAGATACATGTTTTTTTGGCCGTGGAAGTCTCAATCACCATCTGCTACGTGCATCCAAGAGCTTGATGCCAAGGCACGACTGGATGAGTCACAACGCGCATATGCTATCAGCCCATTTTTGACAGTCTCAATTCTTGGGTGGCTGGCGCAGGAATCAGAGTTAGCCGAGAAGGCCGAAATCAGTGAATTCGCACTCCAGCGGGCTGCAAAGTCTGTTGCGGTGACGCTGGCCAAGCTATTGGTGAAAACCGTTGAAATACCGACCTCTCACGCGAAGTTTGAATCCTTCATTGGCGAGCACTGCAACCACCTGAGCTTTTCCCCCGAAGGCGTTCCGGATCGCTTCGCTGGTCAGCCATTCCTCAGCCGTGCCACCCACGCCGAATGGCGAGCGCTGGCAACCAACTTTATCCGTCCGGAATGGTTAGAGCCCGCTTTGGTGCAGTGGGCTCAGTCCCAACGATTGAAACTCAAACCAAAGGTGGGCGAATGAAAGTCAGTGACCGTTCGATTGCAGGTTTTTATGTCAGCGGAACCCTAACCGAACTACGCGGGAAGAAGCGCATGGGCGAGGCCGAGTACAACCGCTTGGTAAAGCAGGCCAAGACCTATCTTGCAAGGCATGGGAAACCAGATCCGTTTTCCGGAAATAAATGATCTCACGCCCGGCCCGCCGGGCATTGAACGTACGCAATGGAATACTTGAATGTCCCGGCCTATCAATAAACCCCTCGCCAAGCAACTGACACCAGAGATTATTGCCCTGATTGGCACCGTGCCCGATTCAGGAATGGCCTTGATCAGTGAAGTGCTACGGCTCAACGGACGACCCAATACCACGCTAACTTCGTGCGATTTGCAGCTTCTCGAAGTCGCCCGGCGCGAGCTGAGCGTGCGCGGTCTGCTCATTACGTTCGACGTAGACGAGGCCGAGAAGGTTGAACTTGCCACCGGCATTTCAAGAGATCAGGCCCAAGCTTTCTTACTGCGCCGTACCCGTGTGGTCACCATCGAATTCAATCCAGGTGCTCCAGGTGGCAATGAGATGACCAAGGACATCCCCTTTTACACTTCGGCTTCAAAATAGTCCGTTTCAGACCGAAGGGCTGCATTTGACCTGGCCTCTGCCAGTCCTGCCTTACCCCCGCTTTGTTACCGACCTTGGCAAACCAAATAAGGGCGAAATTTCGGAAGTAGCTGCTTCTGGCACCGAAGGGCAAGTTCGATCATGGACTCATCAACTTTGAGGGGAATCCCATGCGTATCGCTGCCGCCGCCAAAGCATCACCAGTCACCCTGCACACCCTCTACGCACGACGTGAGCCGACCACCGACGCATTTGTTCAGGCGATCGGCGTGAAGGGCAAAAAGGATCTGGTCCTTTACGAGGACAAGGCCTGCACCAAGCCGGCGTCCCGTTACATGTGGACCTGCACACGACCGACCCGGGACAAAAAGCGCGTCATCCACAACTGCTGCCCTTACAACCTGGAATGGTTGCCAGACCTCAAAGCTGCTTGAAGCCGCCTTCATCATCAGGACCTGAAACTCATGATTTATGACAGAGAGATCATCCCCAAGGGCTCAACAGTCGAATGGGGTTATGTCTTCAAGGAGCGCGTTGAGAGTGAGGACGAGTTATTCGTCCTGATGCTTGGCGTCTCGGCGGAATTGAGCCTGACACAGATCGAGGAGAGCTTTAAGGCCAATGAGTGGGCTGCAAAAGCCATCTGCGCTGGCTCCCTGGCGATGGCTCTGGGAAACACAAATCAGGGCGCCCCCCACGACGATTCGGGCCGGACTATGATCGGTGAGGCGCATATGCGTATAGCCAGCGCCGTAATGAAGGCTTGCCAGCAAGCCGTCGATAAATCGCGGCCCTTGTCGAACATCAACCTCGAAAACGTGGTTGGAGACGCCCTACATCGAGGATGAAAGCCCGGCAGCGCGGGCTTTCAAATTCAACCTGAAGGATTGATACCCGCGCAGCCCAGGCCAGCGGTGGCTCAGACAGCGGCTGCTTCCGCCTCCGTGCCGGCGGGTTCCTTCTCCAGCTCAATCGCCGCACTTAACAGGGCGAACTGTTGACGTTGGATCTTGATCCAGGCCACCAGCGCTTTTAGCACCCAGGTATTCATCGACCGCTCTTTACGCTTCACGCCATCGGGCCCGGCGAACTGAGTGGTAAGGGTTTTCTGGTTCTGGGGCATGTCGATGATTCGTTTCACATCCTGGCGCACCGAATCGCGCACCGATTCGGGGAACCGAACGACAAAATCCCGCGGCTCTGTGCATACATCGAGGTCAAAATTAGGCACGGAAGCAAGAACCCGCGCCGAAAGCGAGTCTCCGAGGCTGGCGGTCAGGATGCGCTGCATTGCGCTTGAGCGCTCAAAGCCTGAAAGCGCCTCAAGGATCGCTGCGACCACCTCAGAGTTAATGCTTCGCCCTTGATGGAGGCCGATGCCCGCCATCTCCTCGAATAGCTCGTTATAACCCCTGACCACGAATTTATCTGCAGTACGGCTATCGGTTTTCTTACGCGGTGTCGGCGGTACCCGAGACGCGTTATACGCCCGCTCATAAGCACGAAGAGCAATGGGGTTTTCAATGGGTTTCATTCAGGGAGCCTTCAAAGGTCAAAGCAGTGCAGTTCGGTCTGGATGGTTGATGCGGCGCTAGTCCGATCAGGCTGGCGAAGTGCTCGCATTATTCCATGACCAGGTCTCCAGGTCGAAGTTACCCATCGGCAATTTTGCAATTCCATGCCGTTGCATTGCTTGGTCCTCTCGAATGAGGGTTGAAGATGCATCCTAATTCTTTTGCTACCCGGTGGTGGCACCGGCATTTTGCTCGGACGATATACCTACTTTCACTTCAGTAAGGTAGAGACATGACTCAATCCCAACGACAAGCGCTTGAAACGCTTCAAGCGGCCTTTCGTGTGGCGAACGAAAACGGATCTCTGGACGTGCTCAACGACTTTCAGAACTCCCCCGACAGCATCAACGACGTTGTCGATGCTTTGGAAGAAGCGCTAACGGAAACTTAATCCCGCCGATCCTCAGTGGGTGTAGGACAATTGATTGATCAGTTGGGATTACGCGGCTTGCTGATATCCCGTCCAACAGTTGCAAAAGGAAGCGTGGTAGATGAAGTCAATGACGGTAGTTCGGTTCCCAAATGGCTCGTGGTCTACAGGGGGGCGGCCTTCTGACCCCGACTATGAGCAATGCGAGGTTTATGTTGTTCCCTGCAACGGCGAGGCAGATGCCAAGAAAAAGGCACAGGCAGTTCGCCGCCGTCTGGTGACGAAAGGTCTCACCCTGCCATCGTCAACCGCCCCCTATCGCCACACGGAAACCGTCGCTTAGTTCGCCATTTTGCATCCATGCCACTACTCAACTGTCGCGGCGCGACCACGCAAAGTCTTCAGATAAATCGCCGGTCAGTCCTCTAGTCAGGGCTGCATCGGCCGTTACATCTCCATGAAGACCGCAAAGGCCAAGGCTTATGAAAAATTCAACGTGTGTAGTCGTGCCTTTCCCAGCACAAAGGGGCAGTTCAAAGGAAATCGCCGCAACGGTGTTTCCCGACCTGTGCGGTAAGCGCCTAGAAGTGACACCTGCGTTGAAGCAGACGATGGCGATCGCCTTTTCGGGGTTTGGGGTCAACGTCGAGGCGATCCATACGCAAAGCCAGTTGTTCCAGGCCGCCCATCACACGTTGCGTAACCCACCTTCATTCGTCGCCTCAGTGGACTTTGTGCGTGGCGAGGCCACCAGGTTGAGTGCACTGGCGAGATTGTTGAGTGAGGTGCAGCATTCCCTCACCAAAGATCGGAGCGGCATGCCGGCGCGCCTCCGAACTGAGGCACTGCGCGATATCGCCGACGGGAAACCGATCAGCCCCGAGCGTTACTCACGGCTGATCAGGCTGAGTCGGTTTGATGTCATCTCCAACGACGGCAGTGCCCTATCGACTGACACAGCATCGAGCGACGATCCGTGCTGAATTTTCGGCTCCCATTTTGGGTTGTGAGTGCCACGAGAGCGACAAACAATACTGGCTGATCCAGGTGGACCGACCGCCTGAAAGTAAGGATTTTCCAGGGAAGTTCACCATGCAGACGCTTTTGGGTATCGCATTCGTTCTGGTATCACTGCTGTGCTTGTATTTGATTCGAAAGGTAGGCCAACTCAGCGCCTATCATGGCACCTGCAACTGCTGTCTCCGCGAGCGCCCGGCGGTAGTTGAAGATCCAGAGGCTAGCCAGCTCGACGAAAAACCCAGCAACGAAGCTCAACCCGCCAGCGCAACACCGTACGCACCGAGCCAGTCTTGGATCAACCATGCCTACCCTCTTAATCAGCTGACCATCAAGCTGCAGGGCACTCGACACTCCAGCCCTGAAAGCATTGTCGCCCTTTTGGGAATTGTGTCTAAACGATTGGCCGCCGGCGTTACAAAAGGCTATGAGCACGACGACGACTTTGGCTACCATTTCGAATGGGTCAAAGAATCACCTGGTCCCTCCTTTTTTGATGGGCCAGCCGGTTTGAAATGATGCATCCGGCGTAACCGTGATCGCAGGGCTCATAAGTGGCTCTGCGATCCCCCCTGCTTCTGGCACAACCTCACCACGAAGACCATGAACTCCTCAATTAATCATGAGGTGTCCGTCGATGTCTTCCGCATACAACCACCAATCGCCCCATATCGCCGCCGCCCTCGGCTTGCGCGAGATTTTGCCGATTACGGGAGTTTTGTCCCAGGTCAAATTCTCCCGGGACTGCAATCATGCGATTGGTACGATCTTCGGTCACAGCCCCCTCACTGACGCCGGCCAGATCCGTACGAGCCCAATCACAAAGGTCTACCGCGTGGCAGACCACACTATTTGCGAGAGCCGTACAGGGTCCGTTTACGTCTTTTCTGACTTCGAGGATGGCGGTGCGAATCAACTGCTGAAGCTCTGTAGGAAGCTCGGTCTGCCTGCCCCGAGCGAACTGACGGACCCAACGGCATACCCCGTAAATTCGAGCGGTGTCTTGCAGTGATACCGCCGCTGGCACCTTGCGGAGCCTCAACCGGTCTCCCAGCATGGGCCAGAGAGGGATCGCCCGTGGCGAACAACATGCTGGCGCTGGAAGCCGCCAGCGGTGATGCCCACTACGTGCTTGAAGATGAAGATCTTGCTGGCGCGCCGACGTGGGTTATCGCAGCGGTGCCCATTGCCGATATCCCGGTACCTGTCTGCCGAGAAACACCTGAGGACCGTAAAATACGGCTTTCCGTCATCAGAGCCGTGCCGGCCTCCGAACTTTGGCTACCAATCCTCTTTGTTGATAGCGCCGGTACCGTAGAATTGATCGACGGGGGCCACCGTATCGCAGTAGCCCAGGAGCGCGGACAGTTCGTGATTGATGCGCTTGTTCGCCTTGCCAATCGGAGTCCAGATGAAACCCAAGCGACCCCCTAACCCGCTCACCATGCCGCTGCCGGGGGGGCACCTGCAAAACCTGCTGGCGAACTACATTGATCAGTCGGTACCAGTACTTAAAATCAGGCGCGACCGCGCCGAATGGTATCCAGGTTCTGCATTTGATGGGTTGGCGATGAATGCTCGGCGGCAGATCTGGCGCGCTCATTTCCTCAAGGGGGAAAGCGGCTCGGAATGGTTCAGCATTTTTCTAGACGCGATCGGCATCTGGTGGACGGTGGACTACGTGGCCTGGGCGCAGAATTGTGCTTTCGTGACCGCAGGCCCGAATCGATTCTACTGGCCACACGAGACTTCCGGCCTGGCAAACTTGGTGCTCAGGCCGCTGTATGTCAATTGGTTGTTGGAGCTGGCGCTTACTACTGAATTTGGCCCCGACACACTCCATGGCATCGCTGGGGACCCGATCTTGCTCAATGAGTATGGCGAGTACGTCGAAAACTACGCGGCCTTTCTGGAGCGTTACCAAGTAGGAGAGGCGGGATGTGAATCTGAGATTGCCGTGTTTCGATTCAAACCCTAATCGCGGTTTGGCGATCGCATTCCGCAATCGCCGGATCAATAACCTCGATTGTCGGATCAACGAACTCGATTTCCAGGAGCTGGGTAAAAGCATCGAGCTCTAATTCTGAAATACCCAATTCTCCTGGCCACAAGCGAACGTGAGCCGATTCGCGGTGCGCCACAGAACGATTAGCCATATGTGACTTGCGGTTAGCAGCGTCACGGAGCGCAGAGCTGAATTGCTCTGGACTAGACAAGAAACGGCCCCCAGTGGAGAACTGCGCTGTGAAGCGTTCACCGTCAGCCACTTCAATGACATTTGGCTTCACATCGATGTGCACACGCTCACTGATGGTCTTTCGTTTCCAAAAGATGGCATATGCGGCAAGACTCCATAGGACTACGGTGATACCTGCCACTTTGTAGAGCGTGCTGTTGTCGACGGTTCCTAATCTCCAGTAGGCGAGACCGCACCAGGCCATGAAAAAAAATGGTGCAACAATACAAGCGGGTATGGGGTTTTTCATCAACCTATCTCCTTTGTTCTTAAGTGCGCCCAGCCACTACACCTTACCGGTGGACCTTTCGAGTAAGGTCGGAGTACTGACTCAACAACACGCGAAATTCGGCAACTGTGGAATCGCTCCGAGCGTTTCCATAGGTCGCAGCAACAACACGATCGTTGACGGTGTCGTAATGCCCCGGCAATGCGTTCAGCTCATCTTAATAGGGCATGCTGCTCCTGGTTGCTGTTCAGGGACATGACCAAGATTGGTTCGAAGGTTTACCGTATTCAGCTCGATGCTCCTGCTCGCACAACACTGCAGAAACGAAGCGCTGCGCAGCTTGAAATGCAGCCTGCAATTGTTCATCGGTTAGGTCTGCAGCTAACAAGACCGCTGTATCCAGGTCACCCGGGAATTCATCGGTGAATTTAAGCAGATCAACTGAATTCATTTCGCGTCCTCGGCGGTCGCTGCCCTGCTGGCAGCCCGTTGGAATGGTGAAACCATTTGAAATATGCGCGCCAACGCATCACTGACATTCGATTGTTTTGATGCCCGGCAAGCTGCCATGTTGAGTGGTCCCGCAGCTAATGCAATCTTGGACTTAAAAAGATCTTAGAGAGAGGATCTGAGGCCCGCGAGCCAAAACCGGGGCTAAAAAATCAACGCACTACGCGAGCATCATATCGCCGAAGCACACCCGCCTGCTGAGCTAGAAGGTATCCGCTGGTGCTTCTGCCACACTCCCTGCCCCCTGATCCTGTGTTCAACATATCAGGAGGGTCTAACCCATGCAGCACACCACTTCGCCCGTCAACAACATCACCAGCGCATCAGCAAACACCTCACGCCTCTACCCACTCATGGCGACCCTGAATGAAGCCCACACGCGGTGGATCATGTGTAAGAACCCCGTCTGCTTTAAACCTGACGCTGACCATCAGTGGATGATGGACATGGTTGCGGATGGCCTCGACAGCGGAATCTTTTACACCAGCTGCATGCTCGAGTTCATCGAGCGGCGACTTACCAACCAGCTGCCACCTGACTACAAGAGTCGTGGCACCAGTGTCGAAGGTGGCGTGCTGGGCATGGAAGTCTATTACGCGCGTTTGGCTGTAAAGGCCAAGCGCGAGCATGCCGTGCAAATGGCCGCCGTTTCAAAGCTCAGGGTCGGCGATGAGATCAAACAGGCCGAGATCCACGCCAACGGGAAGACAAGTAAGTGGAATGGCGTCGTGCAAGAGATCAACAGTGAATATGGCGTTGTGAAACTGAGCGCATCTCGCCGGGGCGACAAACAGCGGTACACCATCACCATCCCAGCAAGCCACAACGCCCTTTCGACGATCGTTAATGCCCGCACCGAGGTCCTGCGCGAGGACACGTCAACCGATGACATGGTGTCGAGCGGCCTGGCCTTCCAATCGCCGGCAAAGATCCCCGGCGGCCAACACAGCTTGTCGCTCTGATCGCGGTCAGGGGGAGCCTGCCTTCCCCTGCTTTCCGTACTGCAAGAATCGTCCGCACGTTCACTACCCCCTGAATTTCCGACCTTGGTTTTGGAGTGAGCGTGTAGTGCCCGGTCGATATACTCGCCCAGGCACAACAAGCTCCCCCCCGAGGAATCCAGGTGAAACTCCGTTCGACCGCGCTCTGCGCCATGCTTTTCTCCGCCAGCGGCTTTTCGTCCGCTGAGACAGTTCAGGTAACCACGATGGGCGACATCACGCCGGCCACGACGCTGGTGCAAGGAATCTCCGCCCAGGGCAAATGCACGTACGTTGGCGAGCTGATCCATGACAAAGATGATCGGAAGAGCTATGTGGTCTTGTACGAAGTGAAGAACTGTTCCGCCGGCGGCCGCGAGATCGTGAGTAAAACGATCGATGCCAGTACCCGGATTGGCGAGCTGCCGGTCGACCTTTCCTGCGACCCTACTCAGCAATGCCCACGGAAGATCCCCGCGGGCACCCCCTTAGAAGTCACTCTTTAACCGAGGTTTATCGATGGAGCCAACTGGGAAGGTATACGCCACTCCATTCAAGCTGGAGCGCATGGGCTACCGACTGTTCAGCATCCTGCGCCACTACATTGACCAGGCAGTACCCATTCTGCAGGTTGGCCAGGACCGGATGAGGTTTTATCCGGGAAACTCCTTCGAAGGCCTGGTTGGCAACTCCTTCACGAATCGCAGCCTTGCGCGCGCGAGCACAGCCCCAAGCGGGCCAAAGTGGTTCAGCATCCGCTTGGATGCAGATCAGGTCAGCTGGCCGGTGAACTACGTGGTCTGGGAGGACGGCAACGTGTTCGTGACCACGCCGACTGAGCGCTTCTACTGGCCGAACCATACCTTGGGTCTCGCGCGCCTGGTAATCCGCCCATTGTTCATGGACTGGATGCTGGATCGGGCTTTAACAGCTGAGTTCGGAAACGACTACTTGATCGAGGTCGAGGAAGACCCGGCACTGAGCGAAGACTATGCGGCGCATCGCCAACAGATGACAGCCTTCATGGAACATTTTCAGATCGCCCGTTTCGATCCCCATAATTCACACTGAACACCGACGACGAGAAGGACAAATATGCCAATCCAGACGAAGTTCTTTGTGCACGACAAGAAACAGGTGACCAGGGCGGTGACCGGACAGGAATACTACGACCAGGCGATTAAAGATGGCTTTCGCGAGGTCGCTACAGAGGAATTCGACGCCTTCATGGCACAATCCCGGGCATCAAGGCCACGCAAACCCAAGGAATCCACGAATGCCTAACGCTGGAAATGAAATCCCGCATCAAGCCTCACTAGGTAGCGTCCCGAAGAAACCGGCCAAGGGACTTTCATTCGGCAGCATTTTGTTCATGGGGATCATTCTGTACGGGACCTGGCAAGTCGGGAATTCTTATCTTGATGAGTGGTTCAGTGGGAGTGAACTCACCGCCGAAGGGTACGCGGTAATCGCCAAGGACTATCCGGCCCTGTCAGAAAAAACCAAGCAGGTAATCGACTTCTACTTGAACAAAGGCTATCTGGCGGTGCGCGACACCACGCCGATCTACAGCGCCATGCTCAATGACTTGCCTAGCGTGGAGCTAAGCCCGGGACCGGACCTCGGCGACCCCAAGGAGTCGCTAAATCATGTGATTTACCGTCGAATCATGGGCATTCCCACGCAGTCCAAGGGTAAGGACCTTTTGATGCAGCACCGGCAACAGTAGCGTCACCATTTAAACAATTTTTAGCCGAGGGTTCTGGCACGTCGCATCACGCCTGAATATGGCAACACTTATTTAGGAGATGCAGCCCATGCAGCAGGCCAGCCCAGCTCACACCAAACACCGGTCGGCACCCACCGCCAGCGGCACTGATCCGTCGCTGGCAAATGTTGCGGCTTACCTGGAGCAAACAATTGCCCGACTGGAAGCTCACCGCGACAACCTGCTTTCGGCCGTCTGCCTGATCGCAATGCACGACGAGCAGCGCAACGCCAACTACTGGCTGATCCAGCGAACCAATGCGGCCAACCGCATCAACCCACCGGCCATCTTGCAGATCGCGCAGTCGACATTCGAGGCGATCGATAGTGTGGCTAGCGGCATGGTGGCCAGCTCTGCCCTGACCAGTTTCCTGCATGACAATGGCGCTGGTGCCAAAGCCGTGCTGGGCCAATTCAACAAACAGGTCGGGCGCTAATGAAAAACGTAAACATTCGCTACGACCAAGATGACTGGCGCTCGATGAGCTCAGCCCCGAAGAACAAGGTGATACTCACCGACAAAGGCACGTCCCGCTTTGTTGATCCTCGGCACTGGGGGAGCCCCGTCAGAGGCGGCTGGTACCTGTGCTGCACAGCCGGGGACATTCCGACGTGTTCTGAATCAGGAATGGCGATCAGCGCCATCGTACCGACTTGCTGGCGTCCAATGCCTCAACTGCCAGTGCCTGCCGGGGTTGAAACACCCAACAAACCGAACATTGACCTTCGGACGATCCACGAAGCCCAAATTCAGTGGTGGTGGAAGGAGAGCCATCTGCACGACACGGATTACCGCATATCCGTGAATGACGGATCGAGGGCGGAATTGGCCCGGCTCTGCAAAACCTTTGATGTGGTGGACGACACCAGCTACTGCTGCCAGTGGGAGGGCCTGCAGATTGTGGGCTCGAATCTGGAGCAGGTTACGAAGGCCGCGAAGAAGCTCGCCACCTATATGCAGCAGTTCAAGCACATCCAGTTCATTTGACCCACACGCCTCACACAACCGGACTACAGGTTGCCGATAGAAAGGATTAGCCCACGATGAAGATCTACGTAACGCTGACCGCCGCCGAACTGGCCGAATCAGGGCTGAGCTCTGCCCAGCTTCGCGCCTTGATTGTTGAGCGGCTGGATACCGGCACGCCTTCCCTTCCAGGCTTCAGTGTGACAATTGAAACCCCACGACAAGCAGTGACGCTTCCACAAGGCCATGATCAGGACATAGACCTGGCCCGGCTCCGGCTAATTACTGACTTTGACTTTCAAGGCATGTCGGTTCGCTACATCACGCAAAGCACCGGCGTCGAATGCGTTTCGATAACAGCCATCCCGAAACTTGAAGCCATTTCCAAACATCAGCTATGGATCGATGTTCAGCGGTACGCCCTGGTGGCCGCGGCAATGGCTTTGAAAATGCACGAAGGCAACTCCGAGATCCAAATTGAAGCCATCGTTCGGGCGTTGTCCGATCTCAACCATCTGCGATCCATGGTGGCGACGCTCTCAGCCGCGGACTCGGTAGAGCATGCAAACGCCGTCGAATGGCTGAATGCGTTCCTACTGTTTTGGTACGACGAAGAGTGCGAGGTCTGGAAGAGCACTCAATACCGATTGCTGCTGCAAGCCCTGGCGTCAAAACTGGCGATGGTGTGCGAGCGCACGGAAACAGCGAAAGCAACAGTAAACGGTTAAGCCGGGAAGCCAACACATCCGGCTACCACCGCAAGTAAGGTGGTAGCCGGTAGATCGGATCAACAGACGATTCTTGTCGACCAGGCCCGCAAGTCCAGGTGCAACTATTTCAGGGGATTGTCGGTGAGTTGCTGCGCTTCCCGCCATGCAGTGAAGGCAACGGCATGCTTCTTATGAACTCGCCGTGCATAGCCGAATCCGGCGATCATGAGGATGAGTGGCAGCAGCACCCACCAGTCAGTGCTCGACAAAGCCCTGTCCTTCATAGGGAGCGCGAAATACCCAAACGCCAAGAAACTGCAGAACCCGATCATAATTGCCGCGCCCTCCGCCTGGTGCGGATACTCAGGGCTACCCTTGTATGGGTCGACGTAGTCAGCCTGCTTTTCCAACCATTCCTTTTGCGCCTTGTCGCTTTTTACTGCAAGTAAACCCGCGTAGATGAATGCGCCGAGTGCAAGTGCTATGAGCGGGGCATGAACCCATTCAGTCCAATTCAAGAATCCGGACACCATACAAGATGTAATTCCAATACCTTGCGCGATATAGAATTTCGTTTTTGGCCTTTTTGGCGCGTCGCTGGGGGCGCTCATAGATGGTCCTCAAGTAAGTAGATCAACGTGGCCCGA
This sequence comes from Pseudomonas silensiensis, assembly GCF_050434865.1. Taxonomy (NCBI): domain Bacteria; kingdom Pseudomonadati; phylum Pseudomonadota; class Gammaproteobacteria; order Pseudomonadales; family Pseudomonadaceae; genus Pseudomonas; species Pseudomonas silensiensis. The sequence goes on from NZ_JBNDJH010000002.1 coordinate 31,327, forward strand.
TATTAATCAGGAGCGATCGTTCATGCGAACCAAAATGCCCTGTGATTTCTAACCTTGTTCCCTGCGGACTATCGCAACTGTTGGTGGTAATCACGAATACCCGCCGGCCAGGCGGGGAGCGTATTCCGAATGCTTCTGGCACAACCTCCGGTAACGAAAATACACGCTCAACCCACACACAGCAGAATATCGGATGAGCACAGAATCCCCTTTAAGCACTGCCCGGCGCTTCGCCGAATCAAACATAGCCACCCTTTCTACAGATCTGCTGGCCTGGCGCAAGCAAACCACCCTCCCCGAAGGCTGCCTGTTCCACAATCTCGCTGAGCTATGCAGGGAGACTTCCGGTGAAGCGGACGACGAATACCAGCAAGCCGAAACGCTTGTAGTGCGCGCCGCGCTGGAGCAGGCGGCCTATGCCGATGCATTGTTTACAGCATTGTCGAAATACTCGGCCCGCGGCCTAAGTGTCACGCTGACAGAAACCGAGCTGGCTGAGATCGATGATTTGGTGGCGAAACGACAGTCACCGCCGGCGATTGACATGGCAGGTGTTCAGGGACGCTTAGGAGTACTCATCGCGACGATCAAGGAGGCACTGCCGGGCACGGCGGAGATTCGCGACTAAAAGTGTACTGAGATGGTTAGCAGTAGAGACACGCACGGTGGGGCCCGCACAACGCCCCACGCTTGCCCATGCAGTGGAACGTCTGATGTTCTACCAGAACACAGGCATGAACTCGGCCACCAGATCCGGTGTACGTGCACACTCCATCAGGCAGTCGTAAAAATTCATTGTGCAAACTCCGTGAGCGAGTGAGGCGAGAGGTGGACAGGTTTTTACGGCGATTCGCTTTGAAGTAAACCCACAAGATCATCGCAGCACCTGCGACGACTCATCATTGCTCACTCCCCGACGAATCGGTTACAGATCGCGTTGAACAGCATTTTTCTCTCCGTCGCGTCCGTCATCCGGTCCAGTAACAAATTCAAGACCTCCGTGCGAGACATATCCGGTTCGGCACACGACTCTATCGCCTTCAGGTTTTCTTCGATCAGGTCCAGAAGGGTGTCCAGCGCTATTACTTGAGCAGAGTCGTATGGGTTCTGGATTGCGATCAATTGAGCGCCGTCATACTTTCCAGTCCATTTGGCAAGCGCCACCACCCCCTTGAACGATCTCAGCCTTACCCAGGTAAATTTGTTTTCGGCGCCGGGGGCAGAGTCAAAGGGTGCGGGGGTCATTTCCTGCACCAGAGATTCAAAGCGTGAGCCCTCCTCGGCCTGGTCGATCACCACGTAGCCGCGCCCTTGCGCCTTGATGACTTTCAGCAATTCTTCAAAAACGAGTGGAGGGAAAGACCAAGGCTCATCTATCACCAACGGGCGAGATGGGTCCTGCGTGATTTGATGCCAGAACCAATGTGGTTTGGTCACATCCGAGGTCCGACCACTTACAAAAACCGCGTCTGGTAACGCAACCGAGAGCAGCCACGTTTTACCTACACCACAGCGACCGGTGACCAGCACAGCCCTACGATCCCCCATCCACTGTTGAATCATCGCGATCGGGAGTTCTCGTTCCCGTTGACCCGATTCGCAAATGACCAGGTTCACCAAGTTTCGGCGCTCACGGCGACTCAAAAACTTGGCCTTCAACCCGACTAGACCGCCAGCCTCGATGCGGGCCAGAGAATCACCAATGTCCTCGTGACCAAAGGGTGGAAGGCCAACTCGGACTTGGCCTGCCTGCAAGGCAGTTTTAACGCAATCGTAAAACATGGTTTCCCCCTATTCAGTAACCAGACACAGAGCCCCGTGCGGGGCCTGGTCGCGCAAGATCCTGAGTCCAATCAACCAGGTTGCCCGGAACAATAAGCTCGTGCTTGGCCCTGGACGCTGCCGTGTAGATCATCGAGCAGACACTTGCCATAGAGTGAGCAGCACCTTGCTTCGGCGGGCGCATCAGGTCTCGGGAAATCAGGACGGTGTTGAATTCCTGGTTCTTCACGTCGTCGACCCGCGCCAGCTTGATCATCGAGCCAGGATCTGTGCAGTGGTCATTGGTGAATTGCTCAAACGCCTCAAGCGTGAGTCCCCGTTCGAGCATCTCGTAAGCGGCGAGGAAACCATGGTTGCCCCCCATCGCGGCCGCCAGTTCATCCCAGGTCCCATACTTGAAGAGCATGCGGTGGTTGGCGCGTACGCCGAGCCCATGGAGCTGCACCAGGCCGGCAACAAACGCCTTGAGCTCAACCAAAGCCCGCTGTGGGATATGAAAGTCCCCGTCGGCATCGAGCAGCTTCTTGAACCAGGTGAACAAACCCCATTCGTTAGCCACGATGATCGTGGTCGGCTTTTCAGGAATCGGGCTATTTTCATCGTAGGGGATGATGACGGTCGGGTACCCGGCCCTACCCTCAAACTCCTCTTTTACCGCTCCAGGGTGAAGCTGGATAAAAGGGTTGAGGACATCGCCCATTTGCCTGCCCGATCGGATCGATTGCGTAACGTAGCGCTGGCGCACGAGCTGGCTGTGCTGCGACGCCATTCCGTGCAGGTGCTGGTAGTCGTCACCCAGCGTGAGCACTGCCTGCGGACTTCTATCGAGGATCTGGAGCATTGGGGCTGAAAGCTCATGGCTTTCGTCCACGATAATATGGGTGAATTTCTCCGGAAAAGTGCCGATTCCCAGGGCCAGGTACTTAATGCGATGGGCGTTGCGTACCGGGAATCGGATTTCAGGCGAGGATGGCCACACAGTCTCTTGCCACATTAACCGGCTGTATTCCAACAGCACGGCGATATCGACCTCTTTGAGCCGGTACCCGGTGGCGGGCAAGTGCTTCGCTTCGATATCCCGGCTGGCTGACAAGCAAAAGCTATACATCGTCCGCCGACACAGGTTGGCCACGTCCTTAGGGCTCAAGCGGCCCACCGCCTGGATCTTCAGCCACTTCGCCATCTGCTGATCGGTCACCATGTAATTAGTCAGCGCCCGCTGCGTGTCAGTAAGTTTCCACGCATGCTCAGTTCGGTCGCTATTGAGGATCAGGTTGGCCATGTGACCAAAGGTGTATGAATTCAACTCAGCATCATTGGTGGGTAGTTTCACCCGCGCTCTAAGCGCCACCAGCTGACTGGGCAGGTAGGCCATCAACATCGTAGTGACCGGGTTCAAAAACTCGAAGATCTTCGAAATCAGGAAGGTCTTGCCCACACCGGCATAACCCTGCAGGTGGAGAGATTCATCCAGACCGGATCGGAGTTCATCCAGGATTCGCCCCTGCTGGGCCCGCACTTTGAACACGGCGCCGGAGGGGAGCACCACTTCGCGCCCCGGCGGCTGAAGCCGCTGCCGGTGGCGCTGAGAAAACGTGAAGTCCCAGCCACCATCACCGACCAGGTACTCACGGGCGGCGACGGTCTCGGCGTCAAGGAGGCTGATGCCCTGCATCTGAAGTTCAGCCAGGCCGGCTGCAAGGGCTCTCGCATCGAATCGTGCCTGAACTTGGGAAGCGAACGTGGGATTGCCCGGTGCAACCTTCGCTAGCCCGGCCCGTACTGCGCCTTCGAACATCACTTCGATCTTCGAGAGGCTTACCTTCTGGCGCACTAAGGCAGGCAGGTTCTGGAGCAGTAGTACGCATGCCAATTCAGCGTGGGACGCGGCAGAAAAGAACACACTGACGTCATGATTTTGGCTCAAAGCGCCCGCAACCTCTTCTGCCAATGGCAGAAAAAGCGTTGGTGGGGGAGCAAAGGTGCCGGGGCGAATCATTCGCAGTCTTTCTCAACAGGTGAAGGCAGTTCAAGCCGGGAGTTTAACCCCTCAGGCGGTTTACACCGTATTCCTTTGGCTCTACTGGGTACGCACATGATAACGGCCGCGCCAGGGCCGGCGAATTAAATCACGGCGCCCTGGCTCTTGGCACAAACCAACCCCCGGTAAGATTCGTTCAATAAAACATCAGGGTCGTGCTGGAACACGACTATCAGGAGAACAAAGCATGAATCGCGATCGGGATCGAAAGGACGGTATTCAGTGCATGAGCGGTGCTGAGTGGGGTGAATGCGCTCCAAGCCGCCGCCTGGTTCTGGAGGATGACCTTCAAAAGGTCGTGCACGAACGAGACGCGCTGGCCAGCGCAATCGGTGATTCGCTTACGAGTGCTGGCGTAGTGAACCCGAACCTTACGCTTACAGGGCCGGAATTGATCGCCGCGCTGGGGGATTTGATCGACCACTACAAAGTGTTGGCCGGCACGCGTAGCGCCCACTTGAAAGTAGCGGAGAATGAGCAATGAGCAGATTGCAGCGTCTTAAACAGCGTGCCGCCCGTGGCCAGGTAGGCGTGTGTAAACTTAGCGATGGCTGGTTTGTGGGAACTGGCCGCGGCGGTTGGGGGGATTGTTCCGGGCCGCACTCCAGGCGTGAAGCAATTCAGATCGCAGCGCGCTGGGCAATGCCGGCGAAAAAACTTGTCGTCACGATTACCACAGACTGAGGGGAAAAAATGAAGCTACACGCACGCGTTATGCCTGTCCAAATGGCCGAAGGTAGCTTCGGAGTGGCGTGGTCGACCATTTTGCCGCGCCTTGGGATTAACTCCTACGAGGACCTCTACGTGATATGGAGTCAAATCGATCGTTTCTGGATTGATGCAGCACGCCAAGGTTTGTCACGCAAAGCCGCATGCGCCGCCTGGGCAGATCAGGACAAGTCGGCGTTTCTGTGTCCGGAAGCTACGGCCGAAATCGGCGCCGAATTCGTCAGGATAGTGAAGGAGTTCAAACTGACATTTGGTGAGGCTTTCGGGGTACTGGCAGGAACCCGCAGTTCAGATGTCAAATATCACATCCGACAGGAGCGCCATCCAAATTCAGACAAAAGCGGCGGAATCGCGTAATGCGAAGCACGGAGTTTTTCTGAACGTGGTCGGTTCTGGCACGCCGGCCTATTGGGAGAATGAGGCCATCAACTAATGGAGCCCTCCCTGTGTCCCTGACCATCACCGCCAAACCTTCGCTCAACAAGGTCGACCAACTCATCAAGGCCGTCATGCTGACCTACCCGGTCAGCTACAAATCCCGCATGGCCGTTCTGAAGCGGATCTTCCTGGACGGTGCCAGCTTTGGTTGGGACGCAGCTGGTTGCCCAGACCTCTACTATTTTGGGGGGCTGCGTTCCGAGATGGATTTCGGCGACCTTGACCAGCAATGTCAAGATGTTGAGGCAGCGATGGCCGGAGAAAGTTGTGACTCGATGGCGTTGCTCGCCGCCGGCCGCGCCGTCGCGCTCAAGCGTCAATATGCCGACCGCGAATTGGTCTCGACCTACATCGACATCCTGGCTGTCGAGCATACCCAGGGTGAAGACGCCCCTATGAATGCCAATCTGGTCGATGACTTCCGCATTGGCGAGAACCAGCTTCACAACGCCCCGTATCTTTCCATGGACAAAGACTGGGCGTTGGCCGCAGAGGAAGTACTCACCGCCGCGCGGCATGGCATTTCAGTTTCTCTGGGTATGTCGTCTTGGCGCTTCAACCCGGAATTGGCTGACAAGCGTCTTCTGCACATTCATAGGCTGTTGACGCAATACCTTGACCATCTGGACGGCGTCACCGGTACAAAAGCTGCCGAAGCCCACCGTAATCAACTCGCAGACCGCTTGATTGATGAGGTTCTAGCCGAGGAAGCCATTCGTTAAAGTAGAACCCCGAAATCGAATCTCCAACCTTGAGCGATCTTATGACCTCGGCTTGGCTTAAGTCCAAGGTTGGAATCAAGATTTATTTCGAGACTGGAATGGATTTATAGAGCTTCGAGCGCATATTTTCGATTGACTGCTGTGCCATGTACCTTAAAAAATACTCATTAATTGCCTCGAAATCGCCATAGCAAAATTCACGCTCTTGAGCCAGGACTTCATCCCGATAGCGAGTAACCTCAGGCGACGCGCACTGCGTCATGATATCGGCCAATTCAGAGCACTTTAAGGGATCAAGCGGACGCAATTTCGCAATCCTTAGGTCCCGTGGACTTTTCCAATAAATGATAAAAACATTTGCGCCGGCAAAAGTAGCTAGGCCCAGCAATAGCCCGATCAAAAAAAGCATACTCGGATCAAACAATGACTTAACAATGCAATAGGCGGTTAAGAGACACCCCAGACCAGCAGCAATGATAGTGACCCAGTCAACCGATTGGCTGTAGGTATTTGAGATTCTAAACTCTTCAATTTGTGCCACCGAAGGTGCCGGCCCTGTCACTTCAAAGATATCTGCCATTTTGCCTTAGTCTCAAATGTCTAATTTGGGGTTCTCGTTGAGGAACCTGTACACGCGTTGCCCCGAAGACGATAACGGCCAAAGGTAAATTTGCAATGGCTAGGTTAATCAAAGGCGGCCAGATCTTCGGGAACGCACCAGCGAATAATTATTTAACTAATCGAGAGGTCACGCTGCAACGCGGCCCACTTCTGAAGCTCGACAAAGTCTCGGAACTCAAGCGCGTTACGGCTCCCCCAACTATCCCACCCAATAACAAACACCCCTTCTGTATCCTCACCGGAACCGCCAAACCAAAACTGGTTCCGGGCCCACTCAACTTCCTCGGGCGTCATGTGGTCATCCTCTACCAATAGCGGCGCTGGCGGATGGAGAAGACGATTCGTACCAACATGGAAGTAACCCCACCAGCAGCTGCCGCCACTGGAATGGCAGGCGAGTGAATGAACCTGAGAAAGTCGCTGAACGTTGCGGTCTCGGGGTTCATGCTCAGAAGACCAACACACAACATGAGAAGGCCCAAAATTACAGCCCCGTTGAGGAAAGTTGTGGCAAACATGACACACGCGGTGTTCAGGACACGCAGCATGAATCGAAGGATGTACCCCGCCTTTTCGATCAAGGTCATAGAAAACTCCATATCAGATTTGAATCATTGAAAATCTGACGATAGAGAGGCGAGCCTGGGCCTGCAAACCAAAACAGGGGCTAGAAATTCCGACTTCAAGCGTTGAATACCCAAACAGCGGACAGTTCATGTAAAGCCGGCTCAGTCCGGCATACGCTATTGAAATAGTTACGTTGCAGAGCTTCTGTCACGCCCGAGCCAATCGACAATAGGCTCATCAACTACCGGAAATTCCAGCCATGTCCACCTCTATCAGCCTGAACATCCTCACCGCCCTTCGTGACCCTCAACGCGATGAACGCGAGGTCGAGCACACCAAAATCACCAAACAGCTTGAGCGCAAGATCAAAAAGCTGAACACGCAAGCCAAAGGCGACTCGCTGACCCTGGCCGAGAAACTCGCTATCAAGGCGCAGGTCAAGCCGCTGGCGGATCAACTCCATCATCACAAGCTCAACTTCTTCTCGTTCATCGATTCTGAGAACGGTAGCGCGCCGGCTCCGCTTTGAGGACCCGCGATGGGCGGCGATGGCATAAACGCCCCGCCCAGCACCGCGAATCGAATTAACCGACTGGCATTTTCGCCCTAATTCCGTGAGCATTCACGAAACAGGTTCGAGGTTGCACCGTGGAGAACGAGTACGAGATCCAGACATCAGCACTGCGCGATGTCGTATGGATTCACAGCGGTCAGGACGGATCAACCGTGGGCCGCTTCGGCCGAATGGGGATCGATCTGCACAACACTGTGACGGAAATGCTGCAAGGCGCCCCCCAGTGCCGCCTGTGCACCCATGGCAAGCCCACCCGCTCTGACTGGGCCTTGTTTCGCGAGCGAGCGTTGGAATGGTGGGGAGTCAGCGTCCCGGTCGACGCATACAACCTGGACCTGCTCATTGACGATAGGCCACTTGGGCAGGCGACCATTTAGGCGGGGTGAGCGATTCTGGCACGCGCCAGCATTCACTAACATGGACCCACTACCTAATAGGAGCCTGAAATGTCCGAAGAACTCATCCACACCGACACGCATCTTCGAGATATCACTCAACAATCGCTTAAGGCCTCAGGTTGGGTTTCGTTGAATAACGTGGTACTGGACCCGTGCATGACCGACGATCTGAATTCGATACTGCCCGACCACCAAACTTTCGTGATTGATAACCTACTGGCCGACCTGAAAGCCGAAGGCTGGAACCTTATAGGTGCGTCTGGGGTAGCACCATTCCCACCAGAGCTTGAGGCTAGAAAACTGCCCGACACCGTGAAATTCATTTTGAAGTCAGAAATCACCAGGCTCGACTTCGAGCACGAGCGAGAGGGCGTTCAACTCATTCTGGTGGAGATCTTGCTCATAAACGGTCGTGTCGTAATCTCCGACTACACCAAGCATCCATCCTTTCATCGCCTGGTGTCGAAATTCATTTCCGGGCTGCACCAACGAATGTTCCGTGATGTCCCTGACAGCAAACTCACCACCGATCAGTTGCGAGCCAAGCACTACGAAGCTGGCGAGCATGCCCATTTCACCAAGCAGGAATGGAAGGACGAGGTCGGCAATGACGAGACCATTCGCGGCTACTGGGATTGGGTGATGGCCCAGATTGAGCAGGCCGGCGACGAATCGTAATCGGCTTAGACCGCCCCGCGCCAGACCGCCAAGGGCTCGCCTTCCCCCCCGACGTTCGGCGCTGAGCTGTCTAGGCAGCGCCGCCCCATCCTTTTTTTTGTTTTCTGATGCTCGTGGCACACCGATGGCGGGGAGAAAATTCTATCTCACCCACTGATTTCGAGACGCTCATGAACTCGCACCCACATCAGCATTCTGCGCCGACCGTCACCCTCCCGGTGGTGGCCGTATCGCCCATTACCGACCATACAAGTGAGGACGCAACCGGCGACGCTGCCTATGCGTTCAAGGGGTTCCCCTACGACATGGAGGACATCGGCCTGAACGCTGTTGAGCTCCAAGCCAAGTACGCCGAGACCGAGTCAGGCGAGCATGATTTCCACTCCCGCGCGGATTGGGAAGCGGCGGTTGCGGTCAGTGGCACCAAACCGGACTACTGGGATTGGCTGCTCACCATGATCGCCATTGACGACGAGGCCTACTGACCGTTCAGGCGGCCGGGGCTGACCCTGCCGGCGTTGTTCTCGGCCCACTGGGGGCTTTCACCAATCAGCACCCATCCCAGGAGCTCAAATGCTTTGCTCAAACCACCCAAGCCATTGGTCCCGCTTCAAGTCTCGCCGCTCTCACAAGTGTGACCTCACTTGCCGGGTCGCCCGGTTACCCCAGACATTCAAGATCGTGCTCACCGGTGCCCTATTCACCATCGAGACAGCTCTTTGCGCGCTGATCGTCGAACCGTTCAGTCTTCGACTTGCCATCGCTCTGTGTGTGTTGATTGCAACTTTGATTTACCAGCTTTGGCGGCGAATCAGCGATCAATAAAAGTGAGAAATATTTTGAGGATTGGCTTCTGGCACAGATCCACCAGACCGAATCTGGACACTCCTTAAACGCAACAGAGGCAAAAAATCATGAAAAAGAGTTTCGCTACTCGTATCTGCAGCAGCCTGAGCAGCATCTTCACGAACCGCATCTACAACAGCCTGTGCAGCATCACCATTTCCTACGGGGTAATCGCGCTCATCAACGGCGTGATGGCCAAGACGGGGTATTGGCTGACCAGTACTCAGAATCAGGCAATGTACGTGGCGGTGTTCATCGTAATTAGCGCCGTCATGTCCGGCCTTCAATATTTTCTCTTTCCCGACCTGAAGCTCCCAGAGGCCAAGCTGTTTAGCAAAGCCACGCTGTTGCAAACGGCCTCAGTCGTGTTTGTCCTTGTCGTCGCAAGCATGTTTGCGGACATGGCGTCTTACTACTATGCCTTCTCGCGCGTTGGCATTGCGCACTACGCCCTGATGGTGGTCGCCGCGTTCTATCTCGCTCCGCGTGTATCCGCTTTCATGAGCAAAAAGGGCTTCATCCATCAGTTTTCCTTTGCACGCGGATGACCTGACGGCGCGAGCCGCGAAGTAACAAGGAGCCGCCGACCTACGGGCGGCTCTTTCGTTTTTGCGTATCAGCAAATCCCCTGCAACTTTCCTTGATCCACCGGTTCTGGCACGCACTGACTCCCCCGAATATGTAGTCATCTCAACAGATGGTGTCGCCATGAAAACCGAATCTCTCCAAGGCAATCTCCTCAGCTTCTACGTTGCCGTTGCACTGGGCTTTGACAAAGAAGCCGACGGCCGCTTTTGGGCTCCCTGGGATAGCTGGGAATGCTCAATTCACTACAACGGCGATTGCTTTGCGCCTTTTGGCGATGAGGATCACGAGGTTTCGCGGGTGCTGAAGCATTTGCACCCGGAGGTCAAACGCTTGCGCATCTCGGCTGTGGCCGTGGAAGAGGACAAATGGCTTGTTTCGCTGCCGGGCCAAGAGGGCTTTCGCGTCAGCGACCTTTTGCAAGGATATGCATTGGCCATCGTGGCGAGCGTGTATGGGCTGGAAGTGCCAGACCACTACGACTGCCCCAATTTCAAGACTCGCGTCTTCCTGCCCCCTTTCAACGTGCCGTACGGCGAATCGAATGTCCCAACGCCGGAGAACGCCAAAACCGCATCCACCTGCGAGTTTGAGCCATCCCCCGCGACCACCTATCAAGACGCCCTTCAGGAAGCGAATCGCATGAAGGGGGCCGAAGAGTGCAAGGACTTCAACTGCGATGGCCATTCATGGGTGCTGGCGATCTTCCACGACGGCACCAGCAAATATCTGTACGACGGCGACAGCACGATTGGCCTGCCACCGTTGAAATGAAGCACGCCGGCGGCGCTGGCCGGACCAGCGCTACCACAACCCCAAACCACGAACAATGGAGTGGCCCCATGGAACTGAACCAGACACTGACCACCACCGTAAGCCATCGTGTCGGCGAACCTCCCCAGTACTACCCAGAGTACGACAAACACCTGCATCAAATGCAGAAGCTGGCTTTTGAAGTCGGCAAGGTAATGATGAGTCAACCCCAGGGTTCGGTTGCCAAACTGAGCAATGGCGAGCTCATCGGCGTCACCGAGTATCGAGGCAAGCTTGAGACAGTCCTGTTGCATGACTACCAGGACAGTAGCCCCATCGACGACGTGTACTGGTTCTGCTTTACCCGGCAGATCTATCAAGATCCGGACTGGGGGGGCGATGAGCAATTGGACGAGATGTCCGAAATCTTGACCGCGTGGCTCGCCAACCCGGTTTACGTCACCCTCGCCGATCCTGAGCGCCTTCCAAAGCTCGCCAAACACCTTGAAGCGTGGATTGCCGAGTATGAGACCAACAACAAACGCTCCGGCGGCACACACTAACCCAGGCCCTGCCAGCCGCATGTCGGTGCGGCCTGGCTCCCACAATCGAGCAGCAGCGCGGTAGACTCTAAAGCATGGCGCAACTCATAGAGCGCCGACTCACGCCGCACACGCTTAGCAAGGAACGTTTTAAATCACCATGACCGCATCTCTCCCATTCAAGCTGCACAAAGGCTCCTCCGGTAAAACCATCGGCACCAAATTGGTCCTAGACGAGCTCAGCCGGCCAAAAGGCCTGTGGCATGAGTACTGGACGAAGCACCTGCGCCGGATTTCGCCGAACAACCGTCTCCCGCGCGGATTCCGCGAGCCTAAACCGATGATTGACGTGGACTCCGATGCAGATCTGGCTCGCCGGCCAACAATCATGCACGCCAACGACACGCCGCTGCATGTAGACAGCCTGCGTGAAGCCATCCAGGGCATGAAGAAGCCCCCCGCAAAGAAACGCTAAGCCCTCACCGTCGGCCCCACTACACCGGCAGTCACGCAGCCAGGCTCGCCACCCCGCATGTGGTGAGCCACGCCAGCTCACCATCACACTCCCCCGCTCTGCCCAACCGCCTTGGATTCCCAGCCCGAGAAACCAAGCGGCCCCATAACATGCTCGATCTCCGACGCCTGCAAAAGCCATTACCGGGGGCTCGTGGCACGCGCCGCCTCGGCCAACAATAACTCCACTTCATCACTACCCAGGAGTTACCGATGGCTGCCCTATACGATTTCCGCTTTACCGTGCGCCGTGCCGAGTTCAATCGAGGGCTGGTCACAGTCTTCTACGGCCAAAGCGCTGACCTCTATCGTGAAGAGTCCGCTCAACTCACATATGCAGACGCCAAGGCCCGACTGGCAGCACTTAGCAAGGCAGAGACACGTAGCCACCAGGCGACACTGGCCATGAAGTACCGCGACGAGCGCTGCCCACCGGGCTTCAAAAAAGCGACGAACAAAATCGACTTCGATGCGGAAAACGCGGCCGCGGCCTGACCGTTGACCTCGATCCAAATGGGGCTTGGAGCCGAAATTTCAGGCCCCATTTTGGCTCTGCAAATGTTCGGTACCGGTAGAGAATGGGCCGAAACCGGTCTGAAGAAATAACGAATGCACGAACTACTCAAGCTGGCCGACTTTCCGCCGGCCGTCCGCGAGCTGTACCTCAAAGTTGCCAAGGAGTACGCGATGCTCGGCGGCGGCGACACACGCGGCGGATCGGAAGGTGCAGTTCAGGAAATACCGGTCTGCTTGCTCGAAGCCCTACATACCGCACGTACACCCACCACCACGACAGACGCTTTGCCACCCCATTGTGAGGATTACGATGAGCACCACAGAACAAAGCAAACAGGATCGGCTGAAAGCAGCGAACGAATTCATCCAGGTCATCGCCGGCTGCGGGCACAAGTACTTCCTGCATGAAGACAGCGGCGTGATTGCCCGTCTGGACCTGGACCCGGACCCGGAAGGTAAGGTCTGGATCATCGACGAATTCACCCTCAAGCGCGTTAACACGCACAAAAACAATGATTGGCCCGGATTCAATCACGGCGGAGGACTTCGGGCGTTCATTCAATCGGTCCGCGACTTCATTGTCAGCGGCTCCATGATGCGCGCACAGTATTTCACCCCCACACAACCTGGTGAATCGAAAAACAATTACTGGGGCTATGAGGATGAGGCGCTGCTGGCGGTACGCGAAGCAGGTATCCGCCTGGGACTGGTCACCGAGCCACCTACCGCCGTCGCATAGGCCCGCATTCAGGACGAAGCAGTGGAATTTCTAGGGGGAGTTCTGGATTGCGGCCCCCTTGAAACTTCGATTCCATTGCGAGGAAACCAACCCAATGGAGTGTGTCCCATGAAAAAATACTGGCGAGAACTGGGCGAAGCCTACGCGGCAATGCCCCGTGCAATGTATGCAATCTTCACGATTGTGTGCTTCCTTCCCGCCGTTCTGTTCATGCCTCTAGTGTGGTACGCGGGAAAGGTCGCAGCGACTGGGGTAGCTCAGGTTGAACTGGTGAGCGCGGCACGCAATGGCATCAAACTCGATGCAAGTAAGGTGAGCGAGTTGGCGACGCTAATGTTTTCGTCTTCGCCGGCTCTTATGTTCCTGGTCGAATCGATCATTGTAGTAATTTTCATCACTAACGCCCTTTTCCTGCTGGTGAGAATCGCCGGTTACTTCGCCAAGCGCCGTGACAAAGGCATGACTGGATTAGCCCCGTCGGCAGCCGACGCCTGAGGCCGGATCGGGGTTGGGATTTCCAAGGGGCATTTTGGGTTGCGAGAGGTTTTCTCAAGCTCAAAATGGCCCCACCCCCAGCAACTGAGCCTCCGCTATGTCAAAACCCTCCGGGCTGATCGTCTTTGAATCGGCTGACGAAATTCAGGTCAAGATCGAGAAATCAACGCCGGTGCTTTCCGCCACCGGGTTCTATTGGGCGTTGCAAGACTGGGCGCTGTGCCTAACCAGCGGTGTAGAGGACAGTGTACGGCCGGGTTTTGATGCCCCTTTGGCTTACGTGCAGAGTGGTAGCGTTGAAAGTTGCCGTAAGCAGCTGTGGTTCAAGACTCGTGATGCGGCAGACATCCTGATTCGTCGCATCGAAGTGGCCTGTTCCGAGCAAAAGGTAGAGCAAAAAGTATCCCTTACACCCTACCAAGAGTCCTTCCAGTCCAAGGTCCAGTCGTTTGTCGGCACGTGCGTGACAGCAGTGTTCGTGTGCTTCCTCGGCGCGGGCGCGGCCAATCTCGGATGGAAGACCTCTGACCCGCTGGCGACCTCGCTGGCCGGCGCGCATCAGTCAGGTGACCAGGAACAGGCACGGATCGTTGAGGAGGCCTATCACAGGATCATTCCCACGGACAGCCTGGCATCTATGAAGAAGATGCTTGATGTTGAGAGACTCCAACAGCAGAAGTTTGATGCGTATCAGGGCTCGCTCAAGCTGGCGCAGATGCAGGCGGACGAAGTGATAAAAAACGACATTCAGCAGGATTACGAAAAGCTGTTTGCTCAGGAGGCCCAGGAGGCCCAGGAGGAGGCGAATAAAAAGATGGAATTAATAATGCAAAAGCAACAACTGCTGCCGGAGCAAGAGCCCCAGGATCAGTAATCAATAGCCCCCCGATACGGACACAAAGCCTGAATTTGTGTCCGCAATTGGGATGTGGCCGTTCAACATGAGTGGCACCTGCCGCCCGCCGCAAAGCCCCGACGCATTCCTTCCCGATGTGACGGTTTCAATCAAGAACATCCGCTTCTCCGCCGGTTCCGGCACGCCCCATCAGCCAACACACTCTCCGCAAATCCTGTACGAGAGCAATCCCATGTCTGCATTAGAGAAAGCCATTGAACTGCTACGCACCGGCGGCGCGGCGCTCACCATCGAGTTTACCAGCGCGCAGGCGAGTGGCTTGCTCGATGAGAAATGCTGTTTCCTTACGCTGGCACTGAACATCATCGGCGAAACCGGTTCGGCGGCGGTGATAGCCGATGAGTCCGGCCGGCTAATCCATTGCGGCTTGTACTGCCCTGAAACCGGGTTGGTCCTCGACGCCACGGGTATTCGCCCGGCAGCGGCGCAAGAAGCCACCTGGAAGGCCAAGCTGCCCGGTGCCTGTACACAGACGATCATGGCAATGGATCAACTGGAAGCACTTAGCCCGCCAGAGTGCGGCTTCTATGCTCGGGTCCTTGCCGCCTTTGACAAAGTGGCCGCAGCTAGCATCCATCAGGCCTCGCCACATGCAGCCCCTAATGCACTGCCGGCGCTGGTGGGGTATCAGGTCCAGAACGAATACGGCGAGCATTGGGCGAACCGTGCCTCGTTTGAGATCCTCAACCAGGAAACCGCGACTGCAGATCTTCATGCGGCGCGCATGTCGCCGGTTGGTACTTGGCTGATGATCGCGATTTTCGATGGCGATATCGAGGGCCCAACGTTCATTTGAGTTAAAGCTCCCGGGGATGGTTCTGCCACACGGCGGTACCGCCCACCATGGCTCCATCAACTCAAGCATGAAGGAATGCCCTATGTACTCCAAAAATCAAATCGCACAACTGCTCACCCTGATCGAGGCCATTCAAGGGTCTGAGCAGGACAAGGAATCCGGGGTGCTGACCAAACTGCGCGAGGAAGCGGCTCGCCTCAAAGCGATGAAGCAACGTCTCATGCTCGGCATGCACCACCACAGGCACGGTCAATCCCAATATCTGTTTCTGGTACCGGCCGAGAAAGACTTCGGATCAGACGATTTCGAGCAGTATCTGCAAGAGGCATTCGAGCCAGATCTGGAAGAAGAACTCGAACTCGTAACGATGGACGAGCCAATCGAAATCGAGTGAGGGCGCTCGTTAAACCAGCGTCATTACGAGTTTTACCAATGCCCGTTGAATACGGGCATTTTTATTTTCTGGTGCTTCTGGCACAGCTTCGCCCCCACAACAATGGACACATCAACCAACGAAGTGAGGCGCTTTCCATGTCGAACCCCCTGTACATCACCTTTACCGAATTCAAAACCCGTGGCTCCGATGAAGTGCTGGTCGGCTACGTCGCCAACGACAATGACACCGAATCGGTCTATCGCGTGGCTTCCACTTGGGAAGCCTTCAAAGCGCAGTTCCCAAGCCGTGAGTCCATCTTGCAGGAACTGGAAAGTGAGGATGCTTTCAGCGCCCTCAGCGGTACCTATCGCGTCGTCAATGGCGAGATCGAGGTCAACGAAGACGACGACGAATCGGCGGTCTTTAGCTCGATCATTTTTGAGGGGGATGATGGTCTGTTTTGATTGGTGCATGCGCAAGGCGGGCTGGTCCCGCCCTGCAACCCGCAGTTTGTGCAGCAACTCTGAAAGATGCGCTGTTGGGCACCGATACCGACGCGGCGCTGGCGGTAAGTTTGCCGTCAGTGTTGGCTGCGTTTCGGCTCGCCGCAACCAGCGCAACATCAAAGCAATGAACCCCAAGCCTCGACACACTTGGGCTGCTCAACACGTTGCCCTGCTCGGTACCAACTTTGACAGCAAGGTCAGCCAGCAAATCGGCATTTCGACGAGCGCTGTGCAACTCAAGCGGTCGGAACTAAATATCCAGTCTTACGCCTCGAACCAGTGAGTCGGAATTTTTAGCCCTCCTTTTGGTTTGCA
Organism: Pseudomonas silensiensis; assembly: GCF_050434865.1. Classification (NCBI taxonomy): domain Bacteria; kingdom Pseudomonadati; phylum Pseudomonadota; class Gammaproteobacteria; order Pseudomonadales; family Pseudomonadaceae; genus Pseudomonas; species Pseudomonas silensiensis. The sequence continues at coordinate 47,775 of NZ_JBNDJH010000002.1, forward strand.
ACCAATAGGGGGCAACGCTTCAATCCATCTTGAATTTAACCCCTATCCCAGGATGTCGACGTGGCCTCTGTACAGTCCGAATTACTCGTAGAACAGAAGGTAGCCAATGCTCGAAAATCAACCGGTCTCACCTACCTGTTGTTCTTCGTGCTGGGGGCCTTCGGCGCGCACCGGTTTTACTTGGGCAAAAAAGAGTCGGCGATTGTGATGCTTGGCTTGGGATTGGTCGGTTGCATGTTCTGGCAGCTGATGATCGTTTCGCTCATCTGGTGCACGGTCGACGGCTTCCTGATCCCAGGCTTCATCCGTGAGCACAGCGAAACCCTCCGCCTTGCGGCGCGCCGGGAAGTTGCGCTGCTGGACCAAGGCGATAACAAATAAATACGCCGATCAGGCATAGAGTCACGAGGTGGCCCCTATAACTGAGTCGTGTGGTATCGGTAATATGCGGAACAGCGGGGGTGGAGCGGAGGCCACCACTTAAGTGATCGTTACGGGCATAGGCGTTCGCCAATCAACCCAGCCGGGCTACCAGGTAATGAGAGAGCCGGTGAAGCTTTTCCTAACCGCTGAATAAGCGGAGTGCTTCTCGAGATTCCACCGAATAGGTGGTTAGTACTCAATCATCCCCTATCAGGGGTTGCCTTACAGCAGGGGGCTCAGCCGCCCCCGACAAAGCGATAGGAACACACATGAAATTCGCACCCGTAATTCTCGCCGTTCTTTTCTCGGCGAACGTAACGGCCGCCGCCCTCCCCGGCAGTCCCGAAGCAGCTCAAGCGTACGCAGTACCTTACCTGGTCAACCGGTTTGTCTCGGTAGCCAAACCCGAAATTAATGAAGACCAGGCCATGGTGAAAACCATGGTCTTGGGGCAAGAGTGCACCTTGTACATGGTCCAGGACCCCAGTGATAAAAGCGGTTCCGGATGGCGCTTATACGGCTCGACTTGCGGTACCAAAACTGCCAATGAACAGAAAGAGTGGTACTCGAAACATGGGGTAGGGAACGAATTGACGGCAACTTCCAACTACGCTGGGCAATGACCTGAGAGTTGGCTTTCTCTTTTTCAGCGGCTGCAATGGCTGCTGAAGAATTTTTCTTCTGCGTGCTATTGGCACGCTTCCCCTCGAGTGAATATTGCTCCATCGAATTTTGAAGATGGAGCAATACCCATGTCTTCCCCCGCTATCAATGACAAGCCTGATCCAGGGATCAGCTCTGTACCGACAGTCAACCCTATCACCGACGCCGATGAATACCGCGTCTTGCTTGAGGCATGCGTCAAAGCCGAAGGAAGCGATGATTGGAAGCTGGCACGCACACTCCGCGCCCAGGTCGACGCATCGCCATTTGCCGGCTGCCCTATGTGCGATGGCCGGCCCACCTGGCGAAACGAACCGGCGTGTGTGGTCTGTGATGGTGACGGCTTTGTGCCGGACTCAATCTGTACACCGTTTTTAGCCGGCCAGGCCGTCAGGCTTGAAGGACGGGACCTGGAAAATTCCTCTATCAAGCTGAAGGCGCCTTTCGGCCGAACCTTCAACGACTTCATGGCGGGCTACAACTCTACCCCGGCCGCGGCCATGCGCGCAGTCACTGCAGAACACGCCAGCGAGGTAGACAAATAATGCTTAGATCCGTTGTTCACACTCTGCGTTCGGGTTTGAAGTCAGCTGCCGGCGAACTGGGAACCGCAACAAGGGCCCACGCCTATTACCAGGTGCAGCCACTGACTAAAGCTGACACCGCATTTTATTGGCTGCTCGGTTTCACCCGGGGCGTTTCGCAAGCCATGGCAGAGCTGCGCCAGGCCAACAGGAATCGCCCGGCCTTTGATCCTGGTGCTGAAATCGAGATGACCTTTCAGGCCTCGAACCTGAAGCGGCCGGTGTTGATCGTCGACATCGTGCAGGCTGACCTACACGGAGCGAAGGTGCCGGTGACCAGCACGCTGAACTACGTTGAGGCCCAGACCGTTCTTTCCGCCCTCAACATCCTGCGAGGGACCGGCATTTACTGCCTGAAGGACTTCCAGGCCGAAAATTTCATTACCCAAGCCAGCACGATGCTGGCGCCCGGTACCAAACGGAAAACGGCGAGTAACTAAACGAGGCCGCCGGCCTCCTCGCCTCTGACCCCATATTTAATTTTAGGAATCACCATGAACATCACCCAAGCCGTCATCGCACCTCAATTTGTACAACGCAACCAGGCCATCGCCGCATTCATGGACGACATGGCCGTTCAAATGGATATGTCGGCCATCACCATTCGCTCATCGGCTCCCGATACCAAAGCTGGGACCCTGATCTCCAACGCTGCCAGCGGCATCGAGGAGCGCGCCAGCCAGATTCGCGACTTCACTCGCGTATTTCGCAGCAATGGCGACATGGACAACTTCAACCTGGCGTGCAAGGTGGCCGGCTGGAATCCATCGCCAGAAGCTTTGGAATCCTTAATGGCACAGGCAGCCTCGGGCACCATCCAGTAAACGCTGGTAGATCACAGGGTCGAAGCAAGTATTTGAAGGACCAGCAAAATTGTTTGTCGGACCGGTTCTGGCACGCGGGGGTGACTCCTAATATTTCTCCATCGAATTTTCACTTGTTGGAGCAAAACCATGAACCAGACCATGAACATTGCAACCCGCACCGGCACTCGCGACGCAGCGCTGCTGACCACTTTTGCCCATGAAATCGGCGGTGAATCGTTCACCTTTGGCGTTCACCTCGATCTGAACTACGGGCAGCGCTACAAGGTTTCCGAGTTCAGCACCGGCATGGGCATTGCTGACGTGCTGGTGGCCGACGACCGCTTCGCCATGAAAGAGGATGAATTCCCTGAGGCTGACATTCTGGCGCTCTCAGCAAAGGCTTTGCAGCGTCTTATCGCGACGCAAGGCGAAAACAATGTAGTGGAGATCTTGAGCAACAACCGCAGTGCCCGGCCGATCATCAACGTCACGCACTGAGCAAACGAACGCCCTTCAAGCCGGTGGCGGAGCACCCTCCGCCTTCTGGAATTTCTAGCCCTGTTTCGGGATGCGAACTGGCAAATGCCTTCGATAAACTGAAAACAGATCATTGGCAGCAAATGGCACGTCCTCGGAAGCCAAATCAGCGCACTGCCAAATCAGCATTTTTAAGGACCGACATGAATCAACCACTGACCATTTACAGCTCGCGAACCGCTGATAAGTTCGTTGTCCGGCTCCCGGACGGCATGCGTGAGCGGATTGCCGATGTTGCGCGCACCCATCATCGCAGCATGAACTCCGAAATTATCAGCCGCCTTGAGGCGAGTCTGATCAACGCGCCTGCCGTTCAATATGCCGACGGAGACGCAACCCAACTTGCACCGCAAGAGTGGCGCCTGGTCGAAGCCTTCCGCAGCCTTGCGCCGCACCAACGTAGCGCCTTGCTTGAGATCATCTCGATCAAGAGCGCCAACGACGCCACTGCCGGGGAGGCGGATGAGTGATCGCGCGGGTTGGCAGCAAATTCAATTCGGAAGGTAGGTGATGGACAACAAAAAGCAAGAGCTACTCCTCAATCTGGTGAAGAGCTTGCCTTACGGCAGCTTCTTACAGGTTCACAAGATGCGACTGGGCGGCCTCTGTGGCCAGCCCGTTGATATGATGATGTTCGGGAATGCTCCGGCCTCAGAGAAGTTCTCAGAGGCTGTGGCGCGCTGCTTAGTCGGTGTTCTCAACAAACCACTGTTCCCGGTGTTTTTCGACGAAATCCTTCTTTACACCTGCCCGGAAGAGGAACTTGAGGCCCGCTGCGAGGAGTTCACTAAATTGCAGGAAGACGCGACAGCCTCCTACCAGGCGAACATGGATGCTCTGGCCTCAGCATTCCGCCCATCAGTACTGGCCGTTGATGATCCGATCCTGCGCCTGACAGCGTTCTTTGCCGAAGGCCGATGCGTGGACCTTCGCGATATTTATTCCGAAGGTTCGGACGTGAAGTTTGCAACGGCAGCCTTGATTGCCGATACCGAGCCGTCGTGCGCGACCTGGTTGCAGGCTGCAAAGGCATTGGCTTTTGGAGTGCCAAATCCATTCTCCGGCCGGCCCGGGAGTTTCATATCTACGCAAGGGGAATTACATGGCTGAGAGTCACTGCAACCAGGCATCGCCCGATGGTGAACAGTCTCAGGTTACTCCTGCCGATAAACTCGTGTGGAGTACTCCATCAGGCTCGCCCCTCACCTGTGTCAAGAATCTGGACATGGGCAATGTTGGCAAGCCAGCTTTCACACAGGGTGAAAAATACAAAGTCGAGTCGATGCACCCAATCGCTGTTCCTGCCTATGTTCGGGTCACCGACGATCAAGGCGTTATCCGGCAGCTTGAAGGCGGGCATCTTCAGGAGTTCTTTGGGCGATAGCTAACCCCCCAACTATTTCGCAGTAGCGGCTTATGGCACGGTCGCCTCTACCTGAACATGGCTCTATTCCAACTCACGGAGCAATGACCATGACCTCAGCAAGCAAAAACACCTGCCTCGATCTGAACCAAGCGTTCCACCGCTATGCCTCGCACGGAATGACCCGGCGGCATAAAGCCCGGGCAACAGTAACCCTCACCCAGTATCCAAAGCATGGTTTCCGTGTGGCCCTGCTGCTCGACTACACGACGGCCGCCTGGGACCCGCGTCTGGCCCCGGCGCAGGCGATCGCGGCTGAATACCTGTTCAACGGTCTGACTGAGGGCCAGTACCACGCTGCCATTCGAGCGGCTAAGGCCAAATGCGGTGCCTCTACCGACAAACAGATCAGCGCAGCACAAATGGACGCCCTGAACCGGCTGATCCAGTCGCCATCAGCAGTCTGCATCTTCCGTGACGACGCCGTCCTTTCAGTCCTCGCCCAGACCCTGCCTGACAGCCAGGTCCAAGTCCCTGCCGAAGCAATCCAGCACATGCGAACCGCTGAGCTGTATGAAGGGCAGCACACACTGGCCGGAGCTGTTGGGCCGGTTAGCGCCGAGGCGGTAGCAGAACGTGTTCGCTCAACACTCGCGGTTGGCATGACCAGCTTTACGGATGCACGCATAGCTCAGGAGATGTCAGCAGGCGAGCACATGAACTGGAACCTGGTTCGTGGCCGCGCCGCGTAATCGACCCAACAGCGAACCTGCATCATTGGTGCAGGTGATCCCGTAGCCCCCAAGGCAACCAGAACGACGAGTACACACATGTCCCGAGTGAGCATCTACAGCAACTCCACCCCACACATCCGCGAGGCCCTGGCCAAAGCCAAGGACTTGAACCTGACGGGCGTACTGTCTCAGGTTCAATTCCCATCCTCGAAGGCCGCCCTTGGCTTTGTCTTTGGCCGCGCCGGCTTCGAGGACGAAACGCCGATCCGAACCAGCACCATTACCTTGATAACGAACGATGTGATTTGTACCGAGAGTGGGAGCCAATACTTGTTGGCCGACTGCCTCGACTCCAAAGCGACCCAGGACAAGGAAATGATCCGCCAGGAACTGATCGAGCACCAACTCGCCCTCGATGAGTGTGTCAGCGGCCTCCCTCCGCGTCTTGCCAGTGTCAGCCACTGCCCAACCTCAAACCGCTAAGGGGGCGACATGCCAAAGCAACAGATGTACCGAGTCGTTGAAACCTCCATCGTAGGGTCCGAACGTGTTGAGCGTGACATCGGGAGCGAATGGAAAGCGGAGCGTGCGGCGAAGGACGAACTGCGAAAGCTCAAGCAACAGAACAACACTCGCTGGTTGTCGCTTCAGAAGTCGCAATAGGGCACGCGAGCCTCTCGCAGATAGAACGCCAACAAGGCACTTCAATGGTGAGCGCTTGGCATTGGGCGAAGGGCCGTCACATTGTGGGCGCGACCGGCCGAGAGCTGTTTCGGTTGCGCCATCGACGCATTCACTTCCAATCTTGGGGAGTACGAAAGTTCGGGGAAAACAAGGGAATTAGGTGTTTGTACACCGTGCGCGATGTACAATAGACCCATACACAAATCGCCTTGGAGTTGCAGAATGTCCGCATTTCACATCCTCACAATTTTCACTCAGACCAACTGCGTTCGCTCTCACATTGTCCGCTTTCTGGCTGCAGAAAAAGACGTTCCTTGCCGCGCAGTGGACATTACCTCCAAAGCCAATCTGCTGACCTTGGCAGACGTTACCACTGCCCCATCCATTACCTCACGCGAAGTCAGCTTGAGCGACTTTGACGTCATCGTTGACTACCTCGATGAGCGCTACCCGCTCCCAGCAATGCTGCCGCCGGATGCAATCAATCGGGCGATGTTTCGCAATCAGGTTCGCGCCTTTCACAAAGAACTGTTCCCGCTCCTGCCTCGCGCTATCGCGGGTGACAAGGACGCCCGTCAACAATTGGCCGTCGAGTTGCGCTCGCTGGACACCGCTGTTACCGGCCAAGCGTTTTTCGGCGGCGATACGTTTACCCTCGCAGACGTGACGCTGGCTCCTTGGTTGTATGCAGCCAAAGCTAACGGTGTGGCGCTCAAGAACTTTCCGGCGCTCAGCGCTTATGCCGAGCGGATTTTTGCCCGTGATGGTTTCACTGCAAGCCTCAGTGAAGACGCACCGGCCGACGCGGCATAACACAAACAACCGGGGCGCTTGTGTGGCCAGGCCCCAACCCAGGAGTTGAATGCATGAACATCCAGCCGATCTACCCGCCAATGGCGGACTCATCTGAAATTCACTGTTCCAGCTGCAGGCAGGCAAAGTCAGGCAGTGGCGCGTTCGCTGACCTCGATAAGCACGGAGCTTATCTCTGCGTGGGTTGCACCAAAACGGCTATCGGCGGCGTCAAGGCGTCCAATCTGCTGGAAGATGCGCAAATGCGCTATTTCCGTGCGACGGGTGGGTACTGCCAAGGGAGGGAAAGGACGCCTGTTCGGGCGGCCTGAAACCATTGCTCTACCGGCTCTTCGCCGCATTCGACCCCCATCTTCGGGAATACGAAAGTTGGTGGAATCGGCTCAAAGCTGATGAATGTACATCGCACTAGGTGTACAATTAACCCATCAAACAAATAGGGGTTCATCACATGTCCACATCTAACACACTGGTCATCATCACTGCACCTAACTGCGTGAAGTCCAATATCGTGCGCTACATGGCGAAAGTGAAAGGTGTTGAATATGTTGCTTTGGACTCGGCGTCTCCAGCGGCTACCAAGCTCGCCAAAACTTTGGGAATCACTGAGTTCCCGGCGATCATCGAGCGCGCCCTGATCGTCACTGATTTTGACCTGATCCTTGAGTTTGTTGAAGAACGCTACCCTGAGCCTTCACTTTTCCCAGCGGAACCCACCAGCCGCGCGATGTTCCGTACCACCATGCGCCGCCTGCACGCCGAAACTTTCGCCCTGCTTGTCCCCGCTGTTGGTGGATGCGCCGCAAGCCGCGAACGACTGGCGTCTGACTTGGCTGCACTTGACCAAATGGTGTACGGCAGCCGCTACTTTGCCAGCAACACATTCAGCTGCTTGGACGTGAACCTCGTACCGTTCCTGTTTGCAGTTGAAGCAGCAGGCTTGCTGAGCGACAAGCTGCGCAGCCTCCGCGCTTACGCCAGTGCCCACTTTGAAAGCGCCGACTTCAAGGCGATTTTCCCGACCTCCGAAGAATCGGTCGCGGCCTCAGCAGAATGACCACAGCAAGCCGGGGAATTCCCCGGCTTTTTGCTGCCTGCATATCCCCTACTGCAACACTGCACGTTGGCGTAAGGCCGCAATCTAGTGTCACGCCCTGACCTGGGGATCGACACTGAACCACCCTTGATGATTGAGCCGCACTACCCCAGCAATGCGGTTGCTGCCGCTATTTTGCTGGCGATCGAGGTGCGGCATTCAAAGCCCACTGTGAAAAACCAAGGGGGGTTTTGAGTGGGACGACGGAAATTCGCATTTTAGAATTGGGCATCGTCAATGCCCCGTCGCTCGCTTTCATCCCGAGGTCCAGATATGAAAAACCTGTTTGTCCTGAGCAGTGTATTGCTGGCGCTGGCCGGCTGCGCCCAGTCCGGTTCTAACCCTACGATTGTCTCTGCCCCCGGCGCGGGACAGGCCAATATTCCGATGACCGCCAACCGCTATTGGATCGGCGAGGCAAGTCAGGTCGAAGGTCCAAACAAAGGCTGCCGTACCGCCGGATACCTCACGCCGAGTCAACCAGATCGCCTTACCTTCCCTTCGCTGAGCTGCCCCGACAGTATGACGTTTGTACGTGTTCTGGCTGAGCCAGCGCAAAAACTGGACACTGCACCGGGGAAAACGCATTCGGCCAAATGCATCGACCCCAACGACATGGCAGTTCATGCAATTGAGCCTGGCACGCCTGAGTTCCATGCCAATGGCAAGGACGCAGTCATGTCCACAGGTGGGGTGTTAAAGCCAGCAGAGGTTCCGGTTCCTCTGAATATGGTCGGCACTTGGAAGGGTACGGCTCAGACGGCTAAAGGGGCCAGCTCTGAGATCTCCGTTGACCTGAGCCGTACAGGCCGCTCAACCACCCGCTATGCCGCGCTCAAGTGCGAAGCTGATCTGTACATGACCGGCGGCGCGTCGGCCAACGTCGGCTTAACAGAAGTCGCCGGGCAAGAATCTGCTGGCTGTGATGCGAAGACCCTTGTCACGTTTTCCACCCAGGACGGCAAGACTCTGTTGCGCACGGCGTACAGCCCCGAGACGGGCAAAATCATTTCCGAAGCCAAGCTTCAAAAGGTTGGCAACTGACAAAAGAATCATGATGGTTCGCCGGCTCCCGCCCCTGATCTTGGAGGTTCACACAAGGGAGGAAAAGCCGATTTATCGGACTGTCGAAAATGCCGAAAAATGCCGAAAAATGCCGAAAAATGATTTTGCGTCGGTTCTGGCACGCCTTTGCCGGCCTTAAAGTTTCCCCATCACTTAATGAATGAGAGGGAAACACCATGCAATTCATCACGGATCTCAAAATCGCGCTCACCATCGGGTTCTGCTTCGAGAAGTACAAAGTCAGTGCCGGTTCCGAGATGGGCGATGGGGCGCCGCGTTGGTCTGCCGATATCATTCTTGCTGGTGCAAAAATTGGTTCCGTCAACGACGAGGGTGATGGCTCGCCCGTCACCATCGACATCCCAGTACCGGAGCAAGATCGTTTAGTGGCTGCCCTGAAAGCAGCAGGTTATGTGCTCGATCTGAAAGTGCCGGGTACCGATTATGTACTTGATGAGCCTAAGGACTCATCCGAATACCTGACTCTCGCACTCGATGACTTCGCCGGGCATTACGACGAGGTGAAGTATTGGAAGTCCCGCTGCAAGAGCAAGATCGTTGTTCGCCTCAAAGGTGATAAGGGTCGCGAACATACGATCTATCCGGTGGTGTACAGCGAGGATCTGGCCGCACAAGTGCGGGAATCCCAAGGGGATAATTTGGTGATGATCGTAAACGAAGCCATCGTCGGTCTGTAAGCCTTCAGGGCCACCCGCGTATGGGTGGTCCACTATCGAGTACTGTTGCCAATCGCTGAGCGCCAACCAGGCCCGGCTCGATGGCTCTCAACATGCAAAGGAGCAGCGTCGTTGAACGCTTCACAAATCAATTCAGCAACAAGCCTTCAGACGATCTTGGTCCCCGGTTCAAACATCCATGACTACCTGAGTGCCGTAAACGGTTTGCCGTTGCTGGCACCAGAGGAGGAGCGTGAACTGGGGCGACGCTTGTTCCATAACCAGGACCTTGATGCCGCTCGCCAAATGGTGATGGCGCATCTGCGTTTCGTTGGCCACGTCGCCCGCAGCTACTCGGGTTATGGGCTCCCACTTTCGGACCTGATCCAAGAGGGGAATATCGGTCTGATGAAGGCCGTCAAACGATTCAATCCCGACATTGGGGTGAGACTCGTAAGCTTCGCACTGCACTGGATCAGGGCTGAGATCCACGAATTCATTCTGAAGAACTGGCGCATCGTGAAAGTGGCGACCACCAAAGCGCAGCGCAAGCTGTTCTTCAACCTGCGCAGCCAGAAGAAGCGACTGGGCTGGATGAACAACGACGAGGTCAGCCGTGTTGCGGAAAGTCTGGGTGTTAAGCCTTGCGAAGTCCGTGAGATGGAAAGTCGTTTGAGTGGCCAGGACCTGGGATTTGACCCAACCGACACCGACGACGAAGAGACAGCGATACGGTCGCCGGCAAACTCGCTGGAGGACTTCAGCTATGACCCGGCTCGCCAGTTCGAGGAAACGCGCCAGGGGGATAGCATGGGTGCCAAGCTACAGAACGCTCTTGCCGTGCTTGACTCCCGCAGCCAGGACATCATTCAGCAGCGCTGGCTAGTCGACGACACCGCCACACTTCAAGATCTGGCCACCAAGTACAGCGTCTCCGCCGAGCGCATCCGTCAGCTCGAAAAGAACGCGCTTGCCAAAGTGAAGCTGGCGATGCGGGCGGCGTGAAAAATCATTGAGTGGGTAGCTTCTGGCACATCGGTACGCCTACCACTATGGGCTCATCAACCGATCACAGGAGCCACACACATGAGCACAACACCCCCTAAAGCTGAGCCAACCGTCCGCCTCGATATCACCCTGACTACGGCGGATGAGTGCGAAGGCCGCTTCTCAATCGCGATCTTTGGCTCCCAACGTCAGGAGCTCCCTATCGAGTGGACCCCGGGCGAAACCGACTCGCAAACCGAGACAGTGACGTTCGCTCTCTCCGGCTCACGGTTCGTCGAGTCTACCGAGGAACTCTCTGGCGAAACCTGGCGCACCCTGGAGTCGTTCGAGCTTACTGAACATCTCATTGCTCGGGTTCTTGATGGCGAACCCGCAGAGGAAGCCGCCGAAGCCCTCATCGCGACGCTGTAACCGTCCCCTCCCGTAACCCCTACTTAGTCGCCACGCCAGCCTCGTTGGCTGCGTGGATGGCTTGAGATCCAAATACGGAGCACCACAATGCAAGTGAAGCCCCAGGCCCTTCTCGCACAGGCCACTCGCCATGAGTCCGCAACCAAAGCGAAATTGCGCCCAGTAACCCGCCGCCGCGCAGATGCCGGGCGCACCGCCGACGCCTTTGCCAATTGCCCACCGCGGCTGGACGAAACACGGCACACATGCCGCCGGCCGGAATACTTCAACGTTCATCCGTTCATACCCTGTGTTGCGTGCCTCAGCGCGCTTTCCAGCCAGGCAGGCGGTGCCCAACGGGAAAAGCCGGCACTGCTCACCCGCAAGATCCCAACGAAACACCGCGGAAGTCAGCGCTCCCGTTTACCTCACACTCCACCAGTAGGAAAAAACATGGCCACAGCCTCGCAGGAAAAGATCGAATGCGTTCTGGTTTCCTCTGAGAACGGCTTCCGGGACTACGACATCAAAGGTCACCCGGTCGTCCACCGGATCACCGTCGGCCACGGCATCCGCAAAGGCGATGCTTTCAACGTGTATTGCACGGAAAGCCGCAAAGTCGGCGGTGTTTGGCAGGGTGGATTGGAAAAATCGCTGGTTACCTTGTTCGAACGCCTCAGATCCGAGATGCCGAACTAAAAACCTGCCCCGCCCGGCGGCCTGACGTTGTGCACCAGTAGATGGGACTATGCTGAATCAGTCCCTCACTGGTAGAACGAAGATGTCTGGTCCACTCACGGCCGGGGTCGTTTGTTTTTTGATTGGCTGCGGCCCTGGTATTGCGGCGGCGGGGCCACCCGCGCGCGGCTGCGTCATGCTCACGCCGTCGGCGGTCACTCCCGTTTCCGCCGAACAGATGGCATACAGCGATTTATGTGTTCCTGATGGCCAGGCCGTTGGCTATCTCTCGGTCTGGGATACCAGGGCATGGACCGGCAAAGTGGTACCGCCATATAACCGCGTAACCATGACGGCAAGACCGGGCGACGGCCCAGCTACCGTGACACTGCGGACAGCGAGCGGGCTTTACCGGGCCGAAATAACGGCACTTCAGGGTTGCAGCTCACTCCCGCCAGCGGTCTGCTTCTGCTATCCCATTCGATCCCTACCATATCCCGCCTTCCACCCACCGGGGATCGCCGGCTGCAACAGGTGACAGCTTCTGAAATAAAAGCGACTTTAGGAAATAACTGAGAAAAAAGGCCGATTGGCAGAATTATATTGAAGCGAAGGCCCAGAGTTATCTGGGCCTGTATTGCTACCGCTTAGAAATATTAGACGTGTTTCACTTGCCGTTTTTTCTTGGCCCACCGAATCAACAAGGGTACGCGCACCGCAGCCAGCCAGACAATTATTGCCAGAACAAGAAATGACGTGTTTGGCCATTTATAAGAACCTAATATGAGTACCGAGGCCAGCGTCGCGTAAATACCCAAATACCAGCGTTCATCATCAAAGATGCTTTCCGGCGTGACGTCTGTCCCTTGCTTTGACAGAAGATCGAGCTTCGCTATGAAGCTTGGCCAAATAAATGCAAAGAAACCTACTAATAATAATGTCGTAGCATATGGGCTATTAAATACGGCGCCGTACACAGTCGAGACTGAGATTAAGAGGGCGACTAAAACAACGCAGAACGCTATAAACCCCATCGTCCATTTTATAAAACTGCGCATTTGCAATCTCCAATTGGTAAACCATATTGTCTGCCCAAGAAGCCGTACCTTTGGTCTCTGAGGGTGATATTGGGTGCCACGTTAGCAAAAGGCCATATCCGCTGCCATCCAAAATGACCATCGTTATTTTCGGCGTGTATTTCCATTCCGGCGCAGTAACCAGACCTTGTCGGGGGATCAGCGACTCCTGCCAAATGAAGTTCGATTGCCCGGTTCTGGCACGACTCTGACCCGGGCCCAATGGTCGCAACTACATTGGCCTGGAGCCCGGCAGCATGAGTTACGATCCCAATCAGACGTTTTCAAAGCTAATTTCCTACCGCGCGCAGTCAGGTGGACACGAAGGGCGATCCATTCGATTGGACGGCGGGAAATACCCCCTCGCGACCTGTACTTACAATTACTCCCAGACGGATGACACCAAAGCCCAGGTTGCGGAACGAATTGCATCGCTTTGGAATTTCGCCGCTGGCACCAACCTTTCAGAGCTCGAAACCTTGATTGCTGCCGGAATGACCCTCGGCAAATTGGTCACTCTGCTACTCGAAAAACACGAGCAGAAAACCAAAGCGACCACCCCAACAAACTAAGCGAAAAGTTTCGCTGGCGCTTCTGGCACGCCCGGGGTCAGCGGACGATAGCTCCATCAACTCAACGGTGGAGACCGACATGAACGCATCCCTAACCAACAACGCAGCACCGGCCCCACGCACCCTGGCCGATTTCGGTTTGGTCGACCCAGCCAAAGTCGCCTGCGCCTCCTACTATATCGATGGCGTTGCCGGTTCCGGGCGCGGTCCCAAGATCACCTTCCGGGAAGTAGGGACCATGTACATGGACGACCTCGAGAATAAACGCCGCGTCGTTCTCCACCTGACACTGGAAACCCGCAAACGTGGGGACAAGAAGGTGCCGGTACCAGACAGCATCCCACGCCTGAAAGTCAGCAATCTGTCGGGATACGACCCGGTGAAAAACATCTGGGGTCAGGATGGGCATGATGAGTCGTTCGTAGAACTGACGCTGGAGGAAGGCGCATCCTTCCATAAAGAGTTCGAAGAACTGCGCGCCGGCATGGTGAAGGAAAAAAACCACTGGACCTGGTACCGCTCCGACCTCGCTCTGGCCAGCTAACGGGGACGCATAAGGCAGTTGGTCCACGGAATTTCCGGGGCCTCACTTGGATGGCGCTGAACCATGGCGCCGTTATTCTTGACCCTCACCATGCGTGTCATGCCGCCCAGCCTGGGCCAGGCCCACGCTACTACCGCCGTGCAAATTGAATCCCATTACTGGCGGCGAATCAGCTTCCGGACACCGAGCAGGCACTTCATGAACGACGAAACGATCAAAGCAATTTTTCTCGCGAACGGATTCAAGGAAAAAGACCAAGGTGATGGCCGCATGGGATTGAACCCCTATGTCTACGACGCCGCCCGGGCTTTGATCTCGGCCTTTGCGCCGCCAGCAGAGATTCGCCGCCCTATCGCCGACAGCCTGCTTTATGGCGCGGCCAAGGCCTATACCGACGGGCTGACGAAAGAGACTGGCGATGAACAAGGCATGATCAACGCCATGCGGAAGGCATTCAACAAATTACTGGCGATCTCCCCGCCGAACGTCTGGACATCCATTACGCGCCTGGTGGGCCACGACGAGCATACCTTCGCGCAATGGTACGAAGCGCACGGCAAGGCATTGCTGAGCTATGAGCTGGGCTGCGAGCACCTGATGGAAGCCTCGTGGGATGCTGGCCTGGCCAGACACCCAACACCACGACTCTGGGGCCGGGCTGCTCGGTCTGCCGAAGAAATGGTGGCCCAGGACGCCGCGCTGTATGAAGCGATCCACCAACTGCTGTCCCACCACCGCCTGCAGGAACAGCAGATCGATTCGGAGTCCGGCTATCCGCTGGTGGATGCTCTCACCGCCGACGGGGCCCCGGACATCTCCAGCGGTCAGCGGGAAATCGAGCGGCTGGCCGATCAGCTTTATGGCGAGATTCTGGAGAAAATGAACTTGCGCCGGGACTCATTGGAAAGCCTACGAGATGTTGCGGACTGGAACCGCGAGGTCGCCGGCAGTCTTTCCATGGAGCGCGACGAATTGCAGGCAGCAGTCACGCGGCTGGAAATGCTGCTGAATGAATTGCTGCCAGCTGCCGAGGCCGCCAGCGAACTGCTCGCAGACCAGTGTCCAAACTCGACAACAGGAAATGAATTGGCCCGTGTGGTTGGGAAAATTGCCAGAGAGAGCGTAACCCAGCGACAAACGCCAGCGGTGCCGGGGCGACAGACCCAGGCCCCCAAAGTGGCGCTATGGGTCGTAGCCCAACCTGGCGGCGAGCGGTGCTTCACACGCTACGAGGATGCGCTGCAACGTGATCCGGATGTGGAGCCAATCGCTATGGTTACGCTCCAGGATCACCTGGCCACGGTTAAGCAGCGCGGGCAGTTCAAAGAAACGATGCTTCACGCCCTGCTGATCAACCATGCGCTGAAGGCCGAACATGAAACCGATTCTGAATTGGCGCTCAGCGATCTGATCAAAATTGAAGTGGCAATGGCCATAGATCCCGCGATATCGGAATCGGCGCGCACGTCGGCGGTACCCGCGCCAATATCTTCCGCAGAGTAAGCATTCGATTTGAGTCAGAGGGTGGTGGCACGCACCGCCGAGCACGAAGATAGCCCCATACATTCCAGTAGGGGCTTTTCACATGCACGACACCACATTCCGTCCGATTCCAGAACCGATGATCCGTGTGGGCGCACTCGGGTTTGCACTGGGGCGTAACCCTGCCGACAAGCCCCACAACATCAAACCCTCGGAAAGCCTCTGGAACGCTCCGGACGGGCGCGAACTCACGTACAACCAAGCGCAGGTCGAAGCGTGGAACACGCCATCGTTTCTGGTGTACTACCTGGTCTCTGGCCGTTACTGCCTGGACAATGTCTACGAGGGGGATACGTGCCGCCCGGCGGTCTTCGGCACCAAGGAAGCAGCGCTACTATTCGTGCAAGAGCGGATCGTTGGAAAGCAGAGCATCAGCCGTCAGTTTCTGCTCGAAGGCCCCGGGGCCGACTACCACATCCCCAACAATGCCGAGGGTCTCAAAGACATGCAGTGGCACCTTCCCCACTCACTGCGCAGCCGGGCTTCGGTGTGATATCGAAGGATTGGTAATTGCTTTGGTCTATCTGGGGGACGCCGACGAACGCCGCTGTCAGGCGTCCGAAGGGTCAATCGTAGCGGCGAGCATACGGAATGCCTGCTCACGCTCGCCACAGACGTAACGGTCGCGGCACGCCGCTCCCAGCATCAAAACCAAGGGGATCGAAGCCCATATGCTTTGCGTGTAGGTGTAGATAATCGCGGAGATAGCCAGGCTGCACAGAAAGAGCCACCCTTTCCCGCCGCCAAGGAGCGAACCGAGTTGAACCAGGTGCTGGGCGTGGAAATTCGAAAGGATCACTTCACGCTTGCGATCCTCCCTACTTAGCTTCCGGGCCAACTCAAGCCCAGTTGCCAACGCAGCGTCGGAATTCTTGCGATAAGCATCCATAAATTCGCTGTTCCTCCACTCGCGGAACGTGATGGCCTCAGGGGTATCGCTTGCAGTCATGTCCTTCCCTATATTCGGCAACAAACCTTGCGTCAGTTTGTTTCTTCGCGTGCTTGCTTGTCCACTATGCGCGCCTTCACCTGGTTGAAGATGATGAAACAGGCAATTATTCCAAGACCACACAAACCGACATTGGCAAACAGCTCTTCCGGGGTGGACTCAAGGGAGCCGCTCACTCTCATCTGACGAATAAGCTCGCCAAAGAACCAAGCACCGAAAAAGAACCCGAGAAATAAGACACCCAACCAAAAGGGATGAAACTTGCTGCCAGCCTTAATGACTGGTGTGCTCAACGATCCCAGCCCAAAAATCCAGACAAGGCTAGCGAACACCACGCAAACCATTTGAGCTACCAATCGATCAGGGTCAGGCGTCATACCGAGCATGTGATAGACCCAATCGCTTTGGAAGCGACTAAGAAGGCTCATCGAAAGCAGGAAAATAACTGAAGGAATGTATCGGAACACTATCATCTGAGGCGCCGCCGTTATGGTGAAACGGCAAGCCTACCAACACATTTCTGCACTCGCATTTCAAAACCCAGGCTAAAAATTCAAGCTCTCTGACTGAGCCCTTCCCTCACCCGCCGCTCCCACCAGACCATCTGGCAAGGTTTCTATTGCTCCGGTTCTGGCACGAACTTGGGCATTCAATACTTCCCCATCACAGCCGCGGCCATGTCGGCGACTACCAGCCTGCCGCCCCACAATTGGAGGGAAGACTCAATGGAAAGCCAAGACCATGCAGGGAACCTGGCCCTATTCCTGCTGGATAAGACCGGCAGCATCTGGGGGTGTTGGTCTGGCAGACTCACCGCCGCAGAACAACGAGCGCTTTTCGGTCGGTTCCTGGGGAAAGGAAAAATCGTGATCGATGGTTTGCGCGAGCAGATCTGCAACCGAGTCAGTGTTTGCTTCGGCCAAGACTGGGATGATCGAAACGTTACCACCTGGCAGCAGCTCAACAATGCCGCCGGCACCTCGGCTATGCAGCACATTGGTTGCGCTTAGTGAATAATACCCGTCAAGAGTCTATCGCCCTCCTCGCATTGAACCAGGGAAAAGCATGTCCGATTTTGATGACCTTCTAACTGTGGCGAATTCCCTCGAAAGCCCCTACGTGCTGGATGAGTTGTACCTGTTTGAGTCCAACCGGGGAAACAAATCAAATAGCCTGCACATCGTGGGTACAGAGCATTGCAAAGTCCGGGGCACCGGAAGCGACACGTCCCTGCGGTATGAACTGTTCCGTGCACGAGCGGAAAAGAGTGGAAACCGTCTGCCGCCTTTTGACAGCTGGGAAAATTCAATTTCAGTTGCGGTCTGTCACAAGACAATGACTGTACGGTTTGGGCCTGTAGGCCGGATTCAGATGAATCCAGAGGGCGTAGGGATTGGACCGGCATTGATGGCCAAGGTCATCAACTGGCTGCACGAATCCAAGCTGCACTCGTACAGTATCGCCGCGGGTGGACTGTCTCATGCGACAGTGAAGACTGATGAGGCTCGCATTCAACGGAACCTCTTCTACTTGAACTTTGGGTTCGCATTGGTTGGCAGTGACAAGTACAAGGCGCCTGCCGAGGGTATTGAAGTTCTGAACGGCAATTTTTCGGCACCAAGCGTCGGCGATCTAGTGGTACCCGACAGGTACGCAAAGCTGCTGCAGAAAAGCGCTGATTTTTACTCGGTCGTAAGAGATGAGCGTGCTGCCTTCGTTCGGCTGAAGCATGACGTGATTGGCGATCGAATCTGGGCCCGCGGACACACCGTATTCGCCCCGATCAAGCGGTTTGTGCTTTGGATGATGGACTGCCCGATTAAGCCACCAGAAGACGCCAACACGTCCGAGTTGAAGCGGCCTCGGCCGGGGAGCGATCTCCCCCCAGTTGAAGAGCCGACACCAACGCCACGAAATGTCCTGGTGAAAGCCGCATTTCTAACAGGCGCACTGGTCATCAGTGCTCTACTGATTGCTCTGGGAGGGTTCGTAACGGTCGCAGACGCCCAACTCTACTACCGCGTGGTAGACAATCCAGGCTGCTGCGGGTGGGTAGAAGAAAGCCGACTGGCGAGGCCATGGACATATCTGATGGTCGACGAATGGACTGAGCCCACTTGGGAGTCTGGCCCGGGTAATACAACGGAGTTTCTGACTTCGAATGGCATCGTCCAAGGCGAGATTAAATTTTGGAGAGTCTTGGGTGAGCGACCAATCGTAAAGCAGTGATCGTCCGGCTCGATGAGCCGGACTCACGACCAATTCGTCCTTTAACCCCCAGAGTCGGCGGTTTTATCTCACTTCCAACTGTCGAGGTCGACGATAGGGTCGACCTGCTGAGCAGGTCCAGAATGCCAACTGGTCGTTGGTATCCAATCCTCCTCCCCAGCACAAACCTCCCCGATCCGACCCGGAAAAACACCCTCTCTTTTGGTTTCTGCTCGTGCCCCGCTTTGGCGAGAATGCGCTATGTGCTGCTGGCACAAGCTGCGTCGATGCACCATCAACGCATCGATTATTGCCCTAAGGGGAATTGGTCATGACCGAGTTGTTCCAAATAGCAGGAAAGCCAGTGCGCCGTGGTGATCGCGTATTCCACGGCGCCCTTACCCGAGACTTGGGCGAGCGCTGGGTGGAAATTCTTGAGCTCGCAGGCGCCGACCGAGTTCGTGTCCGCGTCCTCGAAGGGGCCGGCAAAGGGGCGGTACCCAGTATTCAGATCTCCGACTTGCGCTGGCAAGAGTGCGGCACCGAGGAACGAATGCTGGAGATTTACAGCCAGCTCGAAAAAGGGTCTGGCCTTGCGCTCGAGGCTTTGTCCCTTTTGCGCTCCCGAGATCGGGAATTGAAGCGCGCCGTAGAGACCGAGCAGCTCTTACGCGGCCGAAGTTCAGCCCAGGGTGAACTACTCACGCAACAGAACGAACTTCTATCCCGGTGTCTGGCGCTCCCCTGCGTCCCTGCCAACCTCAGTACAGGTATTTCAAATGTGATGCAGGACCTCAACAGCCTGCTGGAGCCTGTTTCCCCTGTAACTACCGCCGGCATATTTCAGCACAAAGGAACCGGCATCTGGCACATCTGCGTACTGCAGGACCGTATATGGAAGGCAGTTTCTGACGACTTTCAACGCAAACGCGACGCCCGGAATTGGGCGGTCACAAACGGCTACCAACTTGATTGCTCAGCGAAGGAACACGGATAAGATGATTTCAACTTACCTCCTGAAAGAGGCAGCCGGCGCGCCCGCTAAGTCCCAGGGTCCTGTCACCGCCCCCGGCACCAGGCTACCCAACACTGGGGGCCGATAATGAGCGGGTTTAATAAAACCTTCACCGGTGACGCTCCATTCCAAGCTATGCACGCTTGCAGTGACTGGCTGGAAGAGCGTGGTTACAGTCGCGGCAGTACCTGCGTGCTCCACCCGACAGGGGTCTTGTTCGGGGATTGGGACATTGCGAAGTGGAAGAACCTAACCAAACGGGAGATCGCCGCGCTGGATGGCCATATCACCGGTGACACACGGAATGGGCCTGTCACGTTGCACCTGAAAAAGGCCCCGGCCGACCACGCGGAGTAACGCATGCAGCACATCTCGCTTCACAACCACAAACGCACAGAGGAACCGGCGGCAGGCCCCGGTGGTATCAGGCCAGGCACTGTGGCTGTATTTGCTGCGATCGCATTGCAGTTCGCCAACAGCGCCGTCGGCGCAGAGGGCATCCAGGTCATTAACGACAAAAAAATCACCGAAGGGATGACCCAACCTGTGGTGCTTGAGATGGTCGGTTCAAACCCGCGGTGCGCCTACATCGCATTCCTGACCCAGATCAATTCTGGAACCCCAAACGCTCAATGGCTCCTGAAGGCAAAGAGCCTCAGCTGCCGGGGTCCCGACCAGTATTCGATCAAGATTACAGATGCCAAGGCGCTGGTGGTTCTGAATGAGTTACCAGTAGCGGCCAAAACTCTCCTCGATCTTTACGATCGCACGGGGAAGTGATCGCGCCGCGCCGCCAGCGCAGAACGTCCTTTGCGCACCACCGTCGGCATGGGTTCTGGCACCAAACAGGATGGGGGACGATTACTCCACTCAGGCTCACCAGAGCCGCCGATACCAGTGGAGGCATTATGTCGAGCCCAACCAACTACAAAACTCTTACCGGCCTCCTCAAGGCAGCCGAACGCGTACTGCAGGACAACCACAACGGTACCCGGACCCGGTTTGACGGCATGTCCCACGCGATGTGGCTTCACAATGCCGAATATGTGGCCAAGACCTCGTTCAGTGACGAAACGTCGATTCAAGAACTGCGCCGAAAGTGGTCCGTCAGCCGCCCCCAGGAGCTTCGCGGTGGCCATGCGTTGTTCGGGTTCCCACTGCCTACCCGCGATTACGCCGTGGGCGACAACGTGCCAGGCGTAGGCGAGGTGACGGACGTTTACAAAGAGCAGCTGCTGGTCGCCGGGCAGTGGTTCCACAAAAGTTGTTTCGAAAAAACCACTCACGCTTGATCCTACTAGGGCCCGGGCGTGAATCGTGGGGCAATCCTAACTAGTCCAGCTGCCCCTTGAAGCGGACACTTCAATCGGATATTCAGTCTGCTCCGTGCCGGACTCTG
Organism: Pseudomonas silensiensis; assembly: GCF_050434865.1. Taxonomy (NCBI): domain Bacteria; kingdom Pseudomonadati; phylum Pseudomonadota; class Gammaproteobacteria; order Pseudomonadales; family Pseudomonadaceae; genus Pseudomonas; species Pseudomonas silensiensis. The sequence continues at coordinate 68,601 of NZ_JBNDJH010000002.1, forward strand.
GCGTGGTTGGGGAAGTTGATAATACCGGAGACACCTATGCTCGACTCATCAACCGAAGCGCGCGCCCGTTGGTCCGAGGCTCTTGTTGCTTGCCACTTTGTGGATCTGACCCTGCTTTCCCAAGAGCTTTCAAACGCATTCTTTGCGACTGGGAAACTGATCGGCGCACAGCTCATTCAAGATCTGATGCTGCAACGGATCAGTACGACCCTGTTGGGCGGCTGGCACCAAGTGATCAGTGGAAACCACTATGTAGGGGTAACGTTATTCCTACGGCGCTATGGAAAGTGGGTCAGTTCACTGGGCGAAGCCCTGGAACTCCCCAACTTGGATCTGGATGTCGAAGACTCTTGGGCTGACGAATCAATGCCAGAGGTCCAGGCAATCTTGTTTGGGCTGACTGATCGATTGGCGTCCGACTTCACAGGGGCCAAAAAAATTACGGACATCTCGAATCTGGTGGTGGCGCTACAGAGCGTGCATATTTCAAAACGCCGCGGCGATGCGCCAGAACAAACCAACGTGCGTGCAGAGCGAGCGATTCACGGACTCCGTCTTGTCAAGTAACAGCTCCTGCTCTCTGCTGGGCCCTCTATCTCAAACTCCAAGTCATGACAGACCCTGCCCGAACCTTGCTCCCCCAACATTCTCCCTGAATTTCTAGCCCTCGTTTTGGCTTGCGAGCCCTCCTCAACACGGTACTTTCAAGGCTGAAAGTTAGCCGTCCTGCACGCCAGCGACACAGGAAATTGAACCAGGGTGACAGCATGTCCAAAGTGGGAATAAAAGCTCGAGCAACCGCTATCCTGCGAAGTCGAATGACGAAAATCATTTTCTTCGTAACCCTTCAAGTCGTGCTTCTTGCTGGAGTCTGGGTGTACAAGCACCACCTCGCTGAAGCTGGCGCGGATGTCGGCACCGTCACCACCATGAGCAAGGAGATTCAGAAGAGCGACAAGGCATGGACGGAACACGAAACGAAGTTCTCGACTTTCGTTGACGACATGCAGGTCGGGAAGATTGCGGAAGCGGTCTCAGGCCAAGATAACCTGTATGTCACCCTCAAGGATGGCAGCAAATATGCGGTCTCCGACAAATACGGAATGGTTACACGCCAACTCTACGACAGGCTTCTGAAGGAAGCACCACCCCAGTTCCAATATTCGGAGATGACGGCCAAGGCCTCCCCCGCATCGTCGAGCGATGTCTCCCCAGGTTATATCGTCGATATGGTGATGCGCGTCCTGTTCATCATTTTCATCCTGGTCTCCCTCTATCCAATGGTCCAGGGCTTTATCCCGACCCGAACACCAAAGAAGGTAACAGGTGTCACCTTTGATGACGTGATCGGCTGTGAGGAGGCAAAGCGTGCCCTCCTGGACATCACCAGGGCGCACAAACACCCAGAACACTACGAAGCGTTGGGTGCCAAAGCCCCACGCGGCGTCCTCATGACAGGGCTTCCTGGTACCGGCAAGACACAACTGGCTAAGGCCTTGGCAACAGAATGCCAAATGAACTTCATCGACTGCACTGGTTCGGATTTTTCCAGCATGTGGATGGGCATGGGGATCATGAAGGTGCGCAGCTTATTCAGGCAGGCCCGCCGGAAGGCACCTTGCATCCTATTTGTGGATGAAATCGAAGGTGTAGGCAAACGCGTCGCCGAGCCGCGATTTGGTGAGAGCGAGCAAAACAGGATCATCAACCAATTTCTCATCGAAATGGACGGCTTTAAAAACTGCGATGGTGTATTCGTCATCGGTGCGACCAATCTGGCCGAATCGCTCGATCCTGCAATGCGTCGAGAAGGCCGATTCGATCGAACCATTGTTGTGCCGTTGCCATCAATGGACGACCGCAAGAAGCTCCTGACCCACTACCTGGGCAAGTTGAAAAATGTCACCCAGATGGACGTAGGCCGGCTGGCCTCAACTTGCATGGGCCTCACCCCTGCTGCGATCGCCGCTATTACCAACCATGCCGCTATCCTTGCAGCCCGCGAGGATAGTTCCACGATTGAAGAGCGGCATGTGGTTGATGCCATCGAGACCCACCGAATCGGCGAGCAGCAGACTGGGTTCACCCCCTATTCAGCAGAAGATCGCCACACCATCGCGGTACACGAAGCAGGGCACGCTGTGATTGGCGCCCTGCTCAAGGTGGGCAACATCGACAAGGTCACCATCCTGCCACGCGGCCAGGCCCTTGGGGTGACGTTGATCATCCCACTTGAGGACAAGCGGCTCCATCGAAAGTCCGAACTGGAGAATCGGATCGTGATGTTGCTCGCCGGCCGCGCAGCCGAGCTCGTTTACAAAAAGGAAACGTCATCCGGCGCAGCCAAAGACCTTGAAGAAGCGACGCGTATCGCGCTGACGATGGTATCGAGTTTCGGCATGGGGCCGTACGCGGACTTAGCCAGCCTTGGCGTGTTGCGTGAAGCTGGCATTGAGGTCGACGCCAAAGGCACGCTAAACCTGGTGAACAAAGTCCTCCAGGAGCAGGATGCCAAATGCCATGCGCTGTTCAGTGAGTACGGCGAGGCCATGGAAGTGGTAATCAAGCAGCTGCTGACAGATGAAACCATCGACGGCTCCATCGTTTACCAGGCTTTGGGTTTGCAAGGTACCGATTCCCAAGGCGAAGAGATTAACCACCTCAGCCAAGCGGCCTGTGTAGCCAACGAAACGGTCTGATCCATCAGCCAGTGAAGCCCCCGCCGGCGGGGCTTCCTGGGATAACCGCAGACACCCAAACCCTTGCCAGACAGTTCATGCAAAGCACTTGCGTGCTGAGTGCAACGAATGCGCCCAAAACCATTGAATTTTAAATCCCTGGGATGGGGTAGAGGCACGGGTCCCGCTGGACGAAGATCTCCTCACCCACCAAGGAGTTCAACCATGCAAACAGCAACCCGACAACCTTACTCATTGCCGCGTATCACCGTCCTGTATGAAACCCGCGAGGAGATCATTCAGGAACTGAGCGCGCGGCGTTCCATCTCCCTTTCGGACGCTGCAGATCTGGATCGAGGCGGTCTGTGCCGCCTGGCCGACGACCACTGGAGCGCCTGCTCGGAAGATCTGCGCCAGGCGATGCTGAAGCACCCACACCACTTCGTGCGCAGTTGCGCCGCGATCGCCCAGAGCAACCTCATCAAGGCGCACGACGGTGTCCTGAAGGAACAATCCCAGGACGTACTGAAGCAACGATTGCGAGATCTCGACCGCCAGGCCGCCGAGATGGAAAGCAACCCCGAGTTTCAATCCCGGGTTGGCGTCCCAAACAGCCAGGAGAATGAGGAGGTGGTCGCGCTAAACATAACGCTCTTCCACGTGCGTCATCGTTTGAAGCATCACTTCGGATTTGTGGACACCAAACACGCCGGCAATTGGTTGGTGTAGATCGGACTTGAACAAGGGCTACGACATGACACAGGCGACGCAACGCAATGCCGTAAGGCACAACCGCCCGCGACCAAGTATCAACCAGGTCGTGGTGTCCCCCCGCGTAAGCCACCGGCCAACGGCAAGATGGTCCATTCCGCTCCGGGTTATCACTCGCGAGCGGAAGCCTGACCATTCTGCCGGCGCGTGCGCCAGCAAGGCGCATCGCATGGCCGCCACCATCCGCGCGAACGCCCCGGATGACTGGTTAGTTGAAGGTCTCCACGTTTTCGACGCTGAGCTGTGCGACATCGTCGAGAGCCTGGAGGCCATGACGCCACACCGATTCCCGGGTGACGACGCCGACACCCATATCGACGACCTCAATCAGCTGCTTGCGCGCATATATGACTGGGCGGACGACTCTAACGTGTGTCTGGGGCTTTGAGTTTCTGGCCGGCATAACTGCGCCAGGCTCAAAATCTGAGATGACACCGGTTCTGGCACGCAGACCGGTATAGTCCAATTGCCTCACCACTTCGGGCACACGCCCCAACTACTGAGGTTACAAATGGACGACATCAAACGCCAGACCCTCAAGCGCTTTGAACAACTGGCCAATGCCGCAGGCTGGCAGGCGCACCTACCTCCACCGAATGAGGCTGAAACTGCCGTTCCAGTCTGGCTTTATTCCGTAAGCCCCAACAGCGGACCTCGCCTCTTCTCGCAGTTATTTTTGAGTGCCTATCGAGGCAAGCTTCCGTTTGATATCCCCAACACTAAGGGCTTTTCGCCTTGCGACATCTACGGGGCTGCTATTGCTCAGTTCGACGCGGAGAAGGACCCTGCCCGCAAGATCGGTCTCCACCAGATGCTGGTTGCTGCCCAGCTCCATTACGCCCGGAGCACCCGCACATGGGAGTCCCTGCCGGCGCTCAATCTGGTCCCTGGCTTGCACTTTGTGGTTTTCGACTGGCTGGACAAGAAAGGGGTTCGGCATTATCGCCCGGGTGCGGCCATTGGTGCCGAGCCCCTATCGATCGAAATCCTGAGCGACATGTTTGTAACAGTCCTGGGCATGCACCTGGCCAAAAATCCAAATGAAGGGCCGGTGTACAAGGCTGCATCTTCCTCCTAGCGCCAGCGCATCTCACGGCGGCCATAGCCGGTCATTTCAGGCTGGCTTTTGCGCCATCGAATTTCTTGGTATTGTTGCCGTGCTTCCCACCGACCACCGCCGCAAAGTGAAGCGTGATTTGCCCATTTCTTTGACTAATCATCAAACAGTGCAGGTCGTAGAAGGCGGTTCTAAACGACTCATCTGCATTGGCCAGAGGATTAGCCATGTCTGCTGCAAAACAGATTCTCAAACCCGCTTCCAAGCTTCTGATCACCGAATTCAGCAAGCGCGGCATCACGCTCAAACCGACACTCAGCTACCAGCTGATCTCGGCGGCATTCGGTTTTTGGTCCCATGAATCCACTGTCGATTACACCGTTCCGTTTGAAGTGCTGAACAACAGGCATTATTTCGGTGCCAAACCTCAGTTCCATCTTTCGCTTTTGTGCGAGCGGATTGAACGCATGTTGAACCTCGATCACCAACGGTCGGAGTATTTGGCCCAACTCATCGTTGACCTTCTGACCCATCATTACCCAATCCGCGTGCAGACCTTGAAGGTGCTTTACGAGTCTGAATATGCCGCTACCCGGGAAATGATTTTCAGAATTCTCCAATCAAAAAACAGTGAGCCCTGGGCCTTGGCCAGCGTCGGTATTGCATTGAATCGATTGCCACCACTCCCAGCGAACACTATTGCCGGCCACCTGCGCTTGATGTGTTCAGCTCCAATGATCGTGGATAAAGGCCCAACGATGACAGTCGGCGAGTTCATCGACCAGGCGCCCACGCGGATCTGGTGTTACCCAAGCCCATTCGTAAAAGAGGCGTTCCCCTCCCTAGCAGATGCTGGGTTTCGGAAGCCGAGGGTTGAGGATCAGTGGATAGTCACAGATATCAAACCAAGAACTGAAATCGGTGTTGCATTTGTATTGCTGCAGCAGAGCGTCGGCACGTACAGCGAAATCGCTTATACCGTCGTATCGGGCTGTTACGTCCTTGAGACCATAGGCAAGGAACCAAGGTGGTCTGATATCGAAGTCCTCGCCAAACCGAGAGAGGAAGAGACTCTCCATGGTCAACAAGAACTTCCGGAGATCCTGGGCCACCCATTTGATGAATTGCCCCTTCTGAGCCATTGCACCACCTGCGGAGATCTCAAAGCCGCAGCTGGAATCGACGCGCCGGCAATCAATTGCAGCTGTCATTCATAGGCTTGCGGATCTGAATTTTTAGCCCTTACTTTGGCTTTGACGACCTGAATAATGATGTTCCAATGGTTTTGCCTTGGGGGTAGGCACCTTGGTCGACGGCTTCAAGTCACGCGCGAGTCGCAGCCGATCGGAAAGCATTCGTGCATCCCCTCCCCCTTCAGTTTGACTTTGGCCCGTGTTCTCACCGACACGGGCTTTTCTTTTTCCAGGGTTGCTTCTGGCACGGCCGCGCCGCCGGGAAGATCTTCCAATCGAAGATCACCAAAGGAATGCCACAATGGCTGCCAATCAAGTTCAAACCACCTACAGCACCGCTCCCGAGCCGCTGGATACCCGCCAACGCGAAATGCTGGCGATCCGAACTGCAGGCGCTCAATTTGAAGCCCTGAAGTGCACCGACAAGTCGTACAGCGCCGCGGGCATCACTTTTGTCCAGGACGGCCGCTTCACGAAAGCGAAATGGGACGGCATGACAGTGGCCAGCTTAGTCGGGCGCTTCAATAAGGATGCGCTGTTGGCGACCATCCGATCGAACATTGCCGATCATGCACACTGGGTCGGCGTCGACATCATCCCGGTGCTTAAGGCGAAGCTCGCTCTGCCGCACGGTCATGCCTTCCGTCTGGACATGGACCCTCAGCTTACTCATATCCGAAATCGTGGTACCAACAAAGTATCGGGGTACGTCGGCGGTCAACCGTCCGCAGACAAGCAAGGGCTGCAGCTCCATGCTGAGTTCCAGATCTGCCTGCAATATTGCAAAGCACAGCTAACCGTCGCCGGCGGTGATCGCCTGAACCCAGGTGCCAATCTGCTCATCGATGGCGAGGAAACCGTAACCGCGGAAACCTACCCGGAGCTGGGAGAGAAAATTGCACAGGTATTCAACCTGGCCATCTCCCGAGCCACGGCACCTGGTTCGATGCAATAATTTAAACCGCGCTGGGGTAGCAACGGCGACCCGTTGGTAGGCCAAGAACAGAATTAACTGGATGGATTATGAGTTGCGCTGACAAACCTTGCCCAACATGCCCATGGCGGAGATCGTCAACAGCCGGCGGTGCTGATATTCCGGGATTCTCGATAGAAGACATGCGCGGCCTGGCCAACACGGTTCCGCCAAGGGGCACCACTCAGGATGGCTTCCGGACCGTCATGGCCTGCCATCACAGCAAGCCCGGCCGGGAGTACGCCTGTGCTGGCTACATTGCCCAGCATGGCCAGTCGAACTTCAACGTCAGGTTGATGGCGTTTGCGGGAGCAGACCTCAATACAGTGGTCGCCAATTGTGCGGGGATCGATCTGTACGACAACTTCCATCAAATGCTAGATGCCTTTGAGGCCGCCCTGGCAGTTCAGGACAACACGTCCGGGTAACGCTGGCGGCTACTCATTGGAATCTCCATCTGAAAGGCTAGCACCAAAATATCACGCCTCTGTGAAGAGCGCCGAGGAGCGGGGAATTCCACCATCCTCATTCAGCGTAACTTTCGCTGGCCAACTGATCGTAGTTCTCAATCAAGTAAGTTGTTGGCCTCCAATATGAGCCGGTCACAATGGTCTTGCAGCGCATAAAGGTCCCATTTTGTTTCGGGTAAAACTGCCAGCCGCCAACGCCACCGCACAGTTCAGTAAGACCGTCTATTCCACGATCCCCAGTTGATTTTATGGTCACAGGTTTACTCAACCCAACCGGGTACGATGTTCCGTTCACCATGTACAGGTGGTCGGCCAGGGCAAAAAAGTACGCTAGCACCAGGCCGGCAAGGGCTGCTTTAAAAATCGAAGCGAATGGCATAGCAATTTCCGTTATGTATCGTTATTAGGACTTGATTCACTGGACATTTTCTGCAAGAAGGCACGGCGGGCGGCAACGCGATCGCGGATGTGATCTTCCAGGGCATCCCAGTCGGACAGGGGTAACTCGCGGTACAGCATGGCACTGAGCGCAAACGCACAAGCACAGCTCTCGGGAACACTCAGGTGATCTTCCCACGCCACCAGTTCAATTTGGCCCATGGATTGCAGCAAGTTGCTACCCACCGTCAACTTGTCAACGATGCCTGCCAAAGCCTCAGGCAACGCAGCGCGGGCTAAATCACGGGCACGGTGAATTTCGGCTTGAATCTGCTCGACGCTGAGCAGCTTGGTCGACTCTGGTGCCGATTTAGGTGACTTTGACATCTGAATTCTTCCCGGTGGCTACTCACGAAAACCTAGGCATTGTAATGCAAAGGGGGACACGGTCCGGTGGTTTGCGTAATGGCTATCAGTGTTGCCAAGGTGGCGTACTTTGAAATCCCAATCCTGATCATGAACTCCATGGCTTGCACTTTGTTCTCAGTGCTTCTGGCACCATGCACCATAACCAAAACTGCATGCTTCAAATACAGGAGCACTGCCATGAATACCCCCTCAAAAATCCCGCCCACTGCCGATATCCCTCTGCTGAAATTCGTCGCCGTTCTGGAAGGCACAGTGGCTACGCGTGACGAAGACACCGGTGAGAACGTTTCCCCAGGGCAGATCCAGGAAATCCTGGAAAACTCACTAAGCCAAATTGTCTCGAATGGCGGTATTACCGGCGACACCGTAGCGATTACGGAATCTCATGAAGCCACCGTGCGCGTCGAGCTGTCAGCACCGGGGGACCTCGAAGAATCTGTTCTGGTGCGCCTGGAGCGACAGGAAATCGCTCTTGCCGAGGCAGCGCCATGGCGTACGAAAGCTCTAGACTTGAACGCCCGCAACGATCACGTCGAAAGCGCACTGATCAATCTCATCGGTTGCTGGCGTAAGGGCGAAGCACTTGACGTAGCAATGCGTGCCGCGGAGCAACTCCTGCAGGTCGCACCTGCAGCGGTGGAAAACCACACAGCGGACATCACACCAACGTCTTGTTGAGTGGTTAGTCTCGGCACCGCCGTTATGCTTGAACCTGCGCTGATTGGAAGAGCAGCGCCAGTACCCTGCCTCCACTCCCCTCCTTGTGGGGGCAAGGCCTTAAGCCGGACCCTGTGCCCATTCAGCGTCCGGCATTTTTTTGCCTGCCATTTAGCAACATCTGCCATTCCGGAACTTCGGCTTTCAACACCAGGTGCAAATTCTGCTGCGTGGTGGTGGCACGCCCGGCGCGGAGGGACGATAGCTTCACTCAAGGAAAGCGACTGGTGCTTTACCGACAACAGGCGTACCCCGCCGCCACAAGGACTTGACGATGATCGAATTACTCGCCGCTGTTCTGAACACGATGCTCAAGGACGAACAGTCCTTTGCGCGTGCTGAAGGGCTGTACGCTGAATCTTTTCGAAGCGCTGATACCTTCAACGTGGCTGACGGGCACTATCCGCGCTCGACTCTGGTGCAGTACCTGATGGAGCCGATTTACCGCCCCGTGCCCAGCGCGAAAACGTCGGTGTTTTACGACGAGAACGACGACGAAGACTTCGACCGTTGGGAAGAGCACACGCTTGAGCCAGAGATCCTGAAACCCGGAATGTCCTTGGAGCAAGCCGAACAGGTCGTGGACCATCTCGAATTTGTTGAACTGTGCAACTACAAGGGCGAAGGCGAAGGTGGCTTCGAGCTCGCTTGCCGCGTGTCGCACCTGCGGGTGTTCATCAGCAAATACGAGTATCAAGCGGCGTAGCCATATATGAACCGTCTGGACTATGACGGATTGAATCCCAAGATGGGGAAACTGTGACGGGCACTGTCCGCTCACGATGATGAGGTGATGGGCATGAAGATTGTGATGACGCACGCAGTTGTGGATGAGGGCAACGGCGATGCACCGCTGACCTATACCGTCGACGGCGTAGAGAAGAAAATTGGTTGGAGCGATCTGCACGATCTGTTCGAAGAGCGGTTTCGTGAAACCGACCAGCACCACACTCCCGAACAACGACTGCTTGCCCGCATCGTCGCTGAGTTCTGGGTCGATGACGATGATTGGTGGACGGAAGCCTGGGCCTCGGACGAGCAGGCAGAGCCGGCTGAGTCGGAACCAAATGTAGGATGCGACTACCGTGGGTCCCACTTCGGCGCGTCCTACCCTGACGCTCAGTGTATCGACGGCATGCTGTGGGATGAGGACAGTTGCGACGAGCCTGGTGGACCACTGCTCAGCGGCGGGGATATTCGATGCCCGAAGTGCAACGCAGCGGGCTCCCAGACCAATGCCGAGGCCAAATAGCCCCCGGCGGCTGAGATTCACCCCTGCAAAGGGCAGTTCAGATCAAGCATTCCTGTTCTCGCCCTTTTCCCCAGTGATGGCCTTCTTGGCGATGTGAAGGCCTGACAGGTAAAGGTTTTTACCCAGCGCGCACGTCCGGCTCCAGGCGTTCATCCAGAAGGGTTGGGCATCTGCCGCAGGCAACTGATGCGGTCCACCTGTTGGTTCCTGAGCCTCGGACTCCGTTTCTTGCGTCGATTTCCAGGCCCACCATTCGAAAAGGTCATTCATGCGCTGCTGGGCATCTGCGATTACCGCAGGATCGGCGCTGTATTCAACCGCCTTCACAACGGCGAAGGTGCCGGAATACCGGAACAGATATTTGTCCTTCGCGAAAATTTTCTTCTCGGTGAATCGGTCCATGTTGCCATTGATGATCGCATTGGCCCCGAAGTTCATGGCCATTTCAATGAGCGCTTGTCGCGCTTCGTTGATGTCATGAGATTCAGCCCAGCCGCGGCGCATCAAAAGAACCACGTCTTCGTCTATCGGACGCTCGGCGTTGGTTACGACAAAGCTCTTCGGCTCTACGTAAATTGCGGTCGGTGCTTGCCCAGGGATAACCCGAATGGCCTTCGAGCCTTTTCGGGAGGGTGTGGGTACGAACGTCACTTGCTGCCCAGCGACCAGGGCAACGGACCCACGAACATCATTGCGATGTACGAAGTAGCTTTTCCCGTCGCCACCCTGAATAAAGCCAAAAGCTTTGGCCTCAACAAAGCTCCGCACCACGCCGCCGATGCTCCCCGCCGGCACCACCGCTTGAGTGCTGTTCTGCACGCCAGACTCCCACGTTTAAATTCCAATGCTCGGATTCTACCCGCGCGGTAGGTCATGCCCCGAAATATATAGGGCTAAAAATTCAGGAGGACTGCTGTTGGCACGGGTCGACCGGAGCAAGAATTTGCTCATCAAAACAAGTGATGGAGCAACACAATGTCTCAGCTGATTCTGTTTCCGTATCACCCAATCATGGGCAATCGACTGATTGCTACGCTTGATTTTGTTCTGGGCACCGTGCCGCGCGACATTCACAAAGAAGATGGCCAAATCGTTTTGGGGGAAGCCTCTGAAACAGAGATGAACTGGAACGCGGCCGAAGAGCAAAGCAAGCATGGCATTCGCTTCCTTGTGACCGAAGATGGGCACGAATGTCTTGAACATGAAGCGTTGTGGCGGGAAGAGGACGTCGAAAGCATCGAAGTCAAAGTCCCGGGTGCCTCGACAGACGCGCTTACTGCCAATGTTCTGCGAGACCGTCTGGCAGAGCTTGGCAGCGCAGCCCGCGAGGTCGTGCTGAACGCCGAAGCCGGCCAGAAGAACGGTGATGCCTTGGCACAACTGAAAGACCTGCTGGCATCGTTGGGTCTGATGGAGCCGGTAGACGAAGAGATTTTAGAAGATGGGGTGGTGGGACAAGAGCCCCACGGTGCAAATCGATTTAGCGGTTACTCCTTAATGGATACCGACCTATGATCCAGCGCCCAACTCAGTTCATTCACTCCGATATCGCTCGGGGCCGCCAAAGCGTCAATGCGATTTTTCTCTTTAACCGCGGTACTGCCAAGGCTCGCATCAAAATCTGCTCGGACTCGTACGACTTCCAGAGTTTCGCGCGTGTCGAGCTGTTCAGCCCGACAAATCTCGACTGGAATGTTGTGGGCTACATCCCATATCCAGAAATGAAAACACCTCACAAGCTCGCGTACATGCCAACGGGCACAGACCGAGAAAACTTCATGGCGGACTTCGACAGACTGCTTGGTATTGTCGACGGCTTAGTGGGGGTCGCCCCACCGGTGGCCACTGGGCCTGCCTTTGTCCTTTTCTTTGCTGACATCCCGGAAGGGCATTCATTCGAGGCCGGTCTGGTTGGTCCGAAGTTCTTCAAGGACCAACGGTCCGCGTTGATGCACTTCGCGCAATACGCCGTGCCGCGCATTCGTGACAATGCTGAACTGAGTGAGTCGCTGGCGACCTGTTTGGGGCTGGAGGAAGAGGATGATTATGAGTCAGTAATTGCGAAGTTGCCCGATACGGAACTTCTGAAGTTACTGGCTGATAGCCAAGAGGATCACTTGATGATCCTGTGCGATGACTACGTCAGTTATCAGGTCATGACCGGTGCACAAGCCTTCTACCGTGTGGAGCAGGTGCCGGCGACGCTGGACTGAACCAGTTCAACCTCTAACGGTTTCGGGTGCTGATCCACTTCTTTGCACCCCAAATCATTTCCCCTGGTGGCAGATGAAGAACCGGCGGAAGTTCTCGATTCTGTTCTCCACTCCAATCTTGGGACCCACATGACTACCACCGCCTCTATACAAATCACAGCGCAAACGGCATCGGCGTTGTTCTATCAGGAATGCGACGGATACCCGTCCTTTACCCTCAACCACCTAGCCGCATGGCTGGGCACACCTGCAAACATATCCGGCGACATCAGCACTGGGTTCCTACAAACCTATGGGGCCGCCGTTGGCCTGTTAGGCGCGGCAGTTCAGGTGGATGCTGATCCGTTAGATAACGGCGAGGACGCAGATTGGGTTTACCTGATCGACCTATCGGCCCGGACAGTAACTGTTCAGCACCGGGAGTACACCGGGGACCAATCCGCAGTCCATCCGCTGAAGGAGTTGGGATTCATACTGGACGCATATAAAGCCGAGGTTCACTGCGCAATCAGCCGGGCGATTCACAACATAGAAACCGCGGGCTTTACGCTCACGCCGGCGACCGTACGGAAGCAACAGCCCCATTCCAAGGAGGACAACCGGTAATTCTGATTCCGCTGCACTTTGAAATAATTGGACCTGTTTTGGGTGGTGGCACGTTTATGGTCGGTCGACAATTAGGACATCAACTAATTGGAGGTTGCCATGAAAAACCTTGTTCGCTTGTGTGAGATTGTTGGCACCGTTGCAGGTATCTCGGGGGCGCTTCTGCTGTCGGCCAACCTCCCGTACTCACCTTACGGCTATCTGCTGTTCCTGCTCAGCAGCCTGACGCTGGTGGGCCACGCCCGCCTGATCCGCTCCAACTGGCTGCTTGCACTACAGACAGTCTTCGTGTTGGCTAACATGAACGGTATTTACCATTGGCTCTTCCTGCCGATATGGTCGGTACAGTAAAGGGTTCTACCCATCGGTTGGCCCATCCGCCCTCTAAACAGATCCGAAAATGAGAACTCATTACGACAACCTACAGATCCAAGAGGGGGCTGGCCCGGAGGTCATTAAAGCGTCCTACAAGGCGCTGGCCCACAAGTGGCACCCTGACAAAAACCCGGACAAGCTTAAAGAGGCAGAGAGGGTATTCAAGATCATAACCGACGCCTATGGTGTCCTTTCTGATCATGAGACGCGTGCCAAGTACGACGCATGGCTGGTTGAGCAGCGCAAAGCTCCAACACCACTCCCAGGTGCTCATCACTCCCCTTCGCAATCCACCCAACCAGATCGCCGGCCCTACGATAGTCGCGGCAACGCGTGGACTCCACCTAAGCCAGATCCAGCGCCATCCAGTGGGGCGGCACACCATCAGTCGTCGCCGCTGGGGAATGTTCATCTACCAGATCATGGCTTTAAACCATTCCGAGTACTGGTCCTCGTGGTGCTGGTAACAGCCTGGTTCCTGGTCTTTGGAAAGCAATGGTCCATTGAAACTTTCATAGGTCACTTGTTCTCACGGTGAGCGCTTCTGGCACGGGCTGTCTCACGCTTCAATGGTCACAGCTATTGAGCGGGAGCCAATCATGCAAACCCAATTACCCATCGACTTCACCAGACCCCACGCGCCACCATTTCCAGACGGTTGGACGAGCGGGTCTGCAGCGGAATGCGCGGCCAGTGCCATTCGAGCGGAAATGACTTTTCAAGAAATGAGCGCCGAGCGCCAGCGGATTTCAGACACTGGCATGCAGAGGTACGAAGCGGGTGACCGTACAGGCCTTGGCGGGCCTCGGGGACACCAAGACTGCGGAACCCCATTTAGTGTGTTCGACTGGCTGACAGATGCAGAATTAGAGCGCTTCCATCAGCTGGGCTTGGCACTGCCAACCAGCGGTGAAGAGTGTGCAGCGGCCCGGGATCGCATCAAAGCCCGGATCGCTGCTCGAAAAGCTGCCGCGCGGCAAGTGTCGAAGGCTGGATAGCTTTCGGGGAGCACCACGACGCTAAGGCGCACACTCCTTTCGCCCTAGTGCTGCCAGGTGGCCGCAGATCTTGCTTCCGAATTCCTTCAGGTCGAAGTTTTGCGGGTCGTCGTGTGCATCCCCGACGCCATCATCCACCGCCAGGTGATAGGCCGGTACTAGCCATTGACCGGCGCGATGGCTTGCAGCGATGTAAACCAGCGCCAGGCGCTCATACTGCACTTGGGTAAAGCCAGGCATTTCAGCTATCCGATCGTTGATGCATGGGCGCATGTCCTTCTCCTTGTCCTTATCCTTGCGCTTGTCCACACCAATCCTAGTGGGCTTACCAATTTCGGCCGCCACAGTTCGTAATTGGACGTTCTCAATATGCAGAAACCTCCCCCTTGTGCGGCTCTTGTCCTCCTTTTCGAGTTTCGTCGCGATCCACGGGGTTGCAAATGTCCGGCCCTGAGGCGCAATTAATTTCCCATCCCGAGTAATGTACAGATGGGCCTCTCCATTGTTTTTCCATCGTGAGATCAGATTCCAGTTTGCATCAGTCTGGCTCGATTTCAGCAGAGAGGCTTTTTCCTCACACAAGCTCCAGCTGACGTCGTGAATCACGAAGTACTTCGCGCCTATTCCAGCCGCCGAGCTGGAAAGTGGAGCGTCGATACTTCCACCCTGGGTGTCCGGCCCCAATTGCAGCGACTTCAAGTAGGCGCGGAAAGCCAAAGGGTCCAATCGAAAGGCGGTTCCGATGACATGCTCAAAGGGGGGAGGAAGGGTCGTCAACTGGGGAGCCAAATGCCCGGCGGGCAGCGTCGGCCTCAGCAGGCATTTTGCCTGTTGCAGGTCACTGCCGCGGAAACTAAGGGTTTTAAGATCAAATCCGCATCCGCCAACCAGCTGGTCAGCAGTTACGGCTTGAAGGGGCAAGAGCGAAATGATCGCCAGGGATGTCAGACGGGCAAGCGTCCAGGGCAGGTAAGATTCCCTTCTCATTGGTGCCTCAACTCAGGTGAAAGTGCCACCCAACGATAGTCGAGGCTCCAAATAAAGCACGCAGACGCTTGTCTGCCCTCGCACCCACGGTGTCAGTTTCGAGTGTTGGTCCGGGAGACTGTGTCGCGTGCCTTTGCACTGACACCACCGACCAGGTGGCCCTCATCAAGAGCGACGGCTTTCGCCCGTTTTGGTGGGCGAGTTGAACGCTCGAATTCCTGGCGCAGTTCTTCAACGGCCATGTCGCCACGGGATTCCGTCAACTCGGCTTCGAGCTTGTCGGCATAGTCCATTTCGTGGTGCATCGAACTCGCAATCACCGACGTATCGCTTTCGGCCATCAACGCATCAAGCCCCTTGAGAAAGTGCGTGCGCTTGGCTTCGTCCGCTGACAGTTGAAAAATGCGGGTCGCTACCTTTGGGAAGCTCCCTGACTGCGCTTTGCTCATCGAATCACTCCGTTTCAAATATTGGGTACAGACCAATCAATGATGAGGCCTGCCACTCAGCTGATCGCTGAACTGGTGAAGAATGACGCTGCCAGAAGGCAACACTAAATGACCAACATTGGCCGTCGGCCACCACCAGACCATAACGGCGGATCTCAGCGTGGCCAGGCCAGCGATCAATGGAGCTTCGCGGCAAGAGTGGCGACGACTAGCCCCAGGGCGGCAGCGTGCTCAATCGCCGCATTTTCAGGTTCTTTGGTTCTTCATGTTCAATTTCATCCCAGAAGTCGTGGGCTTAGACAAAGAGTTCACTCCCGGATTGAGCATTTAAAACGTGGAGAGGTTGGGTAGCTGAAGCTGTTCATGGGCCTGAGCCTCAGCAAGGAACTCACGTACGGCTTCGTCATCGCTGTCACAGCCGAGGCCGGCCCCAAGCAGAGAGGCATTCAGTTGTTTGAGCATCTCCTCACCCGCGTGCCCGTTACCCTGCACATCAATGAACTTCCAAACAGTCAGTTCGCTCTCTGGCATGAACTGGTAAGGGTCCACAACCAACCCACAGGAAAAGCTGCGATCGGAGTTTTGCAGTAGCGCCTTGCAGTTTTGTTCATCACCCAGCTCTTTGCCCAAGTCGCAGACCTGCGCGATGCAACAAATGCCGCAGCCATTGCAGGGGTCGCCAAAGACTGGCTTTTCGATGGTGATTGAGTCGATCAAATGCCACGCCACTGCAAAGGACTCATCTTTCATGTTTCTCCAGGCCGATAGCAAACGCCCGTACAAAGCCTGCTGGACAACGATCATAACGGCAGATCCTGCCCGTGCAATCCAAAACGCTGACCTAAAAACCGGCACCTGGTCGTCAGCTGGTCTCCTCTCTTTGAATCCAATACGAGGATTTCAATAGGTGAGCGCCAGGGCGTTTTTTCCGTACCCCGCCCTTCTGGCACACACCACTACACCCCAACATGGACCCATCACTTCAAAGATGCGAGGCCGTCATGTCCAAAGCCATTCCAGCAGCCACAACTCCCCTCATTGAGTCTGGTCTTCCCCGCGAAGAACTGGAGATGGCCATTGCCACCCGCTACATGCAGGCCATGCGCGAAAAAGGCACTCACTTCCCCGACGAGGTGCGTGACTATCACATTGATTACGCCCGGGCGATCCTTGACCGTGCCTTCTACTTCTTGGAGTTCATCACCAACGGGTTGAATGAAACTGGCAAAGGTGTTTTCTGCGAAGTCACCGGCACCAAGCTACCAAAAGCCATCGGCGCTTCCCGCAAGGCCCTGATGGAATGGGCCGGCACCGACCCGAAACAGGATGCGCTGCGCAAGGCCCAGCGATTGCTCAAGATCAATCGTGACAGCGTGGCGGGCCAGATCGGAAACATGGACGACTTTGTCGCGCTAATTGACGGGTACTACGCAAACGGACTGGTTCAGATGATGCACATGAACCGTTCCTACATCCTCGCCAACCGAGCTGGCACTTCAGGAATCAACATGTCAGGGAAGGGGTTTCGCGGCGTTATCACCCGACCCTACATCGAAGCGTTCCTCAAGGTGCAGGAGCTGCGCGTCGAGATTGGCGAAATTCAGGAGCCACAATGGATGGCACCTCAGGCCAAGGCCGCGGTGGCAGTACCTACACAGCCAGCGCCGGCCTCGCAGCCAGTGCAAACCGGGTTCGGTTTCTAGGCCTGGAGGGGAACATGACAGACCTGCAGACCATTCAGAAGTTTGTCCAAACCTGCCACGTTTTCAACGTAGACGACGCCGGCACCCGGACCAACATTCGCACTTTGATCATCCCGGCGCTTCGCCGGTACCGGACAGAGTTGGTTGCGGACCTCGCCTTCGCCCGCCGGTCAGCGGTCAAACTCAGCTATGCAGACATCCTCGCTCAGAACCGGGACATCCGGAGCGCGATTGCCGCGGCGGAGCGGAGTTTGAAGGGGGGCGACTCTTCGTACCAAGCCTCTGGGTATGACGTCGACGGGCAGTTTGACGAGTATGGGGCATTCGATAGCTCAACCTGCACTAACGACCCTCAGCCCACCTGGCCGGTGATTTTCTAGCCCCTGTTTTGGTTTGGCAGCGTAATTCTGATGGCGAAAAATATGCGTTCTGGTCCACCCCTGGCGTAGTCCAAGAAAGGTAATGACCATCCTCCCCGAAAGGAAAAATAATGCGCGTACTCAGAATGTCCACAATCACCGCAATAAGTCTCGCGGTCACCTTTGGACTGGTTCTCACGGCAGACTTTGTGTTGGACCAAGTCGTCAAAAAAGAAATCGCTGCCAACGCCCAGGAAATTTTGGAAGGCACAAAAGATGCCCCCAAATCGCCATTCTTCAATATGGCATCCGCGGAATTGATGAAAAACCCAATCCCGGATAATCAAATCACGCTGACCAAATTGTCGCAAAGCTACAAAATTAGCGAACATGGCGGTGAGCAGTGGTACACCCCGGATGGCTTATGGTGGGCGTCGACGCTGGCGAACAATGAGCCACTGAAGCGAAGTCTGGGCTTTACTGGTGAAAACCTGAAGTCCATGTACCAAATCGACTTAGGCCAATCACCGTCGTTGACTAAATATGCCGCCCGAACGCAAGGGATCGCGATTGAGATCAGGGCGTATTTGGATGGGCCATCCATCCTCAGTGGCAAAAAAAATCTATTCCCGATCTGGGTAGCCCAAAAGGACCCTTGCCACTATATCGATTCCGCGAAGCTTACCTGCACTTCGGCAGACGGCGAGTATCAGCTCGATGTGAAACACATGGGCGAGTACACCCTGGTCACCGTCAAAGAACCGGACGTTGAACCGTTCTATCTGTTTTGACTCACTCCTTCGGCGCAGGGCTGCCGTGCTTCTGGCACAGGCCGCCCTGTATGAACCTGGCGGTGAACAATCAGCAGAGTCGACCAACATGGGCAGCACAATTAAAGCGATAACCCCGGAGCAGCGCGCCGAACTCAAGGTGCGCTTTGACGGCTGGAAACCGATTTCCGACTTCCTACCGATGGTTTTCCCTTCCGGCTTCAGGCTCACCGCATTCACCGTCAGCTGCTCGCTCTGCAATCAGGACATTGAGTCCACGCATTTCCGATGCGACATGGTGCCACTGATGCCAGGAGTGGTTCGCGTCGATGGAGTAGGGGTCTGCATTAACTGCCGCCTATCCATCAATTACCTGTTCAGGTTCCGAGACGAAAGCACTTTTGTGATCGAGAAAATCAACGAAAACGGCCAATGGTCCCGTTACGGAACTGTACCTGTATCGCGCATACGCCGTGCCCAGTGCGCTTTCCTCAAGCTGCTGCGAAGCCTCTGGCCCAGCTGACCTCAGTTGAGCTAAGCCCGCGATCTAAACCTCGTTTGTGAGCTGACCGCTTCTGGCACGCCGCATCCACCTCGAACATGATGGCATCAACTTTTGGAGTGTCCACCATGCTTCCAGCCCCCTTGCTCAAAGGCACCATGCGCGCCTACACCATTGAACAATTGATTCCTTCGGCCTCAATGGTTCGAGACCTCGCACAGCAGACCGACTCCCGCCAGATCATGCGCTTCACTCTGCCAACTTGGCAGCGCCCTGAAAAATGGACCCTCAGTCAAAAGGTCCGTTTTATTGAAGGCATCTTTCTGAACTTCGGTTGCGGCTACCTGGTAGTCAATTCCCGCGAATGGCTGAACACCCCTGACGCCCCACCGGCCCCCATGGCTGGTTGGCTGATTGATGGACAACAGCGAGTGGCCGCTATCCGTGATTACCTGGCCGGCTTGTACCCCGTGTTTGGGAATGTCTACTGGAACATGCTAGACCGCCCAACCCAGATCCGTCGTTTCCTCGGTGTTTCCTTCCCTCAGTTCGAGTTGGAATACGTTGCCGACGAGCAGCTGCTGAAGGAAATTTACGATCGCCTGAACTATGGCGGAACCCCACACACAGATGCTGACCGCTTGCTGCTGAATGCAGACGCGAAGCGCGTCGCGGGGGCATAACGCCATGGAAATACAGACCCAAGGGCAAAAGGCAGTGCAACTCTGGGAGGACCTAACCGGTAGAGCCATCGACTCGATGTCGTACGGGTTCTCCGTGCTCGGCCAGAAGTTCAGCCTGTACGACGCGAACAAGCGGATCAAGGAAGCACTCGAGATCGGCGACGACGTCATTACAACGATGATTATCAAAACGCTGACCAGTCAGTTCGCCAAGGCACAGATCTTCACCCTGGATCAGATTTTTGGTGGCCACGACAAACTGACATCTCAAGTTGAGGTAATGCGACAGCTATATGAGCTGTTCAGCGAGCCAACAGCTCAGAATCGGCATGAAGAGTTCTATCAGTATGCTGAAGGCACCCTCGCCCACTACCGAGGACTGGAGCAGGCCGCTCTTACGGAATCCAGCCGGAGCTTTGTGCGCGAGAGTGGCTGTTTTGTCGGAATGGATGCGGTGAAGGGCTTCGACAAGCTGACACGGCTGATGATTTGCGATGGCGCACCGGGGAATGCGTCGGAAGCCAAATTGAGTCGACTGGTTTTCGGCTTCGAAACGATCGAACAACTCATCAGCCATGCGCACCAGATCCCCAGTGGGTTCTCCTTGTGTGCCATCGTCTCTCAGCGGATCAGTGACAGCTATTTCGTCCTTGTGGTGCGTAACGGCGAGCGCATCTTGGTGCTAACCGACAAGGGGAATTACAGCCATCCACTCCAAGAGGAGCGAATGGCGGCGCGTAACGACCGTTACAACGCCAATCGAATAGCACACAGTCATTTCCCATATGACCTTTTAAATATTCAGTGGGTCGATAAGGGTCGCCAGGCCCACGATGGAAGTAATGGCACCATGCTCGTGGACTCCGCATGCGGCCTGCGTATTCTGGGGAACCTTGGCGAGCTCAACGACACAGACCTCCTCTGGCTCCAGCTTTGCATTGACCAATGCAAACACCACTATTTTTTCCTACAGAAAACAGAGCCTCGGCTTGCGACCGGGTCCATGTTCCGCCTACCGCACAAGTGGTCCGACACCGCTGACAACTTCCCGGTACCGGCGGGCTGCGCACTGCACCTGGACACCCGCACCAGCTGCGAACTCAACAGCGCCTTCATGCATACGGTAGAACCGGCCTGGGCCAAACGGCGAAACCCGAACATCTGGATGGAAGCACGGTTTGCGCACCTGGTACCGGACGATTGTCTCTATCTCCCCGCATCGGCTTTAAATGATGCGACGCCGCTACTAACAGCTAGCCCGAATGGTTCGTGGTTGCTGACCCGCACTGGCAAGGAAGATATGGACCGGTCGGTGACTGTCCGTGAATTGAAGAGTCGTTCAGCCCATCCGATGGAGCTGCGGGCACTCAGCCAGACAGCCCTGTCTACCCCAGAGAGGGTTATTGCAGACGCGCACTTCATTGCAAGAAACAACCAGGCACAAGCGATTAAGGCACTTGTCGAGGCTGACTATCGTGCGCGCGAGGAAGAAATGCAGGTCTGGTTCTACAAGGCCGCCAAGAAGAACCTGCCGAACTTGATCGACGATTTACTATGCATGAATCACCAGGTCGTCCAGATCAGCACGCCGGAGCTGAAGAGCCAACTGGAAAATTTTGGTGTTGGGCACCATCACGCCCGGCGATACATCGCACTGGACTACATTCCTGCAAGGGATCAGCACGCGCCATGCAAAGGTGATCCCATCCGGTTTGAGAAGATCTTGAAGCTGGCCAACTACGCCTATTTCCAGTACGACTGCTATCTGGCCAAGTACGAGCGCGCTTTGTTGTTCCTTACGCTGCCAATCGAGACAGTTCAAGACATCATGAACATTACCGGTTTGCCTCTCTCCAAAATTCCACCCGAATTGCATGACCGTGGGCTGGCATACAACCCAGGCAACTCGAATCTGGACAGAATCGATCCACTGAGCACGTTGCGTAATCCGTGGGCGACTCTAAAGCTTTCCTTCCGCCTGCCTCTCAGCCTGAAGGCCTTCAAGGATTATCGGAGGAATCGTGGCCTGGACACGCCGACCGCTGTTGAACTCGGAGAGTGGGCAAAACAGACTGAGTCTGCGATGCACCAGCCGGCGCGGCGGAATATTGAAGGACTGGACTAATTGGCAATGCCCGACGGGGCTCCAATCCAATGATTAGTTGAGACGTCACCAAATGAAGCGTTGCTTGTTAGGCTCGCAACGCGCCCAGTACTGAACTCGGATAACCACTATGACGCAAACATCGAAAGCAATTGTTCTGCCCATCGACCTTGATGTGGCTCTTTCCACGCACCGCATTTCCGTGAGCCCGACCACTGAGCCTGTAGGCAGTGGGTCCGAGTTTTATGCATTCGCCTTTGACCGAGGCCAGGATGACGCCCAGAACGCATTCGGTAAAACTCCGAGCGATGCCGTGTACCAATTGCTGAAAAATCTGGGTGTACCGGTTCAGACAGAAGAAGAGCATGAGGCTGCATATCAAGAGTCTCTGCTACCCAAGAAGCTCTCCACCACGGCGGAGATCCCGCACCCTGCAGAGAAGGTCTTTTTCTTCCAGGCAGCTGACAACCCAGAAAAGGACACGATTCATAGAATTCTTCGACTCAAAAATGATGTCGTATTTGCGTTCATCGGGCGTGCACCTGAATTCATGCGGGACTTCACGCAGGCCGGATATCCTTCCTACGAATTGCCCGAGGGTACCGAGCCGCTGCTGAACAGCACTCTGGCCCGACCACACCACGCGGGGGATCAAGTTCGCTGGGGTTATGACCGCGTAGGACATTCTGAAGTCCTGCAGCTGTTCGGGGCCGAGGGTTCAGGCACGCGATCTGAAACGGAAGGATGAGCTGAATTTCAACGCAAGGATCAGGATCTACACATGAAACGCACCGACATCGCTGCAGGTGGCATTTACTCGGATGGCAAGCTTGGAGTTCGCCAGGTATTGGTTTTGGATCAGGGTAACGTCCACTACAAAACGCTGGCGGCCGCGCAATCGAGCAACATCCGTGAAGCGACCATGCTGCTGGGTAGCTTTGCAGCGTGGGCATCGGTCCGGATCGAAACTGATGCTCTGGCTACGCACATGCTGAGCCTGCAGGCCGGTAAGCAGGTGCCAAAACTAACAGCCCTCCAACGTGAGTTCTTCGAGTCAATTGATGAGCACGAATTTGAAACCGCTGTCATCGAATGCCAACGAGAGGAATGGCGTACCGCACGTGACTGCTCGAAAAAGGGTTTCATCAGTGAGATGCCTGAGAAACTCAAGCCAACAGAAGACCGATTCGATCTGACCCTGTCGGCACTGGGCATTCAGGTCCTCAAGATCGTGCTGGCTAACAAGCTGGCCGCGGCCAGTTGAAAGAGCGAGCTTGAAAACCGGGCTTGAGGATTAAGTCGTGCCACTGCCCGGTGATCGAAGATAATGACGCCCTTCCGATAAACCCACCCACTGGAACTGCCATGGGCGCGAAACCCACAATCACACTCACGATGTCCGCAGAGCACTTTGATCTTTGTGCAAAGTTGCACAACCCGGCGACACCCGAGCAGCTACTCGCGGCAGTTCGGCCAATACTGGTGGACGGGTTTTCACCCGCCGACGCCAGGGCACCGTATGCAGACAAGGTGACTCGCCAAGGACAGAGCAACTACGCATCGACACTTCGTGCCGTTTACACGGAAACCGTGATGAAGATGAGCCTGGCGCAATTCGAGCTATGCGCTCAATTCGCTGGAGTTGCTTCTGAAAAGGCCTTGTTGGAAGGCGCCCAAGCAGTGCTTGTCGACAGCATGGGCGCGACCGAGGCCGTCAAAACCAAACACCTAAAGTGCAGTATCGAAGATCTGCAAGGCATCACCACTGCGATCCTTGAGGCGCACTGGAAGATCCTGGGCGTCTACGGGGCGCCGAGGACAGGCAAGGAGAAATAACCATTGGCACTGAACATTGAGCGTTTGATCTTCGTCCACGAGGACATGGAGATTCGTAATCCAACGGAATCCGATTGCGGCCGCTTCGAGGTTCCACCCTCGGAATACAGTTTCGTGCAGCAGTCCGACGGGGCCTGGCGGCTGCAACAGGGTACCGACATGTTGGTACTTGAGGGCACTACCTATTCCCGCTTCAGCGCCGCCGGCGAGCTTCTTGCCCAGGCCGATCTGTCTGAGGTTGAGTACTCGGACTAATTGCCCGTTCTGCCACAAATAAAGCCCGTGCATGTCACGGGCTTTATCATTTCTGAATCCGATTTTCGGGCCCCAAGATTATTTCACCCCGCTGATTCTGGCACCGCCCTACCCCCACGAACCTGACCTCTCCAATACAACTGGCGAGGCCACGGAAATGTTCAAAAATCTCAAGGCAGCAAAAGCAGTTGGCGTCACTCTGGCAGGCTTGAAGGGCCCATCAGCAGCGAGCGGGCATCGGGCATGGTCTGCTGACATTCTCTTCTATGGCGCAAAGGTTGGCACTGCCAGCGGCAGCGACATCAAGCGAGAGATCAACCTGATCATCGATGACGCGCTGATGCAGCAAATGGTCGACGTGCTCAAGGATGGCGGCTTCAAGATTGACGCGGCCAAGCAGACAAAGCGATCCTCTACATCCGATACGGCGCGCGGCTACATGAGCCTGGCGGTGGCCCAGATCGCCGACGAGATGGACCTGGCCAAAGAACTGAAGGCTGCGGCGCGCACTCAGACCCTGGTCCTGTTGCGTTCGGCCCCAGCCAAGGCCACGGTTTTCGGCGAGCGATTTACACCGGAAGTGAAAGCGCGCTTGAGCGACCAGTATGGGGACGACATCATTGAGTTCCTGAACGAGTCGCTGAAAGGCCTTTGATACCCTACAGGGGCCTCCGGGCCCCTCCACACTCACTCATGCTCCGGCGTAAACCTGCTACGGAGCGTCAGCGATAAATTGCCAGGTAAATCCAATGCAGGCAGAGGCGGCCGTGCGGCTGGGTCAATGATGCACAGGAACTCGAATGAGCTGCGAAACTGAAACCTTCATCCGCGTGGCGGCGGCGAATCGCTGGTCACGCACCATGACGCGTAAAGCACTGGGCGTTAGCCAGAAAAGGTTCGACCTGATGCTTGCAGCATTGCCACCGATCGAATGGCCCGCACCCGGCCACAGCGCGGCATGTGATGCTGCCCGTCGCACCAGCCCGGCGATGCAAGCCGCTAGGGTTCGAGGAGGCCACACAATCAGCTCACATTACCAGCGCGAAGCCTTCGGCAAGCGAAATACCCTGCGCGGCTTTGCCGCGAACTACGGCATGAGCTACGAGACACTGCGACGCCGTATGCTCGGCGGCCAGCGTACCCTTGAAGAAGCACTGGCCCTGCCGTTGAATAGCCGCCAGGCGGCTCCAGAGGCCCCGTAGTATCGCTTTGCTGCATACGGCAGTACCAAGGCGCTCTGCTCAGCCGCGCAGATTGACCTAGGTACACAGCCAAGGATTCCTGGCTGGTCTATGATGCGAACTCTAATAGAGCTCCGATATTCATAGCCCGAGGTCAGCATGGAAAGGATTCAAAAGCCTGAGGCGAGCCCGAGCACCAGGAACCGCCCACCTATCCGGACCATCATTGCTGTCACCTTACTGGCGGCCATAGTGGTTTTCAGCGTGCGGGCCATCCAACGAGTTATCGAGTATCAGGCCTTCAGTCAGCACGCCTTCGACGTCATGGACCAGTTCATTGCCGCGAAACAAGCCGATCAACCGCTTGGACAATTCAAGGATGAATTCGCACAACTCGCGGCGAGCGATCGTGACCTCGGACGTCTAATGGCCATCGCCTACGTCGAACGCATGGGCACGCTGAGTGACCGCGACCGGGGGATTATCGCGGCAGCCAACGAGCTTTCGGGTAAAGATCTTTTTCGCCTGCTCAAGGCTACCTCGCCGATGTTCGATGCCAATGCTCGGCAGCGGTATTTGAATGGGGAAGTGATCGGATCAGTAGCCACGGGCATCGACATGACCTTCAACACCTTCACTGATGTACAGCAGGAGGCGCTTCGCGGCTGCCTCGCAAGCCTTGAAGGAACTTACGATCCAGAAAGCCTGACAGGTCGAATCAAAGTGGCCACAACGCTGTATGCCGGTGCGTCCTGGGAGACTTGCCAGATACCGGTATCGCCGACCTACGTTGACACGCACCACATTTTGCAGGACACCATCTAGGCCCCTGGTGGCACGCCCGGCAGCTGCGAACATGACGTTTCTACTCAGACATCTGGTGTCACATGAACGCAGCCCAAGAACAGCAGCAGGTTTCGACTCAACGTGTTGAGGTGCTGGCCCTCCATCCGGTTATAAAATTGGGGCAAGTCGTCGGAACTCGCAACTTCGTTGATCTCTTCTCAGATGAAACCGATCTGAATAACGCCATGCACCTGGTCCTGGATAAGTACCGATTCGGCGACTGGGGGCTCGTGTCGACTCGCTCGAAAGCGTTGAACAATGAAGCGCTGGACACCGCTAATCCCGGTCGAGTCCTCGCGAAGTACTCCGTCAAGGCTTCTACTGGCCGCGACGTCGAGATTTTAGTGCTAACTGAATGGAATCGGTCGGCGACAACGCTAATGCTGGAAAACGACTACTGAAGAACAAGAATGCAAAAGCCCGCATAAAGCGGGCTTTTTTTGGTCTGCGTTTCTTGGAGCGTTGGGTTAACCCAATCAGGCCGCAGCCAGGCGCTCGGTGCGCAGAGCAAACTTTTCCGCATAGTCTGCCCCCGTGCAGGTCCCCTCAAGAGACAGCAAATCACGCAAAGTGACCGCCTGGTTACCGGCGGCGTGGACCAGTGGGAGCAGTGTCTCGCACATGCCTACGACGTATGCCGGCACTTTGTACTGGGAGTTAAGCGCATGGGAGCCGGGCTCTTGCTTGCGCCGGGACAGGGCTTGATCGATTACTGCGCGAAAGCCAGTCGATTGTTGGTGCTGCATTGCGACATCCTCTTTGAGGCGATGAATGGGAGGCTGGCAGACCTGCGTAAACCAGAAGCAGATCAGGGTTGGTGGTCCAGTTGTAAAGTCAGAACCAACAACTGGAATTCAAGGTCGGAAGCTGGATTAAGCCTTACTACGCGGGCCGTCGCAGTTCGGGTACCGGGCCACAAACACTTTGTTGTGAGCACGCATCAGCTCGGCAGCCTCAAGCGAGACACCCCACATTGCTGGGGCGCATTCGTTGCCCTGGAAGGTGGAGAATGGGTCAGGAATGGGATCACCATCCTCATCATCGCTAAAGGTCACCAACACATCGGGAGCATCGAGCTCGGCGTATTGATCGTAGTCGCACAGCGGGAACGTTCCCCAGTGCAACTCAGGGTGCATTTCTTTGAGCCTGGCGATCAGGTTAAGGGTGGCTTGCGGGGCTTCTGTTTGCATATGGGTCACCAGAGTAAAAGATGGAAGGGTGGATCTTCGATGACAAGGATCGATCTATCAGAAGCGTGCCACCACCCTCCCCCCGTCTCGCACAAACCTTTATTAGGCGCCTTTGAACGCGTTTACTATTGTTTCGAAAAGCTCACTTAGTTCCTCACGAGTCCTTTCCCCTGCTAAGGCGTCCGCATGATGCGCGGAAATTATTTCATCAACTTGTATATCTGGCTCAGATAACGAAAGAAGCAGCCAACACCTGTAGACTATGTCCATTGAAGTTACATCGCGCAAGTACCCCATAACCTTCGCCGAATCCTTGTAACGCAGCCGCTCTACAAAGCGAGGAGTGGGTCCAGTTTCAACATACTGCCTAGCTGGGACAGTACTTATCAGCGCAAGATCTCGTTTGTACTTTTTCTTCAAAACTCTTAATGCTAACTGGATGCATTCCGCACCGGCACCTTTTTCACCTAAACCTGATCTCTCCCACTGATAAAGAAACACAATATTGGCATTGTCCGTTATCTCAGTTATCTCAATGTCATTTAAGCTTATTTTTCCAGCCAACGAATCCGGACAAACCTCATCAGCGTAAGCTTTTAGAAACGTATGCGCTGTCTTCGCATCAAAGTCTGATACTAAATCTCCCGCATCAAACAGATCATAACCTCGATAATATTCATTTTTGTCTGCCACAAACAATGTGCCGGAAACAAAAGAAACACATCGCCCGTCCGCATCAAGGAGTGAGCCAATCCAGTTATAGATCTTGAAATTTGTACAATCGTCCTCCATTTCACGCGCAACTGAAAGCTGAAACTTCCTTAAACCAAACTCATGCACAGATGTTTTGGCGTTTTCCCGACGGGAAATCCAAAAGGTACCGGGATCAAAGTAAGCTTCAGGATGATGAGCTCTGACGTAGAGGTCCAGCACACTCAACGGAAATAGCTCTTGCTTAATGAACTGAGTAGCTAGTTCAGTTAGACCAGGCCAACCAGACTCACCCCATGGTAATTTGATGAGATCGTCCTTTGTAGCGCCACAATCCAACTCCATCTTTCGTTGTTCTTCACCATGTTGATTCACGTATTCAAAGATCGCCTCATCCAGCAACAACTCAGCGAGATCAGAAATCATTGACTCGGAAAAAAAGAACCCTATATTCCTTCCAGCCACATCAGATATTTCACTATTTATTGCTGGAGCAAGCAATTGATATATATTCTTTTTGGAGTCACGTCTCCCGCCACCCCCTCTGAAAACTGTAGGGTTGTTCCACTTCTGGCGAAAAATATTTTTTAGATCACTAGCAACAGCTGGAGTAATTACTACCTTAGTGATTGACGGATTACTCCAAACCCCAAGAGTGGCAATAGGCCAACTATCAACAAATGAATAAACATCATTGTAATTTAGCCCTAGATCTATCAGAGCACTCTTTGCGGCGAAACCAGTAGCGCGATATGCATCCTGACTAACAGGTGTAGCGGTCGCGCTTTTTTTGGCCTCATGAAAGTCCATATACCCCAAATGGAGAGATAAAAGCTCCTGTGCCTTGGATAGACTCGGAGCATTTTCATTAGGCCATTTCCGAATTATAAACCTGGCGACCTTGGTAAACCGCCCAGACTTGAAGTCATCGATTGAGAGAGCGAACGTCATGATTACACCTCTGGTACTAATGCGGTGTCGGCTTCCCGCGCGTACCATCGGTGAGAAAAAGGATGGATAGCGTTCTTACTTGATAATGCTCATTCTCCGACGATTTCGCAGGCCGACCGCAGGACTTGAGCTAGCCCTGAAGAGGAACGATATCACCGGGGCCCCATACGTCAAGTCCACCCAAGATCACAGCTGGCCGTTACCGGCGGTGACCCGGGCGATTCGGTGCTTGCAGACGTGGAACTCAATTCGGTCCATGTCGTCTTCCTGAGGACTGCCGTCCTGCTGAAAAAGCACAACTGAACGGCCACAGGCCGTGAAGCTCCCATTACCCTCAGTAAAATGCCATTTCGACCATTGGACATTCTCGAACCGGTCGGCGCGATTTGCCCAGCGCACGGCGCGGGGTAGCGGATCACCGAGGACATCTGCATAGGTGTCTTCTCGGCAGATACCCAGAACCCTGACATAGGAAATCAACGATCCGTTGCGCTTCAATGCTTAGGCTTCCGACTCGCCGGTTACGGCATGCCAATAGCCGATGGCACCGTCAATCTTTACAGCCGCTTGCAGCTCCTGTTCAGCCAGGACTGAAAGTAATGGGTCATCAGAGGACACCAACAACTGCAGAGCCTTTGTTAGCGCATCTGCGGCGGCCTTGGCCTGGGCCAGTTTTTCGTGATCAGTTTTTGAAAGCATCAGAATTCCTCAACGTTGCTGGATTACAGCGCGCCATATTTCCGGGACAGTTCGTCAATCCGGATGGCACGCATCTGGTGGGCGCGGTGGCTGGCCTCATCGGGCTGCATGGCGCCGTAGCGAATGGCTGCGGTGTACTCGCCATCTTGGCGAACCAGCCCGAGCAGTTCTTTAAGCTCAGCCTGCATCTGGTCATAAATCACGGGGCACTACTCCGCTGTATTGGCATTCGATGAGTCAACGTTTATGGGGACATAGCGGCCTTGAGGTCGTCGAGGCTCGCCCAGAGGTCCGCCTCGTGAATGACCCCCCCATCACTGCCGAGTACCTCGACAAACCGCGAATCAGCGCCGGGGACACATTTGTAGCCCGCACCGGGGTTGCTTACAGGACGGGCTACACCATTCCAATCAACAAAAAAGCCGGTGACCACTGATTTGGCGACGGCTCGCTGGGTTGTCATAGGTGCCCCTCCATTAAGCTGATGAGGGAATCCTAACGTCGATTTTGTGTGCCGGAAGGGGGATTGCGAAAAAAACAACTCAGATGTGGGCGTTTGTATGCGTGGCGGCAGGGCTGTTAGCTACCTGGCCATTTCGCTAAAATGGGCGATATAGAACTCCAGGATGCTGGCAGGCGCTTCCCCAGCCTCTACATCGCGCGCAAGGTGGCAAACAAAGGCGCCAATGTCGCACTCAATCTCGATGAGCAACTCAGGCGTACCAGCCGCCCGCGCCGAAATGAAACGAGCAAGAAGTTGGGATGCTTCCTGCTGATACGCGTCATCACCCACGAGACGAGCATCGAGGCCCTCAGGTTTGCTTACAATGGTTGAAGGTGAATCGAGGTCCAACATACCGGCCATACCCCATTTCCTTGTGCGATTACGCTTACGCTGAGATGCAGGCCATTCAGATGCGGGCTGGCTGCTCAGAACTACGACCAGGCCGGATCATTGGGATCAACCAGTGCTCTACCAGGGACGATCAATTCCTTGCCGGTATCAACTCGGGCGACGACCCAATTCCCCTTTCCGCCGTAGTCAGTCGAGGACTTTGTCCGCACCAGATTGCCACTTTTGGAGGAGCGATAGACCGTGTCTTCCTGAATAACCATGCTGAGCTCTCCCGCTATCTTTGATTCCCAGTGCTACCCAATATTACCGGCAACACCGGGACATTTGGCACCATTGAAGCCCCAGTTTTTTCCCGATCCTTGAGTCAGTGGACGGACTTCCACTCAAGCACGTTCAATCCCATCCCAAACCCAATGCGCCACATTGGTCGAATCGCTGTAGTTGTAAATGACCGCCCCCATGATTGCTTCGGGGCTCACCGGGGCATCGTAAGTCGGGTCTTTGAGCCACAACACCAGGTTATCGCGGATGGCTTCCAGGTCGTCTTCACCGATTCCATTAAAATCGTCCGGCCGGAACATGTTGAATGATGTGCTGGCTTCGTCCAGGTCAGGCGAATCGAACAGGTAGAGTTCACCGTTCAACGCTCCCACAAACAAACTGCCGCCTGGATAGCTGGCAACCGTCCCGGCGGGCAGCTGTCGAAGGATATCGGCCACCTGATACCAGTGAACCATCAGGGACTGGAACATGTTTTCTTCATCGTCGTGGGATGAGTACGTGACGACATGGTGGTAATGAGGCAGGGCAACCGGCGTTGGGGTCGAAGCTTGAATGGGGTTGAGCAACTCCGCAACTTCGGGGCAAGACATCAGTTGCCCGCGTTGTTGCGAAGTCATTACCCCCCAGCACGCTGCAACAACGCTCTCCAGATCATGGGCCAGGTCCTCGCTCTGTCCAGTTGAGGTAAAGCGGCTTTTTGCCGATTTTAGGATTCTGTTCAAGTCATGAGTGGCGGCTTGGTCGTTCATGCTTATTCCTATTGGTGGGTCGACTGGAGTTCCTAAGATTGGGCTCTTGCCCGCTGAGGATTGAACTCATCGTCTCCCCACATCCGGCGTGCCACGAGCCTGGCTACCAAGAATTTCCTGTAATGGTTCAATGCCGGACTGAGGCTACGGCAAAGGAAAACGGCCCCATACCAAAGAGCTGAGCAGCCACCACGTTGCCCTTACCTTCCCTGCCCCACACCTCGCCATCCAGATCCAATTCTGGGCAACCAAGAGTTAGGTAACGTCCCAGCGATCGGCACTCACCCGTTCAGTATCCGCACCTCAAAACATCGTTTCCGGGGGGTGCTGGCACGCTTTATCACCCCTCAACATGGCTCACATCGAAACCAATAGAGGAACACAACGATGGCCGCCGCACCGTTCACGCTCACCCAAGCCAACGCATCGCTGCTCGCATTTGTTTTTGACGGCCTGTGCCGAATCAATCAAGCCGTTCGCCATAGCCGCATGGAAGAAGGTCGCCTCGGTTTTGCAGAAGAGGTGGGGACTGGAGAGGACCGCCTGCTCAGTGCCGCTCTGATGATCGCGTCTCAAGCAGTGCAGCTCCTGCAGCCGGCGCTGGACTGCTATATCGCGAAGAACGAACCCGGCGTTTTCGAATATGACGCACTCGAATTCTTCGAGGACGCAGGCATCGCCAATTGCTGCTCCTTGCCAGCGTATATCTGGCGGTTTCTGGAGGAGCAGCCTTCCTACTGGCTACTCGCAGCGGAGAGCCTGCGTCCGAACGAGGTTCCACTGGACACAGTCATCGCGGAATGGCGCGAAGCGAACGAGCTGATCTAAACCACCGACTCGCCCGTCGAGCCATTCAAAGCCTCGACGGGGTTTAAGAATCGCTGATCTCTTGGAGCCCGTAATGACCCGCGTTCGATTTCTCACCGTAAATGCCGCGCATGACCTCAACCTGCCAAGCCTGTTCTTCCCACAGGCCAGCACCGACGGTGCTGAGTTTCAAGTTGAGGCCCAGCCTTACCCAGCGTTTAACGACCTGCATGACATGTTGATCGCTGAGGACGATGAGTTTCATTTGGTGGAATACAACGCGGAATCTGGCCGCGGGTTCCTACGCGTAATTGACTGGACAGCACCAGAGCCGGGCACGGTTCTGGAACTGGCACCGGCTCACAAGGCCGCTTGACTACGGGCCACTCTCCCCCACATTCACAAGGATAAGCACGCATGACAGTTCAAGGTTTCTTCATCGACTGGGATGGCAATACGCGCAGAACCGAAGCCCCCGGCCCCCCCTTCACCTGCCAAGTTGACGTGGCGAAAAAGCATGTTGTTGTGGTCGATAGCCACGGGTTTTCAGTGCATGAGTGTGTCTATTTTTCGACCCTCGACGAGGTCCGCGCAGCAGACATCACTGTGAACCTGCTCCCCGACAGCGAGAACCCGATACCGCCAGTCAAAGGCTACTTCAAGGTCTGGGACAATGGCTTGAGTTGCGACACCTATATCTCACTGGCGGTCGTTAACGACATGGGCGCGCTGCTGGCCATGATTCAGAAGGGGCAGGCAATTATTGCTCAGCACCGGCTGAAGGCTGTTCGTATGGACTATCACCCAGACGTGTGGGTAGGGTCTGAGGAAGGGGCTGAGTTACAAGGGCTGATGGTCACCGAGTCGACGTTCGCCTTTGTACATACGGGCTTCATCGGCACAGAGGACCTGACAACAGACCAGATCGCTCAGGAATTAGCGGAGATCCAGGCCCGGAATGGCACGCTCTACGCGCCTGAGTTCGACGAAGAAACGCTGAACGAACTACTGAACAACGAGTAATTCGTGAGTCGCAACAAACCGTTCCTCGCAGCCTCGATTTGTTGCACGACGCTGCTGGTGGAGTTGCCCTAAGCTCATAGGGAAAACATTCCGCATGCTGAATTTTTCCCTACCTCACAACCTCGCATTCACAATGCCGGCCTTGACGGCGCAGTGAGAACCACCATTGCTGCTATAGATTTGCGGGGGTAGCTGCAGGTTTGCGTAGCCGAAGCTTCCGATATGAGTACTTCGCAACGACTTCAAAAACGGTCACGGCGGCAATGAGCAGCAAAAATTCGCTGAAGGACAAGCTAAAGTAAGCGGGCCCCAGGATCAGCGCTACCAAACTGACAAAGCTGATTAGCTTATTCATCCGCCGGATACGCAATCGATATCTCCTCACTGTGTTGGCTAGTCGCCGCTGCCTATATTGCCAGATGGATAAGGCGTCGGCTCCATTCTTCCAGTTTGGCATTAAGTAGAAGGTTGTTGCTAAGGCGCAGAAATCACCGCTTCGAGCCACTTTGTTTCGTCCCGTTTACCGGGTGCGCTCACCGCAAATCTGGCCATGCACTGATAGCCACCGTTCGACATCTCTGAGCCATACCCTTCGATCATCGACATGACCTGATAGCCGCTCTTCCGAGCGGATGCGTCAACTTTGCCACGGACGGACTGAAAGCAGTCATCACGCGCCGTCATGGCCGACGCAGTAGGCGGCATTCCTGGAGGGGGTTCTGCGTGTGCGGCACCAGCGATCAACAGCATGACCGCCGCAAAAATCTTCTTCACGTTTTGTCCTTTCTACTGAAAAGTTAACCGCCCTGGTACTACCAATCCAGCAAGAGTGGGGGATTGGCACATCGAATTTTCCGTCAATGTTCGAGGCTAGGAGGGGATTTAATCTCAGCAAGCTTTTCAGCACTTACCTCAGTTGTTAAAGCTGAAGTTGGTTCAGCGGTGATTGCTGTATTTTCAAGTTCTGTATGCTTCGCATACAAAACGAAGCCTGCGCCTAAAACAGCACTCAACACTCCAAGTTCTACTGCCATCCTCAATGGTCCCACGATTTTCTCCTGGTAACTGAAATTAGTGGATCTCAATGAAAAGTCGCACGTATTCATCAAGTCCAATGGGGTAATTGGAATTCACAACTCAAATGAGACGGCACTCAGCACGCCGGCCTCGGCGGAGGGGGCAGGTAGCTCGCAACCTTTGCACCGGAATAACGGCACATGGTTGTCCCGCAAGCCAAACTGAGGGCCAGAAATTCACGCCGGCTATTCAAGCGATACGGCTCTAAAATGGTCGCCTCTCACGCGACGCCAATTTCTCGTTTGCCCAGCTGGTGGCACAGCCCCCAACCAACAAACTGACTCCAATCACAACCTTTGGAGTCAACATGGCGAACGCCCAGCAGCACATCAAAACGATGGTCAAACTCATCGACACCATCAACTACGTCAGCCGCCGCGAGGTCTTCGCCGATTTCGTAGAGATGGGGGCAATCTGCTACAGCAACGGGATGGACCTCCACCAGCGAGCACATCGTGAGGCCCGCTACATGAAGCTCATTGGCAAATATCAGAAAAAACACCAGCACATCTTCGGCGATCTGCTCGGCGCACTGAACATGGCAATGGATTGCGAACCCAGTGACGTCCTTGGACGGTTGTTTCACGAACTCGACGCAGCGAATAAAGCAACTGGGCAGTTCTTTACACCGCCGCATATCTGCGAACTCATGGGTAAATTGATCGTGGGCAATGGTAGCCAGATCAAAGCCGAGATTGAAGAACGTGGTTTCTTTCGCCTGAGCGAACCGTCGTGCGGTTCCGCGGCGATGGTCATAGCGTTCGCTACGGCGATTCGCGAACAGGGGATCAACTACCAACAGAATCTACACGTAACCTTGACGGACATCGACGTACGCGCCGTTCACATGGCCTACTTACACCTGAGCCTGATGCACATCCCGGCGATCATCGTTCATGGCAACACGCTGACACTGGAAGAGTTCGGAACATGGCGCACGCCTGCGCACTTCCTCGAACTCTTCGAATTCAAATTACGACGGGGATACGCACTGGAAAGCGCAATGGGTCGCGGACAGCTGGAACTCGAACACGAGGCTGCGGGGGAGTTGGTTGTGACGACAGAGCACCTACTCGCTAGCCATATCCCGGTTCGCTCCCTAACTGAGCAAGTCGCCTTGTTCTAATACCAGCAGGTCATCACCGGCGACCGCTAGCAGGCCGCCGGGGTCAGCCAGCCATACCGGTTCCGAATTTAAGCTGCACCGATCCGTAGCCAGAAGCTGTAAACACCACCCTCCTCCTCTTCCCGCACCAACTCATGAGTGCCCTGGGAAACAAACGTGCGGAAATCCCGCTTCGTGCCCGCGTCATCCGAGATCACCTTGAGGACCTGGCCCGCGTCCATGCGATTCACTTCAAGTCGGGTCTTCAACATCGGGATGGGGCAAGGGAAGCCAGAAGCGTCGAGTTCCACATCCGCGCTCAAATTCGCTTCTTGACTGGGCGTTTCGTTCATAGGTCACATCCAAACGTAGGGAATCAAGCAGCCACCATTCTAACGACACATACATCATTGGGGGGGCTCCTGGCACGGCTGCTTTTCCCCGATTCTTAACTCACCAGCAATTTTGGTTTTACCCAGGGCTGCACGCATGAGCGGCATGCCCGGCTACGAATTGAACGACGAGAGAAGAACATCAGGATGAAACGTCAAATTACTCAGCACCTTCCAACCTGTGGCTTGGCGTTGGGCGCCACCGCCAGCGAGCTGGCCACCACTCACGCGACACTGAAGGAAAAGATGCTGCGCTCGGCTTACACCGACTACTTCACCAGGACCGAGCGTGAGGGCATGCGCGAGGAACTGGCGAAGATCAGCACGCGATATCAAACCCTCACCGGCCACGGCCTGCGTTAATCACCAGGAGCTCAAAAATGGTAGCTATCAGTCAACTTGCGATCGACGAAGTCCGGCAGATGCCGCTGGCAGAGGATGATTGCCCATTGGAGTGCAATTACTTCGGCCGGCAGGTCATCGAAGCTGCTCAGGAGTACTTGAAAGAACAAGGCGAGAAAACAGCCGAACCGGTACCGCTTCTAACGTCTTTCGAGCGGCGGGAGGATATGGGGCGTGGACGATTGCAGTTCTTGCTGGACGGCGATGCCGACGTGATTGTCACCGTCATCGATAATAAGGGGCATGCAAACAGCGTGGAGTTTTGCACCGCGATCATGGGCGGTGGGCGCTCGCCAAAAGTTAGGGATGCCCTGATCAACGTGATGAAGGCAATTCGTGAGGAAAACCTGACTAATCCCTTACCTAATGGCCTCTCAGCGACCGACCTGGCAGATCCAGGCGTCTGACCTCCGGTCACGCGCCTCGTGGCCTGGCGTGCGCCGAATGCATCCTCAAGGTATATTGCCCCATCAGGGGGATTCGTCAGCCAGAAGAACATCGCAATCAGCTGTTGACGTGAATTTCCAAATCCATTTGCAGATTGGGATATCAATAGCGCATGGCCACAGTGAAAAACGTTGTCGAAAAAGCCGACAGCAAGGGGCGCAAAAAAAGCCTTCAGCTTTCATTGTTCGAACTTATTGAAAACTCCGAGTCCGAGTACAGCAACACCATCGAGCTCTACGATGCCCTGCCGAAATACGTCTGGGAGCAGTCGGATTCAGAACTGCGCGAGAACAGCGTAATCACCCGAACCTTCAAATCTCGGGGAGCTGTTTACACGGTGAAGATCAAGCCTGCCGTTATCGAACGGAAGAATAAGGCCGGCGACATGGTTAGCGTGATGGTCTATCCAGGTTCGCGAGAGGAAATTGTTGAGGAAGCGTTAAGAAAAATTGCAATCAACGGCAATTCCTTTGAATCCGAAGCGGATAAGAACGTAGGTGTTCTCTTCACTGTCAGTCAACTCTGCAAGGAGCTGGCCCGTACCAATCACACGTACAGCAATCAGGAGGTTGTCGAAGCGCTCGACGTCATGAGCTCCTCTCTTCTGGAGTGCTCACTGGGGACTAAGGGAAAAGGTCGGGACATGTACCGCGGCAACTTCCTCACATCACTAGCCCTCACCAGTCGGGACCAATACCTGGAAGACGGTTCAACGAAGTGTTTCGCCACGTTCCACCCCTTGGTGACTCACGGTATCCGGACCCAGAAATTCAGACTCTACGACTACAGTATTTCGATGGGCCTTAAATCAGACTTGGCCAGGTACATGTTCAAGCGCATGTCCCACTACTGGACGCAGGCATCTCTCGACCACCCATACACCCTTAAACTGGTGACCTTCCTTGCAGGCAGCCCGCGCGGTCTTTCTCCGAAAATGAAAGACAACATGCGCGCGATGCGCAATGCACTCACAGCGCTGGTCGAGCAAAAGGTCATCCTTCCAAACTGGGATGAAGATGTCATCAAGGACGCCAATGATCGACGCATTACCCTCGACGTGGCCTTCGCCATGCTTCCACACGAAAACTTCGTAAAGCACATGATGCGGGCCAATCGTAAGCACAACGAAGTCGTGAGCCAGGCACAACTTGCGGATGCACGATCAGCGCTCAAAGGCGCTCCAAAGGCATTGAGCAATGACGTTGAGGACACTGAGGACCGCGGCTCCGACGAAGTCTTCACCTAGTCATTGCAACCCGCAGGCAGTCATCAGGGCTCTCGGCGGGCCAGCTTGGGCGTTGGACGACCAATGGCTCTGCGATTAGGTTCAAGGTTTGCTGCGCCCTATTCGTCCGACGCCACTAACCTGGAGAACCTACAAGGTTCAGTGCGCCGGACTTTCATCCTGAACGGGTGATCGTGATCGACGCTTTCCCACCTCAATTTTGAGATAGGGAGCACCAAACCTTTAACTTCGCCGTGTGATGCTTCGGTCGGGCGCACCAAACCTTTAACTTTTATTTTCTCGACATATAGGGCGCATCAAACCTTCAACACAATCTCTTCAATCTTGCTCCCACGCATCGAGAGATGCAGCGCACCAAACCTTCAACCCCGGCCTTCACAAAGTCCAGCGCACCAAACCTTCACCCCCCCCTCAAAAGTAGAGCGCAGCCAACCTAGGACCCTGGTCGATGCTTAGCTTCAGCTGCGCCCCACTCCACGACAAAACCTAGACTCATAGATCCGGCGCACTAAACCTTGTACGAAGTAATCCAGCTTCAAATTGAGCGCATCAAACCTTGGACAGTGCCCAAATACAGCGCAGCAAACCTCGTACATTTCCGAGGAAGGTCTCTCAAGGTGTTGTTTTAAAAGGTCCTGTGGATAAGCATGTGCATATCCCTTCCAATGTCCGAGGATTGATGCGCCCTATCTCGCTTCGGTTCAAGGATCAGTGCGCCGGACCCATTTTCTCTGGTCACCGACAATAGGATGCGAAGGCGTTTAGCAGTCAAAGTCCAAGGTTTAGAGCGCTCTACCGTCGAAGTGGTTGAGGTAAAGACGGTAAGTCTTTGAAAAGGTACAAGGTCTAGTGCGCCCGACTCTCAAAAAAGGCCATTTTTGAGAGGTTTTGTTGATAAGTCAGGGGATAAGATTTGGCATTTCAACTGGGTACAAGGATTGATGCGCCGCAAGTACTAGGTCTAAAGCGCCCTATGTCCGAGGTTTGATGAGCCGAAATATTTCCTCATATCTAATGGCTGCACTGCTCAGCGGAGATCAGCCCTGCACCTAACCGCTCTTAATCGCTCTTAGCCCTTTAAACAGAAAAAACCTTTTCAGCTACGCAACCGTAAAACAAGCAGAGCGGTGAATAACCCAAAAAATGAAGCGTAAGGAGGCTTCGATTTATGTCGAATTCAAGCAGTCCCCTAGGATTCAACCAAACCGGCCGAACAGACATCATTGTCATAGCGGCGAATCCGGATTGCACTGTTGACACTCTACCAAGATTTCGCTTGAGGAATGTCGGGCCAGGTAGTGATAGATCCAAGCCTACAGCCCTACGAATCATACCTCTCACCAGAGATTTTGATGCACTGAAAAACTGAACCCTATTTCGGGTGGTGGCACATCAACGGACATCGGATCATTTCTCCATGAATTTTGGAGACGGACGACAATGAGCACCCGTATCAATCACGGACACATCATCCGCAACTGCACCCTTAGCGAGATGCTTGATCGTCTCAAAACAATCCGCCCGCAATGCGTTGAGATGGCGCAAAACGCGATAGCCAAAGAAATCGCCAAGAAGCGAACGTTCTGGCTAGATATGGACGTCAACTACCTCCCCTTCCCACGGCAGAAATTCGAAGCTCCGTTCTTGCGTTTAATCAGCGTGCTCAAGGACGAACGAGCCAAAACTGCCCGTGGTGAGCGGAGTGTCGATTGGGACTTCACCTTGAGCGTCTGCTTGATTCCATGGGGAGACGATCTGTTGGCACTCCATTACCTGGAGAACAACCCTGGTTTCCTCGAAGTGCTGAAGGGAATCGGGTTTGAAGACTTCCACTATCAGAACTCAACCAACAGGCCGGACTCGATCAGCGAACAGGACTGGGAGGAACGCTCGGCTACCTGGGCCCGCGCCTTAGATAAAGACGTTCCCGCATCCGTCGGTCTCACCTACGAGATTGTTCGATGGGATGACGCAGAGGGAGCACTCTGGAATACGGACCTGATTCTGGCCAGCACCCCAGATGACCAATCGCGCCGCGAGGACGTAGCCATATGCCTGATCGGTACTGACATTGAGCGTTACGACGAGGAAAAACATCACCTCTTCAAATACGTACAAATGGCCAAAGAGGCAGCGAAACTCCGGGCCCCACACGTCTTCCTCGCTGAAAACCTCACAGAGTAATAGTCAGGATTGGGTCACGATTCGACCAAGGAGAAACACCATGCAGATTTTCAAGGTAGGCGGTGCAGTTCGCGATCGCCTGCTCGGCCGAGCAGTAAACGACGTGGACTGGGTCGTTGTCGGCGCAACCGTTGAAGCAATGTTGAGCCAGGGCTACCAGCCAGTTGGAAGTGACTTCCCAGTATTCCTGCACCCGCTGACGGGCGACGAGTACGCACTGGCCAGGACGGTGCGCCAAGAGTTAGGAAGCGACGTCAAACTCACTTTTCATGCCAGTCCTGAGGTCACCCTGGAGGAAGATCTGGCGCGCCGCGATCTGACGATCAACTCGATGGCAGAAGATCAACGCGGAGTAGTCATCGATCCCTACGGCGGACAAGCCGACCTGGAGGCTCGACTGCTGCGCCATGTTGCCCCCACCTTTGCTGAGGACCCTGTCCGAGTACTGCGGGTAGCAAGGTTTGCTGCACGATACGCCCCACTGAGGTTCACCATTGCGCCGGAAACGATGGCCTTGATGCGCGACATCGCAGTGTCTGGCCAATTGGCAGACCAGACGGCAGAGCGCCTGTGGAAGGAGATCGCCCGTGCGTTGATGGAACCGCGTGCGGACGTTTTTATCGAGGTCCTGCGTGAATGTGGCGCACTGAAAGCAGTTATGCCTGAGCTTGATGCCCTATTTGGTATTGAGCAGCCAGCGGAACACCACCCCGAAATAGACACCGGCATCCATGTGCTGATGGTTTTGCGTCAGGCATGTCGCTTCGAAAAGCCGTTGAGCGTCCGCTGGGCCGCCCTGACTCACGATCTGGGCAAGGGACTGTCCCCTGTCGATACATTGCCGGCCCACCATGGGCATGAAGGTGCTGGCGTGAACCTGGTGAAGGCGGTCAATGCCCGATTCAAAGTGCCCACTGACTGCGCCTATCTGGCCAAAGCCGTGTGCGAGCTGCATACCAACGTACATCGAGCATTCGATTTGCGAGCAAAAACCCTGCTGGGTCTTATGAGCCGATTGGACGCCTTTCGGCGGCCGGAGCAGTTGGCCAACTTTGTTGCCGCCTGTGAAATGGACTCGAGGGGCAGACTCGGCTTCGAAGATCGAAACTATCCGCAGGGTGAATACATTCTTCGCGCAGCGGATATAGCCCAGGCAGTTCAGGCAAAACCTTACGTGGAGCGTGGCCTCAAAGGGCCTGCCATCGGATTGGCTGTCAGGGAGGAGCGCTTGCGTCGGCTCCATCAGTACAAAGAGGGTCACAAGGCTGTTGCTTTGGCGTCGTAACAACCACTCCATGCACATCCATGCCCTGAATTTCTGGGGCATGTTTTGGCGTGCGAAGGTCTTGTGCTCAACGGAAAATAGGAAGAAGGACTACGGGAACCCCACATGACAGCAGACGAAATTCAAGGACTGCGTGACAAAGCCAGCACTGCCGGCGATCAACCGGTGCCACTCTCAGCCCGCGAGTTGAATGCACTGCTGAACATCGCAAGTGCGGCAATCAACCCGCACCAGGTAGTGATCGACCAAGAGACCGCCCGCGACTGCCTTGAAGCCCTCGGTCCCGCACCATTCGGCTTGCGCAAGCGGCTGGCGGAAAAGCTGCAGGCTGGCATCGCCCAATCTGAACACCTCACACCTGGGCAGAAGCTTATTTCTGCGGCCATTCCGGCAGATCTTCATCCGCTGACTCAGGAACTGGTATCGGGATTCATGGGCGCGTTCGCAGAAAAGCTGTACGCCTCCGAACTGAAGCGTGGTGGGGCAACAATCTGGGCGGATGCTGGATGGATGAATCAATGCCGCGAGGAGCTTGTTCGCCACGTTTTAAAAGGTGACGTTCGGGACATCGCCGCGTATTGCGCCTTCCTCTGGTACCACAAAGAGCGTTCGGCCCTGACGGAAGCAGAGTTTTCCTGGATGCAGCCTTTGGGCTACCTCGCTATCCACGACGGCAAAGCAACAAGCGCGCTGTTCGACGAAGCTCAAGCGCAGCAGGCAATGGAAGCCGAAAACCCTCCCCCGCTCCTGCAGCGCGTTTTCGTATTCCCACCATCAGCACCGCAGAACCCGCAGTAAACAGAGCCTTTTAAGGCCAATTGATGCGTCCTCAGGGCGCACGTTAAGGAACGGTCAATTCGGGACCAAGGAGAAGGAATTAAGATGCCGCAATCAATGTGTTTGATCACCGGGAATCATGGCCAGAAGATGTCGGTGGAACGGTTTGACCTGTTCAAGCACCGTATTGGCGATCGGGAGTTCAACCTGGCCGTACACTCTGATCCCGAGCAGCTCACCAACCCAGATAACCGCCGACTGGTGGTGAGCCTCTACGAAACCGGCTGCAAGCTGGCAACTCTTCAGGCCCAAGTGTGCGAAGTCAGTGCCAGCGTCAGCACCGTGCGCGCGCTGGCCCAAGAAACGATCAAGAGCCTGGCTGAAGAAATCGGCTCCGAGCGACTTTCGCGGTTGCTGGACAATTCCCTCACAGATCACACGCCCCTCAACGAATGATGGAAGATTCCGGACTGGCTGTAGTCGCGTCACTCGCCATTCCTGAGGCCGTCGCCACTCACCGCTTCGTTCGTGAAGCGATTGCAGTGGCGGCGACGCTGGCGGCCAATGATGACCCCAAACGTCAAGTCATCGGGACTGCGAAGCTGCCAGACCAGGTGCAGCTCTATGGCTGGAACACCAACACCGCCAGTCACTCGGACAACACCGGTTATCTATACGGATTGTGCTTGAACGAAGGCACCACCACCCTCTACGCGCGGGATGAGACCGGCGGAGATCCAGGCCCGACGCTGGCCATCGAATTGGTGCAGGGAACCGTCTTCCGGTTATTCGACTGGCACACCCACTGGACACAAGACACCGGGCCGCGGATCGCTGCTTTCTTGGGGCCACTCAAGGAGCCCGCCGACGAGAAAGCGTTGCGCTTGCTCAAGGATGCCCTGTTCGAACTTGCTGACCAGGCCTACTACACCGCCCCGCGTGTATCCGAAGGATTTGTTGTTCAGGGC
The DNA here is from genome assembly GCF_050434865.1 of Pseudomonas silensiensis. Classification (NCBI taxonomy): domain Bacteria; kingdom Pseudomonadati; phylum Pseudomonadota; class Gammaproteobacteria; order Pseudomonadales; family Pseudomonadaceae; genus Pseudomonas; species Pseudomonas silensiensis. The sequence continues at coordinate 111,537 of NZ_JBNDJH010000002.1, forward strand.
GACGACGAGTGCCTGGCCACGGTTGATTTCCTCACTTACGAACGGATGTTGAAGTCCGATGCTCGGGACCGAGATGCCTTCGTCCTCACCTGTGGCGAGTGTGGGGCCCCGGCGACAATCGTGGACCAACACTGGCCAATCTACGAAGACCGCTCGGCCTGCGCCGAGTGCATGGTGCTCGATGCGGAAATCGACTGATGCGGCCGAGGTTTTGTGACGACGCCCCCCTTCTGGCACGCCGGCATCAAGGGAGAATGGCAACACCAACGGACGAACCCAGGATCACCAAAATGAACGCCAACCCACCAGTCGCAACCACTCCAGAAATTGATGCTCTGCTGGCCAAAGACGCCGTAGTGGCCGTCGGCGTGTCTGGTGGCAAGGATTCGGAAGCGCTGGCCATCGCAATTGATGATCACCTTCAACGCATCGGGCACACCGGACCGAAGACGCTCATACACGCCGATTTAGGTCGTGTGGAGTGGCGGGCGAGCGGTCCAAAGTGTGAGGAGTTGGCGAAGGCCTTGGGTTGGGATTTGATCGTTACTCGACGCCAAGCTGGCGACATGATGGATCGTTGGTTGGTGCGCTGGGAGAACAACAAGGCACGCTACCTCGACCTCTCTTGTGTGCAGTTGATTCTGCCGTGGAGTACCCCTGGGATGCGGTTTTGCACAAGCGAGCTCAAGACCGCCGTAATACGTCGCATTCTCAAAAATACCTATCCGCAACATAACATAATTAACGCCACTGGCATACGTCGGCAGGAAAGTGCGAACCGCGCAAAAATGCCGGTTGCTAAGCACGAACCGCAGTCTGCTCGTAAGGGCTTCGATGCATATGTCTGGAACGCGATCATCGACTGGAGCGTTGAGGAGGTCTTTGCCGCTATTGCAGGGCGTGGACTTCAGCCGCATGAGGCGTACACGCGATACATGATGTCTAGGGTTAGCTGCTGTTTCTGTATCATGAGTTCAGCCAGCGACATCTACCAATCCACCACCTGCCCGGACAACCACGCGATATACCGCGAGATGGTTGAGCTTGAGGTCGACTCGACGTTCGCCTTCCAAAGTAACAAGTGGCTTGGCGACGTCCGCCCGGACCTGCTCAACAGTGAGGTCACCGACCGCCTGGAAATCGCAAAACGGACATCAGCTCGGCGAAAGGTGTTGGAAGCCGGTATTCCAAAACACCTGCTCTACGCCGCTGGCTGGCCAACCTGCATGCCGACCGTTCAGGAAGCCGAGCTGCTCGCCGAGATTCGCCTCGAAGTCGCCGCCGGCATCGGCCTGAACATCAAGCACACAACCGCATCGAGCATCATTGAGCGCTATGAAGAACTGACAGCCCTGAAGATCGCCAAGGGCGGTGCCTTCAACGGCAGCGAAGGTGAGAGCCCAATCCTCATTCCGACATTCCAGATCCCCCAACAAGCTCAGTTCTCGTTTTTCTAACCGAGGCTGCGCCTCAACCACTCTCCATGACCCACTCATCAAGGATTACTGCATGACCCGAAGCACATTCGCTGCTGGCCTGACGACGCTGGCCCTGATCTTCTCTGGTGCTGTTCAAGCGCAGGGCTTTCTCGACCTGGTGAAGCATGCCCTGCCCCATGAAAAGCAGGAGTATCGCTCCGGTACCATCAGCGAGGACCAGGCCCTTTCGCTGTACACGGCAAAACAGAAGCAGCCAACGTTCGATGCCTGCGTTGATCAGTTCCCCGGCGGAAAGCCGTTCAACATCGCCTCCGTCTCGGCCAAGATGCAACCGTTGGCCTTGTGCTCTGATAATTTCGCGGTGGTTTATTCAATGACTTCGCGAACACCGTTGATGGTTGCCGAGCGGCTGAATGCGGCTCAATTGCGGGATGCCAAGGGTGAGCAACGGACCAACAATTTCTATCCTGACCCCCGAATTCCAAAGGCAGGAAGGGCTGAACTGTCGGACTTCAGCGGGCAAATTCCCCAGGTAGATCGCGGACATCAATCGCCGGCCGGTGATCAACCCTCTGGGAGAGCTATGGCTCAGTCTTTTGCTCTGTCAAACATGGTCGGACAGTCGCCTGAAAATAACCGTGGGGCCTGGAGCAAGATCGAGGGCGACGTCAGAAAGTTCGTCAAACGCGCCGGCGGCGACGTGTTCGTCTTTACCGGGCCACTGTTCGACAAGGGGTTCGAAACCATCGGGCCAAACAAGGTTTGGAAGCCAACCCGCCTGTACAAACTCGTTTACGACGCATCGTCGAACCGCGCATGGGCTTACGTACTGGACAACAAGCCGGTGAACGTCGAGAAGCCGATGGACTACGCAACGTTCGTACAGACCACAGGCCTGCGGCTGCTAGACCACCTCACGGTTACCGGTTCCGCCGGCCGGGGGTGATAGAGGTCCGGCAAGGAAGTACCCTGCACCGTTTGACCTGCACCGGCGGCGCCGCCGCCGGACTGCCCGGTATGCACGAAAGACCCTTAGGACGCTCGAGGGCTCTCGTTTCTCCAACCCAGGACCGAAATATGAAGTCTGACACCAACCAGTCTCTGCCGAGGCTACTCAGGGCGATCAACCTTGATCCTGAAGGGCTGGCGCTGTTGCCGGTCCCGCCGGACGTCGAGGCCATGGCTCAGGTTTCAGAGATCGACGTGTGCAGGACTGGCTTGAGCGAGATGCCAATCCCGCTGGAACCACTTGCTGACTGGATTTGTTGCTTTCAGGCCTCGCCTCATGATGACCCAGCGTGGAAAGACTCGGTGTTCGTGACCTTGGCAGTTCGTGCACGGCATTGTTTTGAAACGATGGTCGCCCCAGGCCAGGTGGTTGGGCTTCCCGTGAGGCCTGGCACGCTGTTCGTGTTCGACCCTTTGCAATTGCACTGGCTCAAACCCGAGTCGTCTTTGCAGGACACCGGCTTCGCTGCCATTCAGTGGTCGATCGATCGCAAGGACTTTACGCGCCAGTACCGGTTGATCCGTAAAGGCTTGCAGGCCCTCGGCGCGATGCAGAGCCGAATGGTCGGTGTTCAAAATGAAGGATGGCGGGTCAGCCTCCCAGCGCAGGTAGCGAATGTATGGAAGTGATTCGCTTCGACTCCTCGATCAGGGATTCAATCCAGATACCACGCGGTGTTCAGTTGCTTGAGCAGGAGATTTCCGCTCCAACGTTCACCTGCGACGGGATCTGCGAATTGCCTGCGCCTTTCGACTTGGCCCAGGATTGGGTTTTGTTCACCCAGCAGTGGCCGCACCGCGAACCCGGCCATCGCGCTGTAGAGATCCACTTGGCCATCTATGCCGACCATTCCTTTGAGATGGTCTGCGACAAAAAACGGTCGAATACCTCACTGGGGATTTTCAGTGGAACGCTCTACGTCCGCGATCCAGCGCAACTTTGCTGGACGAGGCAGAACAACCCTTATGGCCTGACGTATGTTGGACTTCGATGGGTTGTCAGTCGGTCTGACCTCGCGAAGGAGTGGCAACGGCTGGCGGACGGCCTGTCAGCGCTGACACCTGGTATTCCCATCACAGCTTAATCGGCGCCGCTTTGAGTGAATTTCTGGGGGTGGTTATGGCATGCGCTGCTTCAGCGTTGAATGACACCATCTATTCAACGATTTGACAAAAAAGGCGCACACCGATGTTCCGCACCGCGGCCCTAGCACTGGGCCTACTGTTGTCAGGCATGACCCTCGCCGCAGAGCCGGCTATTCAGGACAAGCGACTCGTTCCTGCCGCGATCACCTTCATTCAACCGAAGGCTGCTGGCGACATCCCTGAGGTGTTCATTGACGGCTACATCCACCGGCCGACGGTCGAAGCCTTTCGTAAAAACGGATTTCTCAACGACCGTAAAGTAGGTTTTATCTACTTCAATTCGCACGGCGGCGACCTGATCGCTGCCATGGAACTCGGCGTCCTGATACGGGAGCGCGGGTTCTCAACGCGCATCGGCGCTTGGAATGGCCCCAAGGCCAATCCGAGACCAGGTTATTGCGAAAGTGCTTGTCCCTTTGCTTTCGCCGGCGGCGTGTTCCGTCTGATGGATGCCGACTCAAAGCTGGGCGTGCACCAATTCTTTCTGGCAAGTGGCGTCGCCGGGAGCACTGACATGGCCACCGGCCAAATTACCTCAACACTTCTGGCCAACCACTTGAGCAACCTCGGCATAGACCTTCGCGTGATGGAAATCGCCGCACGGGCGGGGCCCCAGGAAATGAACTACCTGACGCCACTGGAAGCTTACGAGATGGATCTGGTGAACGCCGGGGCGCTGCCGGCGAGTTGGGAGATCAAGGGGGAGAAAGGGCTGGTGTACCTGTTAGGCCAGCAAGCCAAGATCAGTGGTACCGGACGTCTGGGGATGAGCTGCAATGCCCATAATGGTGTCTCGATGGCGGCGTTCTTCAAGGCCTGGTACGACACGAACATGCTGAGCAACATGAACCGGTTTGCGCTCACTGTTGATGGGCAGTCCTATGGGGTCAGCAATGCTCAGATTGGGGAACACTTAAAAAATGGGTTTTTTTACGTGACCTTCGAGCCGTCGGCAGAGCAGCTGGCGAAATTCCGCGCCGGCCGGACGGTTGGCTTCAGTTACCAGAAGGCCGGTACCGACATCAAAGCCAGCTTCACCATCGACGTCAATGATGCCCAGGGTATGATCGACAGCTTTGTACAGCTGTGTGGTGGAGCTCGACCTTCGTTCACACAGAAAATTTGAGTTTGCGGACCACTGAGTCTGGGAAATTGAACACGTAGGCTAATTTTGTAGAATCAGCCGCCGATAGACTTTTCGGCGCGCCGGCGTAGTAACCCGGGGTTCAGGGCATTTGGCATTTCAAAGGGAGTGTGTCTCATCAAATCAATCATCACTAGTTTCTGGGCAGTCTTGATTCTCTGGGCGGGTATCAAAGTGCTCGGGGCAATGCAGATCATCGATGAGGCAACCATCCTTATCAGCGAACCTTCCCTGTGTCACTTCATCGATGCCAAGGAATCCCCATGCAGCGTCGCTGTATCCACGCACGGTTCGCTGTTTAATGGTTGGGAGATAACCCTCAAAAGTTCAGGTGCTCAGGTTCGACTCGATCCCAAGTCATACGCGCTGATGTATTCACCTGATGCTTACCGGATGGAAGGCGGCAAGCTGGCGGTGGGCGGTGTAGTTGCCCTGATCTTGCTACTGCAGGTACTGAACCTCGGACTCCTAACTGGGCTGCGGAAACTGAACCCGGCGCGCGCTCCCGTCTAAAAGTCTTCCGGTCCCTCAATAGTTTGGCATCCTGCCTGGCGACCCTAAGGGCAGGATGTAGCAGCTTCTGGCACAACTCCCAGCAAATGACACTGGGCTCCATCAAACCAATGGAGCTACCCGTGAACCTCAGACAAGCCAAAATCGGCGTTTTTCTCACCGACACAACTCCCGCACCAGGCACCTACGCGCGCGCATTCTTCGTAACTGGCGTCGGAGATGCCACGATCGAGGCCGTGTCTACTGATGACTACCAGGCTCACGCCTTTCAAAAGGAAGACGGGGTCGCCATCACACTCCCGGACCTGACAGTTCAGATCGAGCACCGTGTTTCGGGTTGGCTGGACGAAGACCATTGCTCGCTACGCTGCATCCATGCCTCTGATCCTGCCTGCCTTGCATCGCGAGTCGCTTTCATCGAGAAGACCCCGCGAGTACGAACGGCAGCCTTCACCAATATTTTCGACGACTACAAAGCGTGGGAAGAAGGCCCAAAAGGCTGCGCGCCTGAGTACGGCCGCTATATGCCCTCACGGAACTGGTGCGACCACCGGCTAGTAGATCTGGGCTATGAGCTGCCTGAAGGAATTCCCGAAGGCTACACGCCGCCTATTCAAACATCACAGTTGGAAACCTACCTGTCGAATAACGACGGGATGCTGATGGTCGCCGGCCGGACGTTTCGCTTCGACAACATTCGTCTCCATCAGGGCCTTTGCTTTTGGGCAGACGTCATTGGGCCTCGTGTCACATATACCGGGATGCAGATCTCGCCCCAAGTCCTTGGCCGACCCGGCGCTGAGGTGTGGGAGGTAATGTCGCTCTCAGGAAAGCGAGTCGTGAGCTTTGCCATTCACCAGGGCGCTGTCCTCCACGTCAGTTTGTGACCTGTGCTGGTGGCACGGCGTTGGCCACCAGAAACTTGACCTCCCGAATCACACCTACAAGAGGTAATGATGAAATCCCAAACCAATGCTGAAGCGGTACGCGATTTGAAACGCTACTTGGATGTTCAAGCGCCGATGGTGATCAAGCCGACGCCCGCGCACTTTGCGTGCACTGAAAAATTCGTCCTGGTAGTCGCCAGCGCTCCCAGCTTCGTGATTTCGGAGTTTTCGAAAACCGAAGATGCTGAGCAGTACTGCGAACGCTACAAGCTTCCATTCACCCGATCAGGTTGTTAACTGGCCGCGTCCCCCGCTCTCCTGTCGTCTGAATCTGGGCTGTGGCGATTCGCGTGTAGAATCCGTGTTCGCTATTCTAATCAGTCCAGATCCATGACTTTTGCTACGTCGGCCAGTGTCGCGTACCGAATGGTTCATTTGCGAGGATGCAACATGAAACTAGGGGACAAGTACTTTTGGCTTCGCAGCTACCAAGGCCTGGCGCTCATCCTTGTTCTGTCGATTATTCCGACGGCTACGATCGCCATGCTTTTGGGCAACACCTCTGATTACATGGCAGTTGGTTGCGGCCTTATCATTGCCAACTTACGGGTTTTGGCATGGAAGTTTTGGGGGGATGGGCGCTAGATGCTCACGAGTGGTTCCTTGAGGATTCGTATGACCACAAAGCAGTTGTTCCACACAAACGCTGTCTATCCAGGTCATCCGCTCTACCTGAAAGGTGACCTCGTTCCCATCCCATTTGAGGTTTTGGCGTGAGAGTTCTGAACCTCAACCTGATAGGCGAGTATTTCCACGATATCCGCGAGGAACGAAAGCCTTTCGAGTACAGGCTGCAGACCGAGTACTGGCGTAGGCGCCTTGAGAGTCGAACCTATGATCTGGTCCGTATTGCCTGGGGCTATCCCAAGAAGGGGGATGCTTCGCGTGAGATTTTCAGGCCCTGGCGCGGGTTTGAAAAGATCATGGTAACCCATGATCATTTTGGTCCCGATCCAGTGGCGGTCTATGCCATTCACGTCTCTAAGTAGTTCACGCTGCTGGTGGCACAATCCAGCTCAAACACAATGGACCCATCGAAAACGAGCCGGAGCTCATCATGGGTCTGTACCAAATAAGTAAACCTCATACATTCGTCGTGGGCACTGATTACCACAAAGCCGATGTCGAAATCAGCACCACTCTCCCGCGCATTATTGAGCGCGCTGAGCAGATGAAAGCCCCCGGCACAGTTTGGATGAGCACACCGCACGGCGTTTACGCTGTTGCCAACTTTGATGGTAAGGGCGCTGTCTTTAACGGCACCGGCAGTCTCACCAAGGCTTGCCCCGAGCAGATCCTGCTTCTGGTCGATACGCTCTGGGGGCGCAACTCTTTGGGCCACTCAGCAGCCATGTCTGATGTTGGCGGGCTGGCTTTCCACCGTGACGCCCAATGGCAATCCTCCCCCGTCATCCCCCAATCACAAAAACCGGACGGCACTGTAGTGGCCTTCTCGATGGCAGAAGCCGCCAGTTGCGAGTACCAGGCTGCTGACCTGATGAGCGTCGGCGAGTTGATCGGGCAGATGAAACAGATCCTGGCCGACAAGTCGGGGGCTAACTGGGAAAAACACCTGATGCATCGCATTGAAGCACTGGGGCTTGCCGCCGTCGCCGCCGCTCCTACCGTAAAAGCAGCCTGACTTTTAGCTTCCTTTTGCTGGCAGTGCTTCTGGCACAGCCAGCGCCGGGGAGAATGAGACATCATCACAGGAGCTTCCCATGTCGAAATTCTTCAGCACTCTGGTTGTTGTCCTACTGGTCCTTGGCGCGATCGCGCTGCAAGGCTTCACTCTGGCCTATGGCGGCGTAGTGGAAGGGGCCATCACCAATTTCTTCGGGTGGGGCTCGCTGGTTCTGGCCTTCTTCGCCGGTGCGGTAGTGACGGCGACTGGCCTCGGCGTTTCCAAGCCCACTTTGGCTTGCGAGACTGAGCGCCCGCGGTAGGCTGGCATCATTACCAAAGCAGGAGGCATTCTTGAGCCAGCACATCTTCACGACATTCCATGTTCAAACCCAGTGCCGTGTCCGCGTCCAGATCGGGTGGGACCGGCCAATGAAAGGCTTCTACATGGTGGTGCTGAAAGCAGATACCGAGAAGCTGGCCGATGACGACGAAGGGGTTGTGTACAGCAATCTCTACGATGTTGGGCATCCTGAGGAACTAACCTATTTTCGCCGGGTAGCGGAGCAGCTTGAGATCCGGGTACCGGAAGTGATCTGGCGAAATGCCTACGCGGACTCCGAGCGAAACGCAGTCAACCTCACTACGTTCTACGACTCTTCGGGCAATGTTTTGCCGGCCGAGCAGTAAGAAACCCATCTTGGAGTCTGCCATGAGAGCACATCTGCTGGATCGCGCCCGTTGGGATGCCCTTTGGCTGTCACTGGGTTCTGACTCACCAGGGGCGAGTTTTGAGTTACTCACCTGCCTGTATGCCGAGCCCCACCGCCGTTATCACACGGCCAGGCACATCGTCGCGTGTCTTAGTAACTTTGACCTGTTCAAATCGCTCTCCGCCGATCCTGTAGCGGTCGAACTATCGATTTGGCTGCACGACGCGGCCTACGATCCTCTGCGCGACGACAATGAAGAGCGCAGCGCCGATGTGGCAGAAATGCTGTTGTCCCAAGCTGGCCTGCAGAGCCGTATTGACCAGGTGCGCCAACTCATAATGGCTACCCAGCACACCAGTGGCGCTCAACCGGACGACACCGGGCTTTTAGTGGACATTGATCTCTCAGTGCTCGCCCTCCCTTGGACCGAATATGTGTCCTACACCCGGGCGGTTCGGAAGGAATACGCTGCGTTCCCAGACGAGCAATTTGTGCAGGGCCGCATCGGGGTACTCAAGCAGTTCCTGGCCAGGCCGACGATATACGTCCACCGCCAAATTCAGCTGGCCTGGGAGGACTTGGCCCGCAGAAACATGGAAACCGAAATAACGGAGCTTATCGAGCATGGATTCACTTGAGGACATTGAGGTCGTCGAAAACCTTTTCCGGTTGTCTAGCACCGGGGCGATCCGCACCGTTGATGACTTGAAGGCCGAGGCGCGGGTTTTGATGCCGGGCGTCGGCGCGGAGCAACTGACCCGAGCGCTGCGCGGGCTGGCAACCAAGCTTTGGGATAGCAATCACGGCGGCTTTCGCAACGAGTACCGGCGTAACCGTGAGCGCAAGCGCCGGCGGCAGCAGAGTCGTGCAATTCACCACTGAGCCGACAGCTCTCCCTTTTGCGGTCGAACACCCAGCGGGGACCTGGACATGAATCGGTTGATCGCCAACTGCTGCGGCGCGCAACACACAGGACACTTAAGGATGACCGGATTTTATCTGCAGAACTCCGAAGCCAAGCTTGGAACACGAATCACTTGGTGGGGACAGGGCACGTACACCTCTGACCTGGATGCGGCGAAAGTCTTCACCCGGGAAGAGGCCGTCGCTCATCACCAGGAGCGCGAGGCCTTCATTCCCTGGCCGGTCGAATTCGTTTACCCCAAAGCGCACACGGCCGTGGATTGCCAATACGTTCGAGATCAGGACCTTTCCGCACTTCCAGAGAACACGCCTTGCTACGTCCAGCTGGCGCGCAAATGGGATGGAAACGATCTGTTCTGGGAAACCGCGGATGGCGGCTTTGATGCCAATCTTGACCGGGCGCAGGTACTCACACTTGCCGAAGCATTCTCTCGGTATGGCACCGTTGACCGGGAAAACAGCCGTACGATCTGGCCCAAAGCCTATATCGACGACAAGGCCCGCAAGGTCGCAAACGAACTTGAGTTGAACATTGCCCAGGCGTTGGCAGGGACCGACATTGCCCTCATCAAGCGTCCAGTCATCAAACCGCGCCACACCTGTAGCGGCTGCCGGCGATTCCTTTCCGAATTTCAGTTCTGGCACAGCTGCCCGAACTGCGGGGCGTCAAACCGCCCGTGAAAAACTAGGGGTTGTTTTGGCTTGTGGCACGGCACAGGCCAAGGAAAATGGCCGAAACTGAATCCAGGCAGCACTTAAACCATGTCCCAAGCATTGCCTTCTACTACCGATCCCATCCTTGAACGCTATCGTGCAGTGGTTGCCCTGGCCGGCGCGCAAGAAAACCATCTGCTCTCCAAGAGCAGCCTTTATCAGCGCATGAAGGAGGGTAAGGACCCGCTCATCATCCCTCCTCCTCTGGCTAGCAGCTATCCATGGCATGACGTCGTCGAGAGCGACCTCAAACATGAGCTCTTTGATGAACCATGGGATGTCGAGTGGCACTCCGGTAAGTCCGTACTCATTCGCCAGGATGTCTGGACAGTCCTTTCTGGCCATGGGACTCGGGAAATGACGGTGACCTATCCTCGTTGGCAGGAACTGGGCTTTGTTTGGCGGGTATGGGGGTGCACGGTCCCGGCTAGCGAAACTGGAGCCACATTGGTTTGCTGGCATCGGAAGGATGTTCCTCGCCTGACAACGCCAGAACTTGTACAGGCCGAGTGTGATGCGCTAGCGCATGAGTGGGCTCGTTGGCTGGATAACGCCACCAGCCTTTCCGAAGCGCAGATGGTCGATCTTTGGCTGTATGAACATACGAGCACTGGATTAACTGCTCACTCCCGCTTCCACCAAGGTGCCGCCCGACAAAAAATCGACGAATACCGAAAGCAACTTGATATGCGCCTCGCTGGCGGTCTGCCAGGCGTTCCCTCCGCCGAGGAAGTGGCCAAGTATTCGGAGCGAAGAAAGGCCTCGCTGCTGGGCAAAGACTGGAAAATCATTGATGGGCAGCTGATGCGCCAGACGTGGATGATGCAGCGCATTTCCCCGGCCAAGATTGGGCCTGAACATTATCTGGTGGATTTCTGATGCAGGGCGCTGCCAACGGAATCCATGCTTCACGGCTCGATGACGAGGCGAACTACGCCGAGCAGATCTTTTCATTGGCATGGCAAGGAGTCATCACCCGTGCGGGAGTGCCCGAAGAGATTTACCCGGGAGATATAACGAACGAGCGCCTGCTCACGGTCTGTTCAACATTGGCCCAATGGCTGGGTACCACCGCCGGGCAAACGCATGTTCGCAGCGCCATTGAAGGAGTTGGTGAGGAAGACGATGTCGATTTCTGGCATCCATCACCGGACGAGATCCTACCGCTCCGCAATTGCCAGGACGGCGAAATGGCGTTTGGCTTTTTTGAGTGGCTGTCCACGCCAGACGGAATTGTTTTTGTTACTCAGGCCCAGGAGCGCATATCAGCCTTAAAGGGCACCGGCCAATGATGGGAATGCCCACGGCCCCAGCCATACCGTCCGATGCGCTGGAGGCTCTTCAACGGCTCAATCCCGACGCCGTGGTTTTTTACATTTCAGCGGATGCAAGATTCGGCGTTTCACTAGCCCCCCACCTGGTTCAATGGGTCCGGTACCAGGCGCCTGCCGGTTTTGTCGAAGCGGGCACTTCAACGACGGATCTGGGCGCACAGCGTGTTGTTTATTGACACCGTAGACTCCTGAGCAATCCCCTCTTTTTTCCTTATGCCCTTGCTGGTGGCACGCACCCCTCCCCCCGACCATGGCTCCATGAATTCGAGCAGCAGGACTGCCAGCATGAGCCAGCCACAAAACATCATCGCAACAGATGCCTCCCTTGTTCAGATCGGCCTTTTCGCACCGGCAGCCCCTTCCGTGGCTATGGCTGTGGCAGTGGCCGAGCCTGAAACGAAGCTGACCCTGGACCAGAAAATCCGAATCGCGATCGACGCCATCAAGGCTCAGGTAATCGAGTACAAGCGATATTTGACAGTGGCCTGGTCGGGAGGCAAGGACTCATCCGTCACACTGAACCTGACCTTCACAGCCCTGCGCGAGTTGAAGGCTGAAGGTCATATCTTGCCGATGTTGTTTGTGGTGCACTCGGATACTCGAATGGAAAATCCGGTGATTCACAGCTTCAACAAGCATCAGATTCGTCAGATCCGCAGCTATGCCAAAAAGGCCGGCATCCCAACTGAGGTGTATGTGGCCCGACCTGGTTTGTCGAACGACTATTGGGTTAGCGTCATTGGAGGGCGGACTATTGCTTCAGTTGGGGCGGTCAGCAAGTGCCAGCAGATGACAAAATCACAACCCCTTTCCCAACTCAGAACCAAAATCCGGAAGTGGGTTGCCCAGAAGGAAGGTGTCAAACCGAACCAGGCAAACATCGTTAGCCTGATCGGTACGCGTCGTGATGAAAGCGCCGTGCGTGCCGCTCGTATGGAGTCTCGCGGTGAAAGTGCTACGGATGCAGTGGAAGCCATGACTGGCAGCGGTGAATTGGTGCTCAGCCCGATTGCAGATTTCACGACAATGGAAATCTTCGAGTACCTGGGCCGTGTCCGAGCCGGAAAGATTGAGTCCTACACGGACGATAAATTTGAAGCGTTGGTCGACGTATATCGCTCGATGAATGGCGGCGATTGCATGGTTTCGGTGTTCATTGCGCAGAGGGAAACAGCTCGGCCACCATGCGGAAATCGTACCGGATGCTGGGGCTGTACTCGGGTTTCTTCAGACCATAGTGCTGAAGCAATGCTTGCCCATGAGGAGCAAAATTTCCTTTGGCTGAAACCGCTAAACGACATTCGGAATTACCTCATGAAGCGCCACTACGATCCGAGCGCTCGTTGCTGGATCGGCCGTACATTGGGGGAGGATGGTCAGATTGATGTGAAACCGAACTCGTACTCACCGGCCTTCACCCTGGAGCTGCTCAGACTTATGCTGACTGCTCAACGTGACGAGGAATTGGCGTCGCAGGCGCTGGGCATCGCACCGCGCTTCACCATCCTCGACGAGAAGCAGATCCTTGCGATCGACTTTCTCTGGGGTCGCTACGGGTATCAAAATTCCTTCACCGCACTGCGAACCTACGTCGAAATTTATGAGGGTGGCGCTCGCTACGAAGTCCCATCTTTGGACACCATTCCAAAGTTCACCCAGGCCGATGTCGCCTTCCGTGCCCGGGCACCATTCGCCGATCACGAGTACTTCGGGCCAACCAACGGGCTGCAGAGTCTTGAGCACGCGGTGTCGGATGCAATGCCGCTGACTACAACGAAGAGCGGGATGATTGTCTCTGACGTCAACGTTGGAGAGGACTGGGGCTTCGACGATGAAGGCATCGCGATGTTCATGGATTTTGAACGGGACTACGCGCTCAAGAAGTACAGTTTCAACACCTACCCGTCGTCGGCAGTTCACTACATGCTGTCCTACGGCATGGTGCACCTCTACAAGGGGACCCACGGCGAACTCGACCGAATTCTGCGCGTGTCTAACCAGGTCTGGCGGCACGGGCTCCAGCCGCTGCTGAGCGACCCACAGGCGATTCTGGCGCGGTTGGCCGAGGTAATGCCGGCGAGCATTCATGCACAAGACGCGGCGCTGTCCCTCCCCGGTGTGGATGACGAGCGCGCTGCCTTGATTCCATCTCGGGACCTGACACCGCAACAGCAAATGTTCCTGTTTATCTAATTGTTCTGGCCGGCTACTGGCACAACTGCAGCCACTGGAAGATGGCTCCATCAACTCAGGAGCCACTCCATGCAGATTCAAACCTCCGCGTCTATCGCCAACCAACTCCCTCTTCGCGGGTTTTGCCCGGTCCAACCCCTCGATCGTGTGAAGTTCACACCCTTTGACCAGTCCGGCCTCAAGGCCGAAGTCGAAGGGACGGTTTTTAACTGCCAAGACACCAGCGGCGGCAATTGGCGCATTCGCATTGTGAAGGCCGGTCAGCCGTTTCCATATGGGTTGGACGTAAATGTGTTTTCCCACGAAGGCACATTCGAAGTCACGGGCCAGCTCAATCCCAACCGCTTCCCCGCTTTCGCCTGAATCCAACCCCGACCCAGGAGATTAATCATGACTAATTCGAACGTTTCTGCCGGAGTGTGCTTCATGCAGGCGGCGGCAGACGGTTTTGCAAAGTCCATCGGCCCGCGCCTTCGCTCTGAGACCTTGAACAACCTGCTCATGACGGCGATTAAAACCAAGATGGCGTTCATGCCGGATGACGCGGCCACGCTGCGTGCGCTTTCCATCACGTCTTCGGTTGGTGTGTTCCGCCCGCTCAATGATTCCTTTTACAGGCTGGCTTGCCTCACTGGCGGCAGCTACGCCCAGATGTGGGAAAAGGCCCACGGTGTTAAACCAATGAAGGCAGCACACGCCGGAACGTCCGCCAGCGACGTGCAGGCTGAGATTCGCGTTGCTGCTGATATCGCCGTGTTCCTGGTCGGTGATGACAATGACCCGCTGATGCCCCGACATGAAGGTTTGCAGGTGTGGTGGGTGACCTCGATCAATCTGGAAACGGGGATCATCAACCTCGGGCGCTACAAGCTATACGCCGATCAGTACTGTCCATTCAAACGGTACTACTCTCCAGTCAACCGCAAAAAACTCAACCGGGAACAATGGGACGAAGCGCAGCAGCTGGTGCGCAGTAGCCTGCTCAATGCGAAGTCCGCCGCGTAAACCCTTCATATCCTCATCTGGACCTTCCGCCGCTCGCCGGCGGTAATCTACGCAGGAAGCTGGCCGTTCAGACGTGGAACTTTTACGGTAACTCGGGACCCAGTAAGCACGCCGTTGTGATTCGCTTATGGGGGTCCCCAAAAGGGATCTGGGTGCGATGCAACTACGGAAAGAACCTCTCTGGTCAGTCCCTGCTCAAGACTATGCCGCTTGATGCCCTCAGCTTGGTACAGGGCTCCAGTGATGAGCCGCTGCACTCCTGACGTTGTGCTTCTGGCACTGCGGGTCCCCGGCAACAATGAATGCTCATCAGGAGTAAGGCCCATGTCCACAAACCGCGCCATCCAACTCATGCTTCGCAACCCGCGGGATATGATGCGTTTCCAAGCTACGGGTGCATTACCGACCCCAGCATCCCCGCAAAGCCCCTTGATCACGCTTCTGGATTCGATCTCCCCCCGCGACCGTCAGCGCATCACGGCGGTGGTGATCGGTCCCCAGCTCGGCTATCAGGGCCTTCACCGCTTTCACAACTTGGCCCAGGCGCTGAATTGGCTCAAACCCAGCTATACCGCCAAGTCGTATCCATCCCAGTCGTTTCAGATGCGGGCGTTCTCCAAAGCGCTCACCATTGCCGACTTGAAGGATTTTGCCCGGGTCCCGGAGCAGGTTGAGCAAGAGTGGAATCGGCGTTTCAATCGATAGCGAATGGGCTTCTGGCACGGTCCCGCCATGGAAATGATGGTCACCTCAAATCAGTGGTGATCATCATGAATCAAGCCAGCAACGATACCCAGCAACTCGCATCGGTTGAGCTTCTCTCCTCCTCAGCCAACGACACTGCGTGCAACTTCCACCAGCCTGCCTGGATGCGCCCCTACACCGAAGGCACACGCAATGGCTACGCACAGAGCGTCATGGCCTACGCCGATTATTATGCAACCGACGGGAGCGCTGATACTGATCCCGAGATTGAGGAACGAATCGCAATCAATCGGACGCCGATGATTGCCTACGCAAGTCGGACCGGCACGAAGCGGAACCTGGAAGCGATGCGGAAAAATGGATGGCGCTTGCTGGTCTCCGCTAAAGGCGTCCTGCGCACGGAGGGTTTCAAGTACTGCCTCGACAATGGTGCGTGGTCTGCCTTCACATCGGGGCAGCCGTTCGATGACTACGCGTTTCAGAAAGCATTTGAACGACTGGGCGAGGCGGCCGATTTCGTCGTTGTGCCTGATATCGTATGTGGCGGATTGGCTTCGCTGGAGTTCAGTCTGAAATGGCTGGATCGGCTCAAGGGTAGTCCGGCAAAGCTCTTGATCGCTACGCAAAACGGTATCAAGCCTGATGACGTAAGAGAGCACCTTTCACCGGCGGTCGGTTTGTTCGTCGGTGGCGACACATCTTGGAAGCTGAAAACCGTTCATTCTTGGGCAGTCCTCGCCCGACGCCGCAATTGTTATCTCCATGTGGGCAGGGTCAACTCGGCTAAGCGAATTGATTTGTGCGCAAGGGCCGGAGCTCATTCCGTGGATGGTACCTCAGCGAGCATGTACAGCAAGGTCGTGCCGGCTCTCACCGCAGCCCTCGATAACAGTGATCGCCAGGCCGACTTCTGTAGCCCGAACGGGCAAGACTTCGACCTAACCCCCTACGACTGCGCCTGGCCTTCAGACCTGCAGTAAAGGTTGGTTCTGGCACGACTTTCCCGGGCCCAATATGGCGGGTATCTGGTCGCCAGGTTCGATAAGCTTTACTTTTTGATTCTGGCGCGACTAACGCCATTGGATGCGCCCATGAACTGGACCCACGAGCAATACCCAGTAATCACCTCTCTCGCGAGATTGATTCGCGTGCAGGCATTTGCTGGTACCGGCAAGACGTCGACCCTCGTGGGGTATGCCCAGCACCACTATGAGGAAAAAATCCTCTATATCGCCTACAACACCTCCGTCGCAGAAGCTGCAAAACGTCGTTTCCCCGATAACGTGACGTGCACGACATCCCACAGTTTGGCCTTCGGACCAATGGGGAGCCGATACCAGCACAAGCGTGCGGACAATCTGCGCCTGACTGACGTGGCCAGGGCAATGCGAACACGAAACTGGGAAATGGTGAAAGACGTAGTAGGAACCATCAACGCGTTCCTCTGCTCGATTGATACCGAAATTAACGCGATCCATTTCCCGCGATTCAAAGGCCCCAGGAACTCCCGCCAACAAGCGCAGGTGAATGAAGTCGTCATCCATGCCACCAACATGTGGCAGAAGATGATCGACATCAATGACAGCGAGCTGCCCATGATACACGACGGGTATTTGAAGCTCTGGTTGCTGTCGGAGCCAAACCTATCCCGCAAATTCGGGACGATCATGCTGGACGAAGGTCAGGACACAAATAAGGTCATGACTGCCTTTGTTCGGGCCCAGTACTTGCTCGGCTGTAAAGTGCTGATAGTGGGCGATCGCCACCAGCAGCTCTATCGATTCCGTGGTGCCGAGAACGCGCTGGAGGAACCATGGCTCCGGGAAGCAGAGGACCATTTCTTGACGCAGTCCTGGCGCTTTGGCTTTGGTGCGGCACACGTTGCGAATGCAATCCTGGCTCTTAAAGGCGAGCGGAGAACGCTGCAAGGTTTTGGCCCACAAACCAAGATCAAGTCGTCGCTGCCCGATGGTCTGGAGCATCGCACTTATCTGTGTAGAACGCTGGCAGGGGTCATTGATAGAGCGTTGTCATGCCTACCTAATCCCGCTGATAAATCCAGCACGCGGCCTGCTGAAAAGCTCTATTGGGTCGGTGGAATCAAGGGATACCAACTTCAATCGATCTTGGACCTCTATTGGTTTTCAAGTAAGCAGCTGGACCGGATCAAAGGCTATCAACTGACTAAGGATTACGCTGATTTCGCCACCTATCGCGAGATAGCCGACGCTACCTCCGACAACGAGATGATGCGTTCGATCAAGATCCTCGACAGTTACGGCTCTAGTCTTCCGGACCTGATAAAAAGCCTTGAGGCGTGCACGGTGGTTGACGAGCTGGAAGCGACTGTCACGCTTTCGACTGGCCATAAAAGTAAAGGACTGGAGTGGTCGGCGGTTCAGCTTGGCGACGACTTCACGTTCGATCCCCTTGCCGAAGACGCCAAGAAAGACCCGGCCAAGTTCGATGATGAAGTTAACCTCTTGTACGTGATGGCGACGCGGGGGATGGACTACATCGCCCTGAATCCCACGGTGATTTCGATCATGCAACACGCTAAGGACCTGCGCGAGCGTCGGGCTTGAACGACGTGCATAGCGGGAAGATTGACCTGGTTCCTGAGGCTTCATCACAATCCCCCTCCAAGCTTTCTGATTCCCTGAGGTAGAAACTGAATGAAAAGACGTGAGTTACTTGCGTACGTAAACAAGAACTACGAAATGTACGCTTCGCTCGACGAAGAGTCGGACGAAGCTGGGCTTGATGTACGTGATCAACCGTTTTCACCGGCATATAGCAACTGGTACATAGCGCTGTTGTGTTTCTGGTTCGCGGTATTTCTGAAGTGTGTGTCTTACCTCGCAATCGAAGGTCAGGTATCTACCTACGTCCTTGCCGGCGTTACTGTTGCTTTGGTCTTTGGTGCGTCGTACTACATTTTCGCGCCCTACATTAAAGATCACCTCAAGTGGCGTCGCCTTCATAGTCGAGCCCGGACCCTGATCGACCTTACACGGCTACAACTCCAAGAACGTGGTCAAGCTTTCACTATGGACGTGACGGATGAGCCCAGCGGTACGGTGATGAACCTGCACTTTCGTGACTCAAGCGGACAGCTTTCGCGGGTGAAGATCGACGACAGACAGGACGTCCTGAAGATCGATGTTTCATTCTCTGATGCCCTACTGCCTGAGCATGTAGTGTGATCTGGCCCCTGCAAATACCTCACTTCGGCCTCATCCATCGCTACTGATACCCGGGCCCGTGTGGGCCTGGAGCCGCCCACAAAACCAGTATGTCGTTTGGCCAGTGCCTTCTGACCATGAATCGTGAGCCAATCCTCACTATCCCTGTCAGTTCAGAAATCGAACGCGACGTTTACACAATTCCACGCCATGAGACTGCCTACAAAGCGAATGTCTGGCCAGGTAACGCTGTAGCTGGAATTCATCCATTCTAAATACCTCGAATCGTGGAGTAATCCTCACCACGATAGATCTGAGTTGCCCCTCCCCCCCCTTCTGGCACGGCGTTGTGAGACCGACACTTGTTTCACCCAAACAAGGAGTCTTCCAATGTTCAATCTTCTTAAAATCGCTGTCCTCGCTCTCTCCCTTGCCGTAATCACTGGCTGCGCTGTAAATCCCCAAACTGGTGAGCGCGAGTTCAACCGCACGGCGATAGGTGCCGGTATCGGTTCTGTTGCGGGCGGCATCGTGGGCGTAGCAATCGGCCGAAGCCCAGAGTCGTTCCTGATCGGCGCAGCTACCGGTGCAGCAATTGGCGGCGGTACGGGTTACTACATGGATCGCCGCGCCGAAAAACTGAAGGCCGACCTCAAAGGCACCGGCATGGAAGTGACTCAGAACATCGATCCAGCCACCGGCCGTGGGATGTTGACGATCCAGGCCCCTGCCGATATCGCTTTCGCGACTGGCTCCGCAGATCTAGAGAGCGCGTCGTTCCGGGGGCTGAAGAGTGTTGCTGACTCAGTGAAGGCCCAACCAGGTATCCGACTTGAAGTGACTGGGCACACCGATTCCACCGGTGGGCAGAAGCTGAATCAGCTACTGAGTTATTCCCGGGCACAGTCTGTGGCTCAGTTCCTGAATGCTTCGGGTGTTGACGGACAGGCTATTGCTGTACGAGGTGTTGGTCCTGCGATGCCCGTGGCAAGCAACGACACCCCGGCGGGCCGAGCCAAGAACCGTCGTGTTGAAATTCAGATCCGGCAGATTTGACCCTCAGGCGTAGATAATCCTGCCAGCCTCAGGCGCATCCCATACGGACAGCGCCTGATCTATTTCTGGTTCTGAGTACATGGCCAACCAGTCTTCCTGGTCGGGTTCCAGCATTGCCACACGCCAGGATCGAACCTTTCCAATATCCACATGGATAAATTCTTTGCTGGGGTAGACGCCAACGCCGCCGACGCCGATGGCTTTCGCCAGCTTTGCCAGTTGCTCAGTTCCCAATCCCGGGATTCGGATGTCTGCGGCGCAGGCATGGATATGCATGGAGTTCTTTGCCGCACCTTCGAGCGAAGCGTTATAGGCCGCCGTTCGAAAGCCGCTATTCACCAATATCTGGTACGGGTAATTATTGAGCCTCAAATAAGCCTGAATTATATAGAGCAAATCTATGATTTTTGGATTCATGCTCACAGTGCGCTTTGACTCGACGTCACGCAGCAACGTGCAGGCAATGGCATAACCCCGTTGATCCCAGCCTTGATCCCTGCGGTAGTAGCAGAACGTAGCTCTTTCCCCTGCCTGAGGTCGCTCCAGGTACAGGTAACGATCGCGATCCAAAATCACTGCCCGCCAATCCCGTTTTCTCGACGGATTCGCTTGTGATGCACTGGCGATCGCCGGCGCGGTAAGTAGCGCTATCGGGCTGGCGATCGCAGCCGCCACCAGGTGGCGACGTAAGAGGTTGGGTTCTGTGCTCATATCCGGCTGCTGCTGCAGTTTGGTGACCGGCTTCCGATATTAGGCGCCTGAATCAAAAACGCACGCCAATGTGAGGGCTCTTTTTCCCGGGCTGGCACATCCTTCTGGCACGGCTGCAAATGGTGAGAATAGGCGCTTCATACCGAAGCGGAGCCGGCCCCGTGCCTATTTATCTCGAAACGAACGCCTTCAACCCGAACGGGCCTGACGGACAAGGCCGGAATCGTCTGCGTGTCGACACACTTGACCCGCAACCTCGCTGCGCACTCCGGCCCAGGTCCTACGCGACTTTACGCGAGTCGCAAAATACCTCGTTGGCGATGTGGAACGGGAACTTCGCCCTTTGCACGGGTGGCGGACAGTGCAGCGCCTGCCCGCGCCTGAAACATCGTTTCGCGTTCGATGCTTTCACACCCGAGGTGATGATTCGAATTGATGAACAGGCGCGGCTTCACGCGATTGACCGACCGGAAGACGGCTGGTCTTCATACGGGCGCTTTGTCGAGTGGGAGGACATCGCTGCCATTGAAGGTTGGCGTATTGGCAAGCAAGGGGTTGATGCCCATTCACCGTTTTTTCTGATCCATCGTGAAGGGTGAGCGGGGAAAACCAGGCCTTTTTATGGCTTGATCTGTCAGAACCGTGGTGCTAAAAAGGTCCCGTTCTATGCCCAATCTTTGATTGATGGCACCCTTTCTATCTCGATAGCCTTTCTACCGTGATTTTGAGGGCTTTGCGATTTCACCTGACACTTCAGGTTAGATTTGCAGAGAGATACTGTTGGATTAGTCAAATTCGCAGAGAAGGCTTCGGTCTTGTCTGCACATCTCGATCACGCGACTTCGGTTGCTGTCGATCACATCGCCCTTCTTGAAAGGTGCTCCCAGACGGTAAGTGATTACAACTTGCCGTCCAGGCTTGGTGTTTTTGTTTCCGTAGGGAATGAGCGCTTGGCTTGGAGCTTTGACAACATTGCTCTTGGGTGAACCTTGCTTGCGAGGAAATTCAAATTGCGCAGAACATGACTTTCAGTCGTGTGGTACCCAGCTGGCTCGCTAGCTTGGCACCTCCTTGACCCGTCGCAATTCGATCAATCGTTACGTGTTGTCCCTACAGCTGCTCATCGAGCAACTTTGGGCCATTCGTTTTGAGCGATCCAACCTATCTACCATTCGTAACCTCCGGTAAGGCCTGATTTTCACCAGGCTCAGGCCCGGCTGATGCAGGTCTCAACCTCATCCGCCAGGCCTTAGAGCACCTGGCGTTATCACACTTATCCCAGTGCTCTACTGGTGAGAGGTTTCACATGCAACTCAGATCCGTAGCTTTAGAGTTTCGCGAACTTGAACATCAGCACTTTGGTAAACCTGACGTGGAGTTTTCGGTAGCCAGCCTGTCTTTGGACTCGTGGACTACCTATGAGATGGCTCTTAATTCTGGAAGCCAGGCGCTGATGGTAAAAGCAACTGTAGATGCAGTTTATTGCGGGGAATTGTCTTTTTGGACTGATACCCCGATTCCGCAGTTGTTAGGGTCGCAGTCAGTACTCGCCGAGGCATGGATTAAGGGCTGGGAAAGGGGTGAGCAGATCAATCTTGCTCACGTGGTAACTCCCGACCAGGCTTCTGTTGCACGGTGGCAAGCTGTCTAAATCGTCCGCTTTCTGGACGTTCCGGTAAGGCCTGTATTCACCAGGCCTTGGCCCGGCTGATGCAGGTTCGTTCCTCATCCGCCCGGTCTTAGAGCACCAGGCGTAATCAAATATTCCCAGTGCTCTACTGGCGAGAGGTCTTTATGAACAACAGCAAACGTAATACCGAAATGTCGACCAAAACCTTCTGCCTTATTGCAGCCGTGGCTACTGTTCTGTTTGTCTTCGGCATGAACGCCGTGATGACCAAAATGGAAGCTCGATGGGCCGCTGAAGAACAGATGATGGCCGACTATTGCAATCCAGTAACGGATGCCAAGCGACCTTTCGTCTGCATCAATTGGGACGCAAATCGCAAGGCAAGCAGGGCTATGCCACCTCAAGGCTGATTGACTCGGTCGCTGCGCTTCCCAGCGCGCCCTTTTACGATTGATCTTGATGTACACAACCCTACCAGGGCATCCAATGCCCTGGCATGGATGCTCTCCATCTTGGAGATGTACCCATGAGCAAATGCAAAGATTTTCGGAATTACTTCGCTGACCAGCTCTTGGTCACCAGCGAGTTCTTGGGTTTAGACCTGAACAAAAAAGAGGATTTGGATGCACCCAGCTATAGCCTGATCCGGGAAATTCAGGCGAGGCAGGATAAGCTCCAGGACCTCTATGCCGAACTCGATGAGGTCGGCGTGGGCATGATCATGGCGAATGAGTCGGGGGATTCATTCGCTTTGGTTTCGCCTGATGCATCTGAGCCCGGCCGATTCCGATATTCGGGATTTCGGGCGGTAGGATGGATGAGCCATTACACCGTTGACTCCCTCGATGAGGTCGTTCTTGAAGCGTTCAAGGATGGCTACACCCGTGTAGCCGCCAGGGACACTCTCGACAAAATGTCAGTTACCGCTGAGTGGAAAAAAGGTAGCGAGCGACTCATTCACATGCAGGCCCATCAAAGTGGCGCCCTCTCGTGGAATGAGATGTTTGCTGAATTTGAGAAAATCGAAATCAAGTACGCGCAGCAACAGATCGCTGCTTGACAATGATGCGTCGACCCACGCGCTGTTAGCGTTGGTATTCGACGATGAATTTGACTAATTCGACAGGGGATACCCCCACAGCCTAATTGGGGCTGTGGGGGTTTTTTCTTTTAGGCGTCCCTATACACAGTCCATTGGCATCTGCTGATCCGACACGGCCGTCGCGCCCGGCATCAACATGAATCATGTTTCGGCCAGACCAGGCCTAGCAGTTCGTACCCCACTCGTTATGATGGGTTGTATTGAATTGGAGGTGGTCTTGGACAACTCGAACACAGTGAGAAATTACCTGAATCCGCACAAAGGCTGGATTGACCATTTGGCTGACCAAGTGATGGATTCGCTTGCAGCTTTACCACGTCCCGAGGCAATTCAGGACGAGCCCGCCAGCACACAGCAAAATGTCATGCTGCTCGCGCGCCCCCAACGTTGTCCCTGCGCAACTTGCAATTTGATGCGCAACCTTTGACTTCATTTTTCCTTACAACGCCGAGCCGGCATAAGCATGATCATTGAGGAAATCTTGTCCAGCTGATAGTGGCACGTCCAGGAAACCGGATGATGGTCCCACTACAGATAGCGAATAGGCAGTGACAAATATGTCCTGGACCCCAGTTTCACTCTTCATGCCGGTCACCTTTGAAAATGTGTACGGTTGGCCTCAGTCCATCGAGCTGATGGGGGCGCTGCGCTCTGGTCAGCAGGTGCCCGTTCGGTATGAGCGCCTGAGCGCCGACGAAGACTTCCCTCATGAACCCGGCCGCTGGATCAGCTGCTGCTCTAACCGGTGGGACCTGACCAGTGAAGTCACTGATTGGCGGCCATTGTTTGAGCAGCCAACAGGGAGAATGCCGGATGATCCACTCAAAGGATTTTTTGTCGACATTCACCAGATGGATGACGTTGCACTCATCAGCAAGGCTTTGTACGGCGACGGCTCTGTGCTCACCGCCGACGGTCGCCGAGATCTGGCGCACCGCCTTCATAACCTGATGCGTGTAATACAAGACCAAGAAGTTGTCTTGTAGAATTTAGGCACGTTACAGAAGCCTCAAAGCGCATTATTATGCCCTCGCACCCTGCGCCCTTGCTTGGTGCAATCTGTTCGGCCTGCATGTATTCACGCAGGGAAAGGCAAACAAGATCTTAGCCAGCACAGCTGCTTCGACCTGTTTGTACTAATCGTTATGAGATCGCGAAGTCCAAATGGATTCTGGAAAAGTGTTGCGTCATCTTGACGTGGAAGCGCATGGGGCTGAGTTGTGCCCAGTTGGTTCGATAGACCTCCTTTACATCCGCAGTGCTTACTTGCTTTCGGTGAAGGAACCCGACCCCGAACCACTTCTGCCTGAACGTGACACCCCGCCGGCGCACACCCGTTCAAAGCTATGGCAGTCAGATGAAGCCTACGAAATGCGTAGGATCAATCCCCTAACTGATAAGGACGATGTCCTGCTTGGGTACCGCCCGATGATTCAACAAGGGCGTGGGCCGACAGCAAAGCGCTACCATGCGTCTTTCCGGATCGCTGAACTGGGCTCCCAGGAGGAGGCGCTTCGACTGGCCAAGCAATGGCGCGACGATACGGAAGCCAAGCTTGGAATCCAACCAGGTAAGCGCAGCTCAAAGGTGCTCCGGAAACCGGTGACAGGCATCTCACTGATAGTCTCCAAAAACCTCGATGGCCGCTTTTACTGGGGGAGTGACCAAGCCCCAGGCCAGCGCTCCATTCGTGTGTACATCGGCAAAAAAAGTTACATCGAGGCATACCAAGAGTTGTTCAAGCGCATGGCCATTCGGGACGAACTCCCCATTCCCGATGAGCTCCCCCTGCCGCCGCCGCCGCGGATGGATCAGTTCAAAAGAATGTTCAAAGCAGGGCTGACCGACATCCCCCGGCCGTCGAAGAAGCGTAAGTCGAGAACCTCGGCATAACTGCGGAATTTTCAACCCCCACTTTGGCTGGCGCTCCGTTTTCTATCCGGTAGCTTATCTGGGAAGAATCCGACGGACGCTACGCGATGCCAACACACCTGAAACGCCTGGCCGTGCTTATCCCCCTCCTCCTTACCGGCTGCGGGGATGGGATCTACGGGGCGTATGAAGCCAGAATTCAAACCGCAAACTCTGCACCCCAAGTGGTGGGCATTGCCATTTTTCAGCGCGATCGAATCATTGCCGATGGGCAAACGGCAATGGTCCATGAATGGAAGACCGACGGCGGTACTTTCACGGCTCTCGATGATAGTGGCCAGCGTTTGATGCAAGTCACCAAGGATCAGGAGGGCAACCTGGTTCAGGTGATCGACCAAACACGAGTGACCTATAAAAAATATGAGTTCTAGGAACTCATTCATCCATGCCGGAGCGCCGCGCCCCCGTCGATATTTCTCGTTGCCAACTCACCGTCACCGTGACCGGCCAGCGGCGACCTCCCTTGCCCGGGCAACCAATCCCTAGGCTTACATTTTACGAGGCTTGTGCAGTTGCTCAGACACCTACTGACCAGCGCTACGCTGGCATTAATCGCCACAGCAGCATCCGCCAATGACATCCAGGTTGTGCCAGTCACACATCCAGACGGTTCGCCTTCGCAACCTGAGGTGTACCTGTCTGGCGAGATCACTGACCAAACGGTGACCCAGCTCAGCGCAATGATCCGCGAGCGACGGCTTCAGTCCTCGATCGTGTATTTGGACAGTGCAGGCGGCGACCCACAAGCTGGGATGGATCTTGGGGATTTGCTGCGCCGATCGAATATCAATACCGCGGTGGGCAAGGTAGGCCGAGCACCGGGGCGGCCAGCCGCTGGCAAGTGTCAAAGTGCATGCGTGCTCACCTATGCCGGCGGGAAATTTCGTTTCATAGATCCAGCGTCCCAGCTTGGAATTCACCGATTCTATCGGCGGACCGCCACGGCCACAGATCTGGACGTGGCTCAGGTGATGAGCGCCGCAATTACGGCCTACCTGATCCGGATGGACATCGATCCCGCGCTGTTTGAACGCATGGTGAAGGTTGGCCGAGGCCAGATGGAGATGCTGGCAGCCCGTGATGCTTTGGCACTGAACCTGGTCAACAATGGTCTCCTTCCGTCGAAATGGGGCATTGAAGGTAAATCTGGCTCGGTGTATTTGCTGGGTGAGCAGGAAACCTGGAACGGCACGGGCAAGATCATCATGACGTGCGTTCCCAACCAGAAAGCCATCAAAATCTCTGCGCTTTATGATGCCGGGGCCCAGAACGCCTCGATTGCGAAGAGCACCGTCAATTACTCATTGCGTATCAATCAGCGTTTCATCCCGATCGGCCAAATGCTCACGAAGGCATCCATCAGCGGTAGTTATCTGTTGGCGAGCTTTATCCCTACCGACCCCATGATGTGGGAAATCAACGCCGCCGACAAAATTGGTTTTGGCTTCCACCCAGGCCAGGCTGACACCTTTTACGGCTTTCTGGTTGACGCCACCGGCGAGCAGGACCTGATCAGAAGCTGGGTGAAGCATTGCACTGAACGATAGGACCCTTCTGGCACTGCGCAGGGTTGTGCAGAGTAGGTTCTTCATTGAAGAGGTGCTGACCATGCTGATCCCCTACCAGGACTTACAACCCGAGACGCTTCACAACCTCATGGCAGATTTTGTCAGTCGCGAGGGAACAGACAACGGCGACATGTCGACCGAGGCGCAGAAGATTGCCCGTGTGCAGAATGCGTTGGAAACCGGTGAAGCCGTGATCCTCTACAACGCAGAAATGGCCCAGTGCATTTTGAAGCGCAAAGACGAGGTCTCTAAGGACATGCTTCAAGCCTGGGCTTCGTGAATCCCGAACGCATCAACCCTCTGGCACCGGTACCCGCCGGTGTTTCCCTCGATTTTGAAGATTCGCCTGATCAGTAAGCTGGCGCCTCGGAAATTACTTCGTCCATTTTGGCTTTGAAGGTCGCCGGTTTTCTTATACGGTTGCCAGGCCCATTTTTCCGGACTCATGTCCAAGGCTTTTACGAATGTCGGTTCTAGACCAGAACAACACAGCCTCGCCGTCCCACTCGGCGATCAACCAGCTCTCGCTGTTCTTGAAAGCGCAGGGACACTCGGCGTGCGCCGTGATTGACCAGCATCTTTTTTTTCATGTCGTCGGCCACTCGCCAGCCATGCAGTGCGCCACCCTTGCCACCGACAACTGTGTTCCAGTCGCCGTTCGCCCCATACGTGGCTCAGGCGATCTTGAGCGCATGAACTTGCACGAAAGCGTTCAACGTTTTCTTGCACGGCCACGAGGGTTTGCGAAATCAGCCGGGGACCTGGTCTGCATTTTCCTCTCCGGGTGGATCAAGCAGATTGCTGCAAAATCGTTGCATCCTAAGCGGGTGTCGACCATCGCTGAGCAGCTTGTGGAGGTTGAACACTGGCTCTCCAATGACGGCCCAGGTAGCTGCGTTATTGCTGGCCAATGGCTGATTTGGGCAACCGGCCGATACGGCATGAGCGACATTCTGATTGCCAGGAACGCTGGTAACCTCCCCTCGCCTGACCTGAAAACCGCCTGCCGCTGGGATGGTATCGGGCAGTTCAACGAAAACAATCTGCTTTCCCTTGAGGCCGGTCTCGATGAATGGAAGGCCTGCCCAAGCGTATGGTCGTTCCGTGAAAGAACAGCTCCCAAAGTCGACGCGCTGCCCCAGTAATCCTCTACGCAGCACTGCCGCTACCGCGGGTCGCGATGTAATACTCGCCTCGATTCTGGCACGCGGAGCCTTCGAGTTTAATTTCCTGGTACCGCAAATGCGGAAATCAACTTACCAGGTGAACTATGATTGACTCCCGTACCGTCCATGCTGTAGCTCTGGGTTCCACTACCGATCGCGCTTCGACTTGGTTTGCTGAGGCGAACGTCGCAGATGCGAAATTTGACACCCTCGCGAAGTTCGACGAAATTTCAGATCTAACTCTCTCGCGTTTCGACCTTGAAGTCCCTGCGTCGGCATCTGAAGCCCAGATTACCGACATGGTGGCCGAAGCGACTTACAACCTGAATTTCAACCGCTCGGCATTTGACGTGATTCATTGATTGAGCGCCTGTACCTGTGAAGGAGTAACACATGCTGTCCCGCCCCGACAAAGACGCTCTGCGTGCTTTTCTGGATTCCCAGGTGAAGGAAAAACTGCAGAGCAATCCTGATGCGGTAACGACTTATGCTGCAAAGCCTGAGCCGGAGCGTAAGCCATACCAAACCCGGCCGACCGTTCAGGATAAAGCCTTCAGCCGTGAGCTCGATCAAATGCGAGCCGATGCTGAGGCAGGCCTTGTCCCAAAATCCGAAGGCACGCCGGTGGCGGAGCCTGAGTCCAGCCTCGCTCTTGATGATTACCCGGGGCTCAAGGCCGCGGGTTCGTCAACCAACCCGTGGTGAACTTTCGGCCCTGCTTTTGGCTGTGATCGGGTCCGACGTTCTGCAATCATTTGCGGACCTTTGAACACCGGAACCCACTGATGATCCACATACGCCTTCCTCTCTGCGTTCTTGCTGCAGCGGTTACGGCGGGCTGCGCTGGTACCGACAAGCAGTACCAAGGCAACCCCTTTGATGAACCCGTACCATATTCGCGGCCGCAGCAAATCCCTCAGGCTGCCACACAGGTGAGGGATCTCCCCGTTAGTCGACCCGCTCTCAAACCACCAAAGAACGTTGAGCCCGAGGTGGTTGAATCCGACGTTCAGGTGTTTGCTGCTGGGTCCGCGCCGTACACCTCGATTTCAACTCCCTCATTAGATCCGGCTCCAGCGACGCAACACACTCCTGCCGGTCCCGCTGATGAAATACTGGTTGAAGCTCGCAAGGTCGGCGCCTCCGGGGATGTATCTAGCCAGATCGGGCTGCTCGAGCAGGCTGGGTTTTTGGGGAGTGGCCAGGCCTTCTACGAACTGGCCCGCGTGTACCTCAATGGTGAGGGTGTGAAGAAGGACCCGGAAACCGGCGTGGGTTATTTGACGAAGGCCGCCGGCATGGAACATGTCGAGTCCATACGAGTACTCGGCTGGCTGTATCTGCTTGGCACCGGCGTACCTAAGGATTCTTCCTACGGGGAGCAGCTGCTCGCCAAGGCAGCGGAAACCAGCGTGAGGGCCCAGCGTGAGTTCGGTCAGGCTCTCACCAACCAGCGTCTTCCCCACTTAAATCAAATGGAGCGCGGCCTTGAGATGCTCAAACAGGCCACTGACGCCGGCGACGCCGAAGCGAGCAAGTCCTATGCAAAAGCGTTTAGCCCAGGGGCCGAGACCGTGCCGGTAGGCGCTGTTACTCAATCCATTGACCATGGCCCAGCTGCGTCGTCCGCCTCATCGGCACGACAGAGTGTGAGGGATGGTGGAGAGGATCTTAAGCAAAGGGCATTGGGTGGGGATGCTGAGGCGCTTTACCAGTACGCCTTGAATGTTTCGCTAGGCAAGATCCCTGCGGCCGACCCGCAGTTCACTGCGTATTGCTGGTATGCGGTGTCGTCGGCGATGGGGTACAAACCTGCCGCTGAGGAAGTTCGCTCCCTGGCGGGTGTCAAAACCATCGCAGATAAACAAGCCCCAGGCCGCATGGAAAATTGCATCGGTGATCTGAATCGAACGATCAGTGGGTCCTGATCAACTCATTTGCGTAAGAGCTGTTCGGCCCGTGGGGGTGATCTCAAAGCCACCTTCCGGGCCAGGTAGTTGTTGGACATAACCAAAATTCTCAAGTCGGCGGAGCAGGCGGCCACCTTGCAGCGCGTGTCGGCTATCTGGATCTCCATCGGTGGTCAAAGCTTTCGCTAAGGCTGCCGGGCTTCGAACTTGGCCACCCATAAGGTCCAAAGCTTTGAGACCCGCCCAGTCGTTGCCGGTAATCACGATATTGGGTTGGCCTTTGGTGAACTGCTGCTGTGCTAAGCGGAAGGTAGTTTTATTTTTCATCGGCATACGCGATCAGACAATAGGGGCTCACGACAACTCTATACAGAATGTTTATCAGTTCAAGCCGAAATCTCCCCTCGAATTTCACCTCGCCTCTCAAACCAGCAGTGAACAAAAATGCCTCACCTGGTGCGAAATGATCCGCCGGAAAAACAAGAGTGTTTTTGGCTGGCACCCTCATTGTGAATCAGCAACCATAGCCACCGCACAGGCCGCACTCATTGAACAGACAGAGGTTTTCGATATGCCTGATTCCACCCCGCTTCGCGTCATGCTGGTCGATGACTCGAAAACGATTCGCAAAAGTGGCGAGGCGATGTTGACTGCTGCGGGATGTGTAGTCATGGGAGCCGATGACGGTTTCGACTGCATGGCGAAGGCCAAAGACTTTGACCCGCAGTTCTTCTTCATTGACGTAATGATGCCGCGGCTCGACGGCTACAAAGTAAGCCAGGTAATCCGGAATCATGCTGAGTTGAAGAAGGTGCCAATCGTGATGCTTTCCTCGAAGGACGGAATCTTTGACGTGGCAAAGGGGATGAACGCCGGCGCAACTGACTACCTGACCAAGCCATTCAACAAAGAGGATCTACTCAACGCGTTGATCAAGCACGTGCCAGGGTTTAAACCTAAGACGGATTGAGTCCGGTCGACGTCCCCCCTCGAACACCTCCCCCTTGAAGTTTGGCTATCTCTCGTTAAATAAGTGTATGCAGGCGATTGGACCTGCATACCCGGAGCCGAAATCGACTCCACCGATTTTTTGGGAGATACAACATGACTGAACCCCTCTTGCGTCTGGCCTATCTGGCAATCGGCGTTTACGCGTTTTCCTCCGCCCTGCTCACGCAGTTGATCCTTGGTCGAACCGGCGGAAAATCTGCAGTTGAAATGTTCAGCATGGGCAGCATCTGGTTATCGTTTGTGGCCTTTGTGCTGATCGTCACCTGGTCATCCAAGTTGGCCGGCGCACGCCCAGCCCAGAAGGTTCCTGAAGCATTCCTGCGGATCTCGTTTTTGGTGATGGGCCTGTTTTTCTTTGCCTGCGCGCTGGCCAGCATCATGGCCTTCACCAACCGAGTATCGGCTGCGCCTGACTGGTTTTGCGTCGGCGGTCTCTGGCTCTCTTTTCTGGTCCTCAGCAGCCTGATATCCGTCACCAGCAAGTCATCAACACCAGTGGAACTGACCTCGGCTGTTGCGACGCACGCCTGAAAACCAACCCCACTTTTGGGATGAAGCCTGTGACGTTCAATGGCAGAGTGTGGTCTTTGAATGAACTTTTAGGGCCGAGGGTAGAATGGCAGATCAAGTAGATGTAACTGATGCTTACGGCGGTCAGGCCCGATACAAAGTGACCCATGAAGCGCTCGCGCGCGCACTTGCAGAGCCTGATGCTCAAGGCTCTCACGCCCACGGCGCGCGTGCAGCGTTTCTGCTTTCTGAATTAGCCCCGCAGCTAACGGGCGTCGTACTGCAAGCCGTGGTGCGCGAGTTTGAGCGCATGGGAGCGCCGCAGAGCTTATTGGTGCAGATGAAGGCATTCATCGCCGAGCGCGAGCAGCCACAGAATGGTAACGTCAGGGCGATTGCATCGTGATGTCCCTGACTCTCCATATGTGAGCCAGAGCTTCCGGAGCCACTGATGGTGATGAACGTCCTCTTGAGCACTCCTCGGCGGTTGTAAAGCCCACTGATTTTGATATTCCGCTTCAGCTTCCACCGCGAATTATTTTTTCCTCCCCCTTCTGGCACAACTTCTCTGCACATCCAATGGAGCTAATTTCCGAGGAGTGCATTTCATGAATACTGCGTATCGATCCCCCCCAACACCCCAATTGGGGTTTGATTTTCTGCTGGCCGGGCCAGGTGAGGCCTACGTCAACAAGCCTGGTGTGCACGCTCAGATGGATTTTGATTGCCAGATCCCGTCGGGCAGTTCTGTGGGTGATGCCCTGGCTCGGATGGTTGTACAGGATCGTGCCCTTGGACTGGGCATCACCAACTGGAAGGTCCTGATCGACTCTGCAATCAATACTGGCCACGTCGAACTCTATGTCAGCGAGGGAATTAGCCAGGGTCTCCGCAAGCCAGGCCTGCGCTTTGGTCCGATTGCCTGCATGCCGGATATCGGCCCTGAGTATGTGAAACGCTACTTGATGTCGAAACAGCTGGCCAAAGCTGCCAAAAAGACGGAACCCGTTAAATCCGGGCGTATCAGCGCCGGCGGGACAATGAAGGTCGAATGCATCTTGAGCGCCGAACTCATCCTTTTCACCCTTTACGATGTTCGAAAGAACGTTGGTGCAATCACTCTGGTCCCCACGGATCTTCCGATGTCCTCAGCTGACACGGTCAACGATGCGGCAGTTCAGCGTGAATACTTGGCAACGCGTCTCGAGCGTGAGCTCCCAGAACTGGGGGACCTGAATGTACTGGCCGCCGCCGCTCTTCAATCTCTGGGTTTGGCCCTGAAGGCCGTGGAGAAGTGAATGATGACCAGGACAGTAAACCAAAGTGTGC
Source organism: Pseudomonas silensiensis (assembly GCF_050434865.1). NCBI lineage: Bacteria > Pseudomonadati > Pseudomonadota > Gammaproteobacteria > Pseudomonadales > Pseudomonadaceae > Pseudomonas > Pseudomonas silensiensis. The sequence goes on from NZ_JBNDJH010000002.1 coordinate 144,055, forward strand.
TCGAGCACTTTCTAGAGATGTGCCAGGCAGAACTGCAGGCCAGTGAAATCACCATCGAGCTTATAAAGGCTGCCGGCGACGCCTTTGCCGATCTGATGCTCGATATTGGGTACCGGGTTGAGTCCACCTTCATAGATGGTCGAGACGTTGTTCAAACGTACTTCAATCCTCGAACCGGTGGATTCATCGAAGGACTTGCCTTCACCCTGGGCCTGGCGGCCTCCGAGAATCGTGGTGTAAACCTTCATGTCCTACTGAAAGTCCCTGGGCCTGGGGTTGATTCCTGCGCAGCCCTCAGCTCGGCCGTTCGTGAAGCGCGAGGTTGGTACCAGCCCCTCAACAACTGCGCAACCGTATGGGATGTGCTGAACGCAGTGGACCCGGGGTCGGTTCCATTTTGGAAAACTGAGCCTGTTTTTCAATGGCAGGTGGCGGCATAGCTGTAAGAGCATGCCGGCTCGGCGCGGAGTGAAGGTAAAAATGGTCGACGCAAGAAAATCAACGTTTACAGGTTTCGATCTGAAGGTGGCCAGGAAAGAGATCCTCAAGCTGTCTCAAATCGAGTTCGCTGAAGAGCTGGATATCGCCCGGACATCCGTCATCAAGGCGGAGAGAACTACCCCGAATCCTTGGATGGAAGCCGCCTGTGTTGGGCTCGGTGCAATCCGGATTCAACGTGACTGGAGTTCAACTATCACCGGTCCGCGGTTCGTGCATTTAAGGGAACACTTCGGCTTTTCACCAAGCATGCTCGGAGAAGAGTGGGGAGTAACCGAAAGGACTATTCGGGCCTGGGAGATGGGGACTCCGCCTGCCTGGACGCTGCCTGCGTTGGTTGGGCTTTCAATCATGAAAGCAATGAATCCCCGGTGACAACCCGAGTGATGGACGTTGGCACTCTGGTTACCCCCAAGCGGAACGGCCGATGCGCCGAGAGCATCAAGCTCGCGAAATATTTTAGTTTTTGAGACCTCAGTTTGAGTTGAAAGGAAGGGCAGGCTGGTTAACCTGTTCGCCTTCGTTCCGAAAACCGAGGCGTACTCGCACATGTGGTTCAAAAACCTGCTTGTCTATCGTTTGACCCAAGATTTGCCTTTTGATGCCGAGGCGCTGTCAACAGCGCTGGCAACTAAAGTCGCCCGGCCCTGCGCCTCTCAGGAGACGACCACATACGGGTTCATCGCCCCGTTCGGCAAAGGGGAAGATGCACCGTTGGTGCATGTCAGTGGCGACTTCATGCTGATCTCTGCGCGGAAAGAAGAGCGCATCTTGCCGGGCAGCGTCGTGCGTGACGCAGTGAAGGAAAAGGTCGAAGAGATCGAAGCCGAGCAAATGCGCAAGGTCTACAAAAAGGAACGCGACCAGATTAAGGATGAAATCATCCAGGCGTTCCTGCCGCGCGCCTTTCTCCGCCGTTCATCAACTGTCGCAGCTATCGCACCAAAGCAAGGCCTGATCCTTGTCAACTCGGCCAGTCCGAAGCGCGCGGAAGACCTGCTATCCACGCTCCGCGAAGTGATTGGCACCCTGCCAGTACGGCCGTTAACCGTTAAAATATCCCCTACCGCCACCATGACCGAATGGGTCACCACGCAGAAGGCCGCCGAAGATTTCTTCGTGCTGGACGAATGTGAGTTGCGCGATACCCACGAAGACGGTGGCATTGTGCGTTGCAAGCGGCAGGACTTGACCAGCGAGGAAATCCAACTACACCTGAGCGCTGGCAAGGTCGTCACCCAAACCGCCATGGCCTGGCAGGACAAACTGTCGTTCGTCCTCGATGACAAGATGGTCATCAAGCGCCTAAAGTTTGAAGACCTGCTGCAGGACCAGGCAGATCAGGACGGCGGTGACGACGCCTTGGGCCAAATGGATGCGAGCTTTACCCTGATGATGCTTACCTTCGCTGACTTCCTACCGGCGCTCGTTACCGCACTCGGGGGCGAGGAACAGCCAGCCGGCATTTAAACGACAGGCCCGCAGCGATGCGGGCCTTTTTGGTGCGAACATGAACGCTGAATCCTTTCTTAAACGTCATCTCGGTTCCGATGAGTTACCGGACACATTCAGTTGTGCACAGGTGGTTGAAATGATTGATCTCGCGCTTCAGGAGTCATCGGACAAACGTTCGGACTTCGATGAACGCCGAATCAAAGGCCTGCTGGGGACCCTCAAAAAAATCGAGGACACTAGCAAGGACACGGTTTCTATACTCACGGCACGCCGGGCGCGGATAAATGAAGAAGATGAATGACGATCAGCTGAAAGACGTTTGGCTATCCCCCCTGAGTACAATGCTAAAGGGCCATGCTTCTTCGCTCTCTTCAATCGCTGATTCACTCCGCCGCGGCTTTCGAGCTGTAGGTATCCAAGCGGGCGTCGAGTACCTGGACGACTGGGCATGCATCACCATCGACATAGATGGTGAACTGATGGGCTTTGGTGTGACGATGCCTGAGCCATTTGACCTGCCACCAGAATGCTTGCCTGTACGTCTTGGTGTGGATATGGCTTTTGGATTGCCGAGCGGCGATCTAATCAATGAACGGCCAGGTCTGTTCTTCTACCCACCCTCAAGTTTCACGATCCAGCACCTGGTACTGCTATGCAAGGCGGCAGTCTCCCCCGCCGAATTTACTTCTCTGTTGAACGATTCGAATCGTTTTGCCATGGCAATGGCTAGGGAGCGGTTTCCAAGGTCGATTCTGATCATGAGGGAAGCGCGGATTGCTGCTCGAATTGTGGGTGATAGAACATTTGAGTTGTGGACCCAGTCCGCGGGCAGTGTTCGTTTTCACCCGCTGGCACCGACAAACAATCCCCACCATGCGGCACTTCAGGCCAATGATCTCGGATACCAGCCGACTATTTACCGATGCACTTCCGGCGTCTTTGTGCCGTTCAAGCAAACGCCGGCCGGCGTCTTCATTTGAGTCTGCCGGTGCCTGCAGTATTAGTGTCAATCTATGGCGCAGAATTCCTCGAGATCATTTGTTCTCTCGGCTGAGTAGCTACTGTTTTTTTCGATCTTCTTGGTGACGGTTCTTTCCATGGTTTGGTCAACTGCCGGGAGACCGCCGGGCTGCTGCTTGATCGAGTAAACCACCCGCACGTCATGACACGGTTGCTTGATGCACCCCTTCTCCGCTGAGCAAATCTTGTTTGATTTCTCAACGTAGGCGTCGATTTGGCGACAGGTGATAGCCGAGAAGCCGGCGGCACAGCTGAAACCCTCAAGCTTTAGGTCGTTGACCAAGTTCAGCGTCGCCTGGCTTGGTTCTTCAATCCAGCCGGAAGTGCATCCAGTAATGGATGCAACGACGGCAAATGCGAATCCCAGATACTTAACTCGCACGTTTCATCTCCACATGCTCCCTGCCCTGTGCCGATCGATACGCCTCACCGCGGTAAACGGTGACACTCTGTGGTGCGTCGATTCCAATCCGAACGGTTTCGCCAGTCGCGCTCAATACGGTGATTTCGATATCGTCGCCGATTTTGATTGCTTCGCCGATGCGGCGCGTAAGTACAAGCATGGTGAAGCTCCGATGATTTGGGCACGGCCACCATATCTGGCCAGGCCAAGGGCTGCACTTCAAAACACCCAGGTTTTTTCCGGAAATCCCCGTGAATTTCTAGCCTATGTTTTGGCTCGCAATCGTTTTTGCAGCCGTTATTCTCGAGCGATACCCGATTTTGGAATGTCTCTCGTGCAGAAGAAAATCAAGAAAGTAGCCATTGGGGCTTTCGCCCTTGCTGTAGTGGCCAGCCTCGCATTCGCTGCAACCGCAAAGCTTTCAACTCAAGAAGCCGGCGCTCTGCCGGTCGTCATCGAGGACGCCGATGCCGTTAAGCACTCTATCGCTGAACAGTTCTCGGCAGCACCAGGTGAGTTTGTCTTGAGCGCGGCCTCTCATCGTCTGGCGCTGGCTCGGCTGGATGGGTTCGCCGTATGCACGCAGGTGGATGAAGCTACGGCAGCTCAGTATGTGGAAGTGGCCGCAATGATTGATAAGGCCACCATACACGGGCCTGAATTCATGAAAATCGTTGATCACGTCATGGATTCGGATGCCGGCATGAATGACTGCGATTATCGAGTCATCAGCCTGATCGCGCGGCTTACTACCGGTGGTTGATTCATTGACCATGCGCAGTCCCTTCTGCGCCTGCAGCATTTCAAAATCTTCTCAGCACGGTTGTGCCATTTGTGGGCGCATCGCCGGAGCTGGCCTCATTTCCCACGCAACGTCACTGTCCCGTTTGGGTTAACCGGTATTTATTCATGGACCAGAGCAACCAACTAACCCAGCAGCTACCCGGCTTTGAATCTTCTGGGGAGCACATCAGCAGATCCGAAACGGGTTTGCCAGCAAGAATGAGGACTCTCGCGGCAAAGGGAGCCGCTCGGCGGATGCAGCCGGCTGCGAACGGTTTGGGCACGTTACCGTTGTTTTCTGCATATGAGATCAAGCTCGCTGACGTCGACTACAGCAACCTGGTTTCCATTTATGACGCTCTCCCGCGGTTCTCCTGGGCATCGAAGACCGTTCGTGACATGAATGCCATGACAACCCTGATCGAGGGGACCCTCAACAACGAGCCATTCAAAGTCATCCTGAAAGCCGTCAACATGGAGCGTCCAATCAAGGTCAAGGGCAAACTGACCGGCAAAACGGAATGGGTTGGCGTTTACCCGGGGGCGCGCGAGGAATGTGTCGAAGAGGCGCTTCGCAAGTTCAGCACCCAATCTGGCAAATTTAATGAAGTCGAGTGCTCGGTTCGGTTCTCCCTCTATGAATTGAAGAAAGAATTAGCAATTCAAGGGCACACCCTCACCTATGCAGAGCTTCGAGAGGCTTTGAACATCCTTGCCGAGTCCAACCTGACAATTCAGACAAGGACTGCCGATGGGGAAACGATCGACATTAAAAGTAACTACCTACCCCTCCTGTTTCTGCGCAGTCGGAATAAGAGCAGTAAGAACTATGTCGAAGCCAAAGACATGTCTGAAGAGGACAAGAACGTCGCGACACAATGCGTCGCTGTTCTCCATCCTCTGATCTCGCGGGGCATCGAGCGTGGTGACTACCGCCTTTACCACTATGGCACATCGATGAAATTAACAAACGGCCTGGCGAAAATCCTAAATCGTGAGCTTACGATGAAATGGCGGAATGCATCCCCCACGAATCCCTATTCGTTTTCGATGGTCGAATTTCTTACGAACACAGCGCGTGGCTTGAGCAATCGAATCCCCGAAGACTTCCGGTCGATGAATCTTGCATTGCAGCAACTCATCGACGTAAAGGTACTGACCAGCTTCCAGTCGACGCCAGTGAAGAAAACCACAGGCAAAGGAGCGATCGACTACACCTACCAAGTTTTCCCGCACAAAAATTTTGTCGGCATGATCATCAAAGGCCACAGGCAGGTTGCCCTTCGTGAGCTTCGGGTGTTGGGTAGCTGATACCGAATCAGTCCATACCCCAAGACCCCAATTGATTCGGGGTCTTTTTTTACTTGCTTTCCGGTAGGCAGGTTTGTTCCACGGTTCGACGGCGTGTCAAACGCTGCCGCTCGCAAGCCCCTCAACTGATTGCGGAAAAGTCGCCCAAGTACACTACAAGCCCAGCCGTCAAACCGATGGGCCGAGTCCGTAGGAGTGGCGCGACGGTCGCGCTCAGGATCGAGCAGGAGCAATCATGTCCACCATCAATGTGTTGAGCGAAGTAGGACCAAGCTGGTGCAAGTTTCTTCCAGATGTTGATCGCTGGGCAGCGGAACTTGCAGCGCTTGCGAAAGCTGATATGCAGGGCCAGATTGAGGCCCTTGTATGGCCCTATCGCCTCGGTGGCGACGAGTACCTTTCGGTTGATTTGAAAGGTACAGAAGGCGGTGACCTGTCGATCACCTTCGGGGTGGGCGGCGTGAAAAGTACCGATTATGATTTCGATAACCTGGCCGGGAATACCTGTTTCCACGTTCCTGACATGACCGAAGCTCTGAGCATGACTGTTGCCCTGGTAGAGAAGCTTTCCGCCACCGTCACGCAGCTCAATCGGCAGCGATAGGAAAAGCGGCTACCGCGCCAATGGGCTTGCTAGCTGCTGTTATCCAGGCCGACAGGTCCTCTGTCTATCCACCAGCTCCACAAATAACGGAAAAATCTAATGGCTATTGCAGAAGTACCAAACCGCACCCTTTTTGAAGCCTTTCATGCCGACACCCGGTTTGCAGATCTTCGTGATGTCAGGTCGAAACTACAGCCTCCTATGCAGGTTTTGCGAGAAAATGTAACCGGTTTTCGGGAAGGTAAAACCACGCTCAAGCCAGAATCAATTCAACGCCTGCGCGAATATATTTTACAAATGTTGCAGCTCCAGCACGCGATGATAAAAGCATGCGAAATCATTCCTGCTGAGTTTGAGCCTGTAAAAAATAAGATCCTAGCTGACTTCGATACAGATGAGCCAAAAGCCTATCTACAGCAGGTTAATGGCTGGCTCCGAGTCATTGACGGAAACGTCTAGGGAAATCATGAACAACCTCAAAAACACACTCGCCCAGCTCGATGATGAATTGCTTGCAGAGTTTCTGGAAGCCGCACAGTTGGCGCTGAACGACACTCGCACTGCGAAGCGCGTAGCAGCCGAACTCGACATCCCAGTGGCTCGCGTACAGGGCTTGGCTTACATCGCTATACAACTTGCTACAGAGCCTGGCGTAGCGCCGGATGTGTCTACCGTGGCCCAGCTCAACTCCCTCCAGGCAGAGCTTGCCGGAGCATAGGATAAGACGTCGGACCTGCCGCCCAGATACACCCCAAGCCTCGCCGTCATACCGCGGGGTTGGGTCAGTAGAGGGATGCGCATCTTCGCGTCCTATAAGGGAGACTTAATATGGGTTGGGGTTGCCATCCGGACACGCTCAAGATGGCTTCGGCACATCACCGAGCAAAAAACATCACAGGGGAAGTCGGGACACTCGAATACTTGCGGGCTTACCGCGATGAGTATCGAAAAGAGGTTACCAAGAACCCGATGCGGGGCGGCGTTGAGTATATAGCGAGTATCGATGCCGCAATCCAGCAATGGGAGGCTGGTGATCGGCCTGATTTCTCCGAGATTTCTATCCCGGGCATGATCGGCACTAGGCCTTCTGACAAACATATCCACTGACCACGGAAATGAAAACAATGACTCACAGTGAAGTGCTGTCGCTCCTTGTTCGACACTAGTGTCACCTTCATCTACGCTTATGGGGTGAGTCCTCTGCCCGGCCTCAGACTAAAGGTGAACTCAGCACCTACTTGATCAGGATTGTTCCACCTTTCATTTTTATTGGGCGGTTAGCGGTAGAACGGATTTCACTTCGATTCTTCGGATTCAACCGATATACAGTGGTGAGGTTTACTCCACGATCATAGTGAGGATTCGCCCACTGTCGTTTTTATGTCCTACTTATCCACAGAATTCTGCCAATTTAGCCATCCCCAACTAGTTAGGATTGTTCCACTGGCCATTCCTTTCTAGTTAGGTATCTTCCACGATCACTGCTTATACAGTGAGGATTAGCCCACGTTTCCACTGGCAAAATCTTGGCTTAGTCAGGATTGATCCATGACTCTGGTAAGGATTGGCCCACGTTGCTCAGCGCAAAGCCCCGGATTTAAAGGCTTTGCGCGTATCCTCCTTCTTTTCTCCTTCTTCCTTATATTTTCCTTGTCTTTTGATGCTTCTGGCACGGAGCTGCGGGAGTGGTAATGGCCTCGACATTCAAACGAGGCGAAGCCATGTTCAACTCAACCCGCACCACTCGGATCACTATCAGTTCGCTACTGATTGGAATACTCATCGGTTGTACTGCAGTTGCCCACCTCTTGGTCACGAAGGCCCCTACGCCATTCGTTCCAATCGCGCTTGCAATGAATGCGTCGCTCACGCCGGCCTGCATCTCCCTGGCTGTGATCAGTTTGTTCTGGAAGCCCCTGCAGCGGGTGATCGCCCCGGTGTTGTTCTTTGCCGGTGTGGCCCTGCCATTCGACGTGGCGTTTGCCTGCTTACTCGAGATGATCGATGAAACGGCTCTGAAGTTGATTGTCGGCGTGTTGTTTGTCGTCGCCTCGACGCTCCTGGCCTGGCTCATCGGATCGGAGTGCAAAAGCGGTGACGCTCTGCGAACCAGCGAATGCCCTCCGGCAAAGCCTACTCAGTTGACGTCGGGAGTTACCCAATGACTGCCACACCCCAGAAACTGCCAACGGCAGAAACGTTCCTCGCGCGTTCTCAGGCATGGCTCGATAAAAACCCGGGGTTGGAGGAGGTAAAGCGGGTGCTGGGGGCCATCGTGCTTCAGGTTAAGAACTTGAAGTTGGTGTGTAACGACGACACCCGCAATACCGCAGATGCGCTGACAGAGTTTTATGTGGAGAACGGTGGAGATCTGACAGATCTCCCTTGCCTCGACGACGCAGCCAAGAAACCAACAAATGCGACGGCTACTCCCACAAGCGCCATGGAACCTGATTACGGGTCCTTGTATCCGGACACGCCGCCGGCCAAGCCGTTGAGCCAGGCTGAGAAACAAGCCGTGCTTTCGAATCTGCGGTCGATCATCAGCAGACCGGAGGGCATGTAGATATGACCCCGTTACAGCAGGCAATCGAATGGCTTGAGCAAGAAAAGCCCAGCAAGGAGGAGATTCAGGTTTCAGTCGACAATTTCTGCCATTTGCTGATCAAGCCACCGGCGGGCGTTTCAGAGGAAGAAATTGAGGCAGCGATCCAGCATCTGATGCTTGCCGCTGGTGGGAATAAGATTGAGTTGGTTCGGCCCGAAAAGATTTCCCGGCAGGAGCTGGATTACAGTCCCTTGGTCAACTTCGATGATGCCCCTCCGTTTGCGACGGAGACACCCGAAGAGCGCCTGAGACGATTCCAGGAGCTTAAGTCGAATCTTCTTGCTCCGTTCTAAGTCTCAACCCTTTTGCGCCCCTTGAGCCTCTCGGGGGGCAGCATTGGGGCCTTTGACGCTTCCACAAACAGATCGGCGTCGAACATCTCCATGATCGTTTTGATGGCCGGCTCTTTGAGCAGCTTTGCCAATTCCGAGTGTTTTTGGGAAATCTCTGCCCATACCGCCCGCTTGTAGGACTCCGCAAGCCCCGAGAGCATTACGTATTGCTCTCCTTCAGGAACAACAGGGACGCTGTAGGTATCAAGCCAGGAGCCAGGTTTGTCGTCGCTCATAGGTCACCAGTCAAATTCTCACCCCACTTTGCCAGACCGGTGAGCGTCGGCAACCCAAATTGGGACCTCGGAATTTCTAGCCCTTACTTTGGCTCGTAACTCGTGGAGAGATCGTTAGAATCGCGAGAATCATGGGACAAAGCTGACGACAATGGCCAACGCACTAATCATCACAGAAAGCGCTTCAGAGGCGTTCCACACCCATCAGATCCTGACTGAGCTATTCAGTGAGGTGAAGGCGTGCAACCGCCTGGCCGTGGCAAAAGAATTGTTTGTGTCGTTCAAACCGGACCTGGTTGTCGTATCGGACCTTCCCAGCGAATGCGTCGACGCGGCATCCGTGCTGCACCTGGTGTCTGGGGACGCGGCCGGCGTGCTCCTGTGTGCCGGCCTCGGCGCCGTCATGGGACCTGACCCCATTCGCTCAGTCAGGATTGTTCCACCATTGACGGTTTCGGGTGTCTTCGCAGCTCTGGAGAAACTCGACCTTGCAAGAATCGTGAGCCAAACCTCCCTACCACTTTCCACCCGACGCCCAGCTAACGACTAAGGACATTCATGAAGCCACTTTTTTCCCTTGCGGCGCTCTGCCTTGCAATCACTGGCTGTGCCAGCAAGCCTGAGTTCAATCAGTCGATTTACCAATACGACTCGAAAGTGCACTCCGGTACCGTGCAGGTTACTGAGACCACCAACCTTCCACAGGAACAGTGCGACACTAACTGGCGTGAAGATCGTACCTATCAACCGTCTGGCGTTCGCCAACTGACGGGGTTCAAGATCGAGATCCAGGTCCTGAATCAAACGCCGGATAAATACGGCGAAGTGATCAATCTCGAGCTTCCGTCCGAACATGGGCGGGATGTCGTGGTGAAAGACTTCCAGAAGACGGTCACTTTGATGGTCGGTATCGACAGCAACGGAATTGTGAAGCAGGGCAACGAGTTCTTCTTTCCGTCTGGCTTTTTCCTGCGGGCTTCGCAACCCAAACTCGACAAGAACAACCTGAGCTTTTGCCTGGGTGTGGATCGGACCTACGTGACCGATGCCGAAATGCAAAACCCGAATCCTTTGATCCACATGGATCGTCTCAACATTCGTTTTGATCAGGAATCTGGCGTCGAGAAGGTCTACAGCTTCGGCTCTATCACGCCGACCCAAGTTTCCGTTCGCGCGGTACCGCTATGACATTCCGTTCCGTCCTTGTTTTCGGGCATGAGTTTGGGGTTGGGTCGACCCTCAGCGGGCAGACGGCACTCGAATTGGTTCAGTACGTACTGGGCCAATACGAAAGCCTGCACAAATCAATCGAAGTGAAGTACCCAGTTGGGAAAGCGGAGTTCGTTGCAGATGTCCTTTGCAACGGCTACCACGAGTGCCAACGGGTCAGCTCCTGGGATGGAATCGCGGAAGTTGTACCGGTGGATTTTGATGAGTTGGAGCCGACGCCGGCCGAGAAACTCGACCACGCAACCTTCCACGACCATCACGCCTACAAGCTGATCGTTATTAAATTTGCAGATAATCTTCGAGGTTGAAAAATGCGTTGGATTGCCCTGGTTTTGTGTTTGTCGCCGCTCGCAGCGAGTGCGGCGGCAACTGAAATGACCGTCTCTGTAGTCTCTGGTAGCAATGCGCCGAAAGCGTACAAATACCCTGTCGACGGCGACAAGCATGTGCTGGACCTGCGCGCCGTCCACAGCTACGACGCTGCATTTGAAGATCCTGCCACAAAGCGCGAGATTTGCCGCGAAGGGATGTACAAGACTGGCCTGATGCTGACGCTTCGCACCCTTCCCAAATCCGAAGATGGGAGTCAGCCGGTTGAAGTTATCGGTCAGGTTTCGAACTTCAACGGCATCACGCCGGGCAAGGTTCTGAAATGCGGTACCAATCAGGATGTGAGCCTTTCGACAACGGCTTTCTCCGATACGGTCCAGGTTGAAAAGGATCGAACCAAGGTTGTTGTTATCGATGGCAATTACACGGTCATGGTGAAGGTCAAATAACACCACTGGCCTTTAAACGAGGGCTGTTCAATGGATTGGCATTACGCGCGTGTAGATCATCTGGGGGCTGGGGCTAGCTGCATTTTTTGTGGCCGGTTGCTCAAGAGCCAAAAGGGGATCGTCATTTCGGACGGTACCCAGGAGACTTATGCCGGGCCGAACTGCGCCAAGAAACACCTTGGTCCACCCGATGAACGTCTTCTGGACGTTGCCAGGCTGGCACTGCTGGTGGTTTCTGATGCTGATCCAGATGACCCCTCGACCACCGCGATGCCGGAACCGCGGTCGGATTCATCTCCGATGTCTGGAATTGAATCGCCCCCGCACAATTCGGCAGCTGCCCCAAACCGCCCTCCTCTCCCTCCCTTGGATGCGGTCATTCAATACCTCAGGTTGCGGTATGAAGCGATGTCTGGGTTTCGTTACCAGCGCTCTGCATTGCTGACCGAAGCCTACGAGGCGTTTCAGGCCAATGGTGAATTGGATGACGTACTCCGGAAGCGTGTTGCGGGTTCTATGCGCAGCGCCGCTCAGCAAAAGAATGTGTTCAGCGAGCGGAATATCAAGCATTGCATTGGCCTCAACTACTGGCTCTCTGAGGCACTTCAGCACATCGCCGAAGATCGTCGCGAATTTCTGAAGTCGATGATTTCCAAGCTCCACTCTCGGTGGGCTTTAACTCCCACCCAGATTGAGGGAATCAACAAATGGTTCGCCAACGTCAGGAAGAAAGTCCACGGCTTCCCCCATCTTGATGTGACCATTTTTGACGGAGTGGTGATCCCTGATTTCATGGGGCCCGGGCGCAAGCCATAGACCAAGTCACGGCGCATTCAATCCCTCACCTGGGGCGCTAAAAATCTGCAAAATCTTTGATTGATCGGTTCTGGCACAGGGTTCGCGGCCTGAGCATTAGCTCATTCCAAACAGCCCGAGGCTTAGCCATGACCGACCTTTCCCAAGTACAAGCTGCACCAGCGACCACAGTAGGTGGTGAGCAGCGCGTTCCTTTGTCTCAGATGCGTCGCAACCCGAACATCGACCCGCGTAAAAGCCGTAACCGCTCCGACTATCGTGAAATCGTGGAGAGCATCCGCGTCAATGGCGTCATGCAGTCGATCATGATCCGCCCTATTACCGGCGCTGATGTGCCGTATGAGGTAGTTGCGGGTAATACCCGTTTTGATGGCTCGGTCGAACTAGGCCTCTACGACATCCCGGTAATCATCCGTGAGATGACCGATGCCGAAGCCCGCTCGGCTGCTGCCATTGAAAACCTCAAGCGTTCCAACCTCACGCCGATTGATGAAGCCCAGCATGCGAAAACGATGCTGACCGATCATGCCAACGATCACGATGAAGTTTGCCGCCTTCTCGGCTGGGACCGCCAATATCTCGATAGGCGAGTTTTGCTGTCTAAGTGCTGCACTGCCGTTTCCGAAGCGCTGACTCAGGGCCAGATCAAGCTTGGGCATGCTGAGCTACTTGCCCCGATGGCAGACAGCGAACAAGAGATGATCTGCGGCAAAATCATCGAGCGTGGCCTGACGGTCGGCGATACCAAGAAACGCCTGTCCGAAATGTTCAACGACATCACTGCTGCCCGGTTTGATACCACAGAGTGTCAGCGCTGCCCGTCGAACAGTGCCTTGTACGGCGATCTGTTCCAAGCCAGTTTGGACGGGGCCAAATGCCAGAATCATTCTTGCTGGGAGGCAAAAACGGCGCAGCTCATCGAAGTCCGCACTATTGAGGCCCAAGCGGATTACGGCGTGGTGCATACCGACGCAAGCCTGCCTACAGACGGCTATGTCCTGCTCGTGGAATCCGGCCAGAACGGCGTTGGCGCGGCGCAAATCAGCGCGTGCGTTGCGTGCAAGAACTATGGTGCTGTCGTCAGTACGAAGGCAGGTCTGGAGGGTCACACCGTCGGCGGGTATTGCTTCGACCGCCACTGCAATAGCGAGCGCCAAGCTGACTACCAGGAACTGATTGCACAAACCAGTGGTGCAAAGGTCGTCACAACTGCGACCGGCGAACAGGAAGCGAGCACACAGGAAGCTTCGGGCGCAACTCCAACCGCTGGCAAGAAAGCTAACGCCAAGCCGACCGCCAAGGCTCCAGAAATGAAGCGTGCGATTCGCCGGGAAGCGTTCGATATGTATGCCCGCATGGGGGCCGTGGCAATTCAAAGCGACAAACGTTTTGTACTGGCGATCAGCATTGTCAGCCTGTACCTCGACATGCGCAGCGACCTGCCAGCCGAACTCAGCGACCGCATGAAAAAAACCGTTGGCTTCCCCGACGGCTTGGCCAGTTACTCCCGGGCACCATTTGAAGCTGAGTTGGCGCAGCAGCCACTGGAGAAGCTGGAAGCGTATCTGGTTCAACTGGCGGCGTGCTCGGTGTTCCGCAAGGACAGCACCGACCAGTTCCAGAAGTCCGTTGCTGGGGCGCAGTCCCTGAGCGTTATCAAGGCGACGGGTATGAACCCTGTTGAGTACTTCAAGATGACGGAGTCCTACCTCAAGTCGCTGACCAAGGCCGGTGTCATCGCTGACTGCAAGGCCAGTGGCTTCGACAAGAAGTATGACGAGGTCAAGGGTGACAAGGAGTTCTCCAAGCTCGCTGGCGGCAAGGCTGACGACCTGATGAAAGCGATCCTCGCGTTCACCGAGTTCACTTGGGAAGGCTACCTCCCGGACACGATGAAAATTGAATGCCATGACGGTTCTGGCACGACCGCACTCGGCCAATAATTTCTCCATCGACCCAAGGAGCAGTAACCATGAAAGCAACATTTTTTCAGGCAGTAGCGTCCGTTCTTGGCGCAAACACCAGCGCGACCATCGAAGTTCAAGGTTTGGGCGAAGGCCAGATCAAAGTGATCTACACGCCCAACCTGGGACCGACACCGCACAACGCGAGTGACGACGTTGTGAACCTTCGTGCGGCGATCTGCAAGCCGATGGTAGTCGCTGGCACCGCTAACGAGGTGGAGGACGCCTTTGTTGAGCACATCAAGATGAAAGCCGTTGCCGTCACCCGGGGCTTGAGCATGCTCGATGAGATTGAGCGTATCGGCGCAGCAGCACTGGCAAGTGCCAAGGTGAAAGCCCCTGCTGCCTCTGCTACTGCGGATGAAGGTGGTGACGTCGATGACGAAGCGGAATCGGACTCGGACGGCGCTGGCGCTCAGAACGGGGGAAATACCCCCCAAGTAGCGGGTGATGCTGCTCTGACCGAAACCAAACCGAAATCGCTGGCGAATTTCTAAGGAGAGCGTCATGGCAGTAATTCTTGAATTGACCCGCGTTTTTCGCATGGCTGGCCGCGACATGGCCGATCCTGATCCGACCATGACTCCTGAGCAAGTTCTCAAGCACTACGGTCGTCAATTCCCCAAGTTGCTTGGGGCCAAAGTAATCGAGCCTGTGACGGAGGGTGACAAGCATGTCTACGAGTTTCGACAAGCCAGCTTCGGCGACCGGGGCTAACCCCCTCGACATACTCAAGGCTTGGGCGGGCGGCGCTGTCGCCCCACCCAACCCGAACAACGAACCAGTCAACTGTTTAGACCATAACCAACAGGTGCGATTGTGGAATCTCTTGCGCAAATCCAGCATTCCCGGACTCCTTTCCGGTTCGGAACTCCCCCGCTAAGCCCAATGACAGTGCCTCGGGTTACTGAGGCAGTGCAGGATTTAGTCGCCCGCGACTTCATGGAACATAAGGGCTACTTGGTCGATTTCGTTGGTCATAGCGCGTTCTGTCTGGAAGCGCACAAGGGAGGATTGCTCCACGAATCCGACCTCAATCAACTCAACATCTACCCGAACGGGTATGGGTTACACCTCACCACCACCCGGGCGGTCAATCGCTCTGCTGCCCGATTGGACATCAAACTTGAGCAGGCTGTACCGGATGCGGCGGCTCGCGTCCTGACGCTGGCCAAACCGCTGGTTGATGTTCCGTTTGCGGCGAACCTGACACTGGCTTGTATTGAGTTAGGTTTGCTCCACGAATCGGCTGTCGCGCCGCTGGTAGCGCAAGGCCCGGATTGTGGCCTTGAACTGCTGTCTAGCTGCAATGACAGCCTTGGATCACTGCTCGCCAAGCAGCAACGCTTTTCGCGGGTTACCGAAGATGATGCGGATGGCAACGTCGTTTTAGAAACCTCGATTGCCGGCCAGACGTTTCGGATCGAAAGCACTGGGATGAGTGTCTTTTATCTGAAACTGCCGGAAACCATCGAAGGCGACTTCGTTGAAGTAAACGTGCTGTTGTTCAAGACGCTCGATGCGCTTTCTCATTACGGTGTGCCATTCCACACGCCTGCAAGCTGGATGGGCAAGGACGGGGTCTACACCTATTCCCTTGGGGAGGTCTACGCGGAACTCAAGGAACGCATTCAAAGCTATAGCCGTGAGGAGCTTTTTGACTACCTCATTGATCTGGATTGCGACGAAGCCACATTTGAAACGTACGCCTTGGGGATGGAAGGTGAAGGCCCGCATGATGAAGAAACTGTGGACCGTGCCTGCGACTTACTGCTTGAAATCGCAGAGCTTGAAAATCACTTTTCATCTCGCCTCGACTACAGCGAAGGTTCTACCGATGCTCATCACAAGGCCGAAATGCAAGCAATGCGTTCCCAGGTGCAGGAATTAATCGACAATGGTTCGGCCCATAGCCGTCTGTTGCTCGCGCTGGCCGATGCGCTGGAAACCTGCATTGATCTTTCGGACCACCATTTCTTCATCGGTGGGCAGCAATTTGAAGGTTCGGAGTCTGACGGTATTGGACTGTTCGAGACGATCTTGGTTGTTGTTGAAGATCGGATGAGCACCCTATTCGACGAGGCAGAAAGCGCGTTCAACTGCCACGCCGAGAATTGCGCGGAAATCTACACAGCATTGCCTTTGGAGTCTCGGGAGGTGGTGGCACAAACCACAGTCCCGATAATTAAGAGAACGCAGCAATGTCTTGCGCACTTGCGCCAGATCCAACTTTCTCTTGAGGGGACACCAAATGCTTAACCAAGAAGTCGAAGCATCCGCACTGCTGATCTATCGCAACAAGAACACTGGCCGACTGGACATGACCAGCCATGAAGTGATGGCTGCGCCGGACGATGGCCGTTACACACTCGGTGCAGGCCGTGCGTTCAGCGAGCACGACAAAGAGGTACTGGTCGATATCCTGCTGAACACTGAATCGACGCTTGAGTTCCTGGATACCAAAATTCTGATCAAAAGCCGTACGCATCTGGTCTGGTACACCCCACCGCAGCACATCGACGTTCTGTTCAAGGAAGGCATGTACAACGCACCGATCCCGGGCCTTGTCTACATCGCGCAGTTGGGCAAGCCGCTCCGCTGCTTTGCCTTCAAAGGTAAGGCTCGGCCAACTTTTGCAACCCCATTGTTTTACGTCCCTATGGGGAACATGTACCGGGACGGGACATTTTGCGTTGGCAACGTGCAGGTTCCGAAGGACAACACCATTGCCAGCATCCCGGGTTGGGAACAGTTCGTTCTCCATTGCACGAACACTCACGCTGGCGGAACCAAGGTACTCAAGGGCATTGAATCTTTTGAGGGCTTGCAAGCGCTCTACAAAAAATTGAGCGAGAGCAAAGCCAAAGTGTTTCCTGCGGCAAAGCTGGTTCCTGTTGTCCCAGTTGACTATGGTACGCAATTCACCTTGAAGGTCGCAGTTAACAAAGGGGCGTACGCAGAATGATTGCTCAACTGGAATCGAAGGAAGTTCGCTTCACTGCCCCTGAGCGCTGGTTGGATCAGGCTATCAACGTTGTTGTTCTCGGTGCCGGTGGCAATGGAAGCGAGGTTGTTGATTGCCTCGCTACGTTCCATTTCACCCTGTTGAAACTCGGCCACCCACGCGGCCTTTACGTGACCGTGATTGATGATGCTGTGGTGCGCGAATCGAACTTGGTGCGTCAACGCTTCTGGCCGTGTGATATCGACCAGTACAAGTCGATCTGTCTAGTCAATCGCTACAACCTGAACCTTGGCACCCAGTGGAAGGCACTGCCTTATCGTTTCCCAGGTGAGCAAACGATGTTCCCGTTGGCCAACGCCGATCTGGTCATTTCGTGTGTGGACGTCAACTCCGCGCGGGTCGCACTGGCCAACTATCAGGGCAAATTGCGCAAAGACGCGATGTGGATGGATATGGGCAACGGCCAGCGGCATGGCCAAGTGGTGTTTGGTGGGCTGACTGAGGTAATGCGCAAGCGTTTCCCTTGCGTGCTCGACGTGTATCCAGAGGTCGCTGACTTAGCCGACAGCACCACCAAATCATGTTCGGCGGCTGAGTCCATCAACTCGCAAGATTGCTTGGTGAACCGCTCGGTGGCGACTGCTGCAATGAGCCTGTTGTGGGAGCTGATCCGCAGCGGGTCTACTGCCAAGCATTGGATTCTGCTGAGTCTGGAATCCGGCGAGCAGCAAACGCATATGTTTCCAGAGGCTTAAAACAAAGGCATCTGGTTGGCCAAGGCGCGGCTAATGCCGCTGCCGAAGGATGACTGCTCGGGCGTAATGGTTTGCTGGGATAGGAGCCGGTCCCGGTGCTTAGACATGAATTCGGCCAAACAGGGAGTGCAAAGGGCTAAGTCCTGTAGGGTTGGTAGGTCGGCACTGTCCACCACGCCCAAAACCTCACCACCGATTTGCACCTCACACAGCGACAAGTTCACACCCGAGTTGGTCCCAGACGGCAACAGAGCGAGATGGGCACGCTTGTTCCTGACCAGCATCACGAGTGTGTCTGCACTTGGGCTGTTGAGGATGAGAGGTTGCTGAGTCAATTCGCTGTTCACTTCCGAGGTCCTGGTCCGAAGTATAACTGCCGCGCTCGAAGCTTCACCTCAAATTAGCCTCCGCTTTTCCACCCAAGATTGTCCTCCGAAATTGCTCAAATGGAGCACTGCCACCCCACTATTAGTGGTAGAGGAACTCCTATGCCTGCAATCCATTTCTACGACGCTATTACCGCTGGAAAAACCGCCGCCGAGGGTCAACTCGTGCGCTACCACTCAATTTTCGTCACTGGCGAAGCCGCGCCCGAAATCCTGATGAGTGCCATTAAGCTGCGAGATGACGTGTATGTCGATCCACTGGCAGCGGCAAAGGGTGAGCTGGCCGAGCTCGACTTGATGCTTGGTGAATCAGAGCTTGAATGGGCCAGAACCGCATTCAGACACTTCATGACGAATGACTGTCTTCATGTTGGCTTTGGTAACTCAGCCAGGCTCGATCCCTATATTCGGTATGGGATGTACCGCAATCTGCTGCCCTACCCCTGCATTGGGTTACCGGAGGCGAGCCATTTCCTTGATGTGGAAACATTACTGCGCTCTGTAGCGCTCTTACGCCCTGAGGATTTCCCTTGGCCGGAGAGTGTACGAACGCTGCCAATGCCAGCGTTGCATCGTTTCCTGATGTGGGAAGCGGATGTGAACGGGACGAACCGGGCGGTCCTGGTAAAGGAAATTTTGGAAGATCTGGCCGGGGCCTCACCCAAGCTCATCGAGCACGCAATCAGGACTTCGTCTATTGAGTCGATCAAGACTTGCCTCGGGCTAGACGGCGGGGAGGTTTCTGACCTGCAAAGCGTGAAACCCTGCCTGATGGTTCATCCATTGATTCCCCATCCCAGGGGCGCAATTCTGGCCCTGCCCGTCGCGGTGGACATTACCTATCCAGACATCGTGTACGTCGCCGATCTGGAAAGTGACCTGTCAGCGCTCTGCGACCCAAACGTTGAATCGCTGCAAGCACTGGTCCGCGTAAGCCCCACTGACCTGCATAAGCCGTTAATACGTGTCAGCCTGAGTCGTGCCCCCTTTTGTGCTGCAATCGGCGTCGTGCGGCCTAAGGACGCCTCTCGGCTGGCCATTGATATCCGGACGGTGCTGGCCAACGTCCAGTACCTTCGTACTGCCGACCATCTCGCCGCACGCCTGAGGGATGAACCCATCCTGGAACTCGCCTCGCAACCGGCAGATGTCGATCACCGAATGTGGGCTGGTGACTTCCATCAGGCTGATGTTCAAAGGATGCAGCGGCTTCATGAACAACCCATTGACCAGTGGCCGGCGATTATTGGCAGCGGGATAGATGGCCGTTTTCGAGAACTCGGCAGTCGGTTGCTTGGAAGAATGAAACCCGAGCTATTGGCTGCCGGTCAGCGCGAGACTTTGGCGAGGCATTTTCAAAACAAAGCTGCCGGGAATTTCCAGACCTCAGAACGGCTGGCACACCTGCGTAAACAAAGCCAAGATGTCGCGATGGAAAGCCCAAATGCTCTTGGACTCGTGCAGTTGAATGAGCGGTTGGCCCGAATACTCGGTTAGGTTATCGACGATGAACACCCCCATTTACGACCCGTATGTGACGCTCCCTTTTCATGGGTACCGCAGTCCTGGAAGCTTTCAACCGGAGACGTATCCGTCGCTGATGCACTTCATCGAGTCTGAGAAGTACAGGGGTGTGGATGACTCCTACAGCCGATACTTGCTCACACTTACGGACCATGATGATTTCCTGTTTGAAACCGCTGGAGTTGCGCAAGGAGTGCGTCGGGCCGACTGGGAGACGATCAAGCTTCCAATGATCCGTGCCGGGATGTGGATGCAGTTAGTCCAGCATCAGGAGGCGCTGGCCGACTCGCTGTTGCAGCCAGGTTGCACGACCAGTGTCTCTTTGGTCACCCAAGTCGCGGAGCAAATCTATAACCGGCTCCACAAAGCCAGCCATGAGGATGGTGAACAGTTACGCCGCGTCGTCCTAACCGGTGATCGCTCAGTGTGCGATGAATCGATCTTCGGTCTGTTCGATCAGATTTTTGCAAACCGACTGCCCGATGAGATCTATCTGGCGGCGGAAGAAGGTGTTTCCCGTCTCGCCGAGCAGTATTGCATTCAGCGCTACATTCCTGCCCGCTTGTTTGGCTTTACCGGCATCCAGGTAGGGCAGGCGGCAGCCAATGCATTAGGCAAAGGCACCCATGTTTTTTCCATCAGTGACAGCGACCAATCTGATTCCGCATTTGCTGAGTCGGTGTTGGAAATGGCCGCTGCCGCCGGGAAGCCAAGTCACCGTATCAAATGGTCTGCCCAATGAAGAAACTACTGGTGTTTCTGAGTCCCGCTGTTTTCCTGTTTTCCGGTTGTGCCTCACAGCCGCAGTGGGTCACTGCAATGCCAACAGCAATGTGCTTTTCAAAGGCGGACAAGTCATGCATGGGTGACCTCATCGCCAAGAATGTAACGGAAGTCCCTCCGGGTGCAGATCGTGACAAAGCCTTGAAAATGACCCGGGCCGTTATGGCTGGTGCTGGAGTACCCGATCCCAAGGCGTTGACAGATCTTCGGGCGACGCTCGAAACGACAATGTGCCTCAAACCTGAGGAAGCTTACGTTGATGCTGGCAAGGCGGTGGAGAGTGCCCGAGCACAGAAATTCACGTCGGCAATCGACAGTGCTGCCTCGATCAGCGAGCCAGAAGCGAAGCTATTCGCGCTGAAAAACATTGCTGTCCTCGCCGCCCGGGCAAACGATGAACCAGCAACAGGTAAGTCCCTGAACTTGCTTCATGACACTGACAACGCTGTTTACATGGACAGCTTGCAGGAGCGCCTGGTAAACCTGCTGATGACCGGTGACTTGGAGCGCGCTCGATCGCTTCAAGACACCCTGCTCGACTACTACACCGCAACACCGGGCCACACGCTGGCCATTGCTCAAATTGCTATCAGCTATGCCACAACTGGACATGTACTGGATGCCAATGACTTCCTGCAGCGGGCTTCAGAAAAGGTACCGGACCTGCGCACGGACGACCTGACGCGTTTGTTAAACATCATGGTTCGTGCCGCTCAAGGGACATACCCCGCTCCACAGGACTTCTACGATTTTTCAAACGACAGCGTTCGCTTGCAAGCCTATGTTCAACTCGCAATCTTCTTTGAGCGCGCTGGGCAGGATGGCAATTCAAAGAAAATCGCTGGTGATATGGCGCGGTTTACCCAGAAGTCGTCCTTCAAAGTTAGTCGCACAGAATCGGCGGCTGCCATGAGCCGAGTCCTGATTGAAGCCATGTGACTTATCCCCAGTCTCTGTGGAAAACTCGGAGGATAAGTACCCTGATTCGAGCCACGGCGCGGCGCGGCAGGGTTGATCAATAAATAATCAGATCACCTGCTTCTGGCACACCCCTTCTCCCCTAAAAATGGACCAATCCTCACTAGTTGGAGCGGCCCATGAAACTCTCTATCCAAGTCACCGATTTCGCAACTGTCCTAAAGCATGTGTGCCGTGTAGCTCATCGGAGTTCTGGCGATATCTTCGGTCAGGTCCTGCTTGATGCCTCTCATGACGGTTTGGTCGTTTCAGCGCAGAACGGTAAGCAGCAAATTTCACTTTCGCCTGTGGCCTCGGGCTTGTCTGTGGAAGCTCCTGGTGCGATCTGCGTGAATGCTGCGAAGCTTGAACAGGTCATCCTCTCCCTTCCGAAGGACAAGGCTGTCACCATCGCTTTGAAGGACGACAAGCTTCTGATTACCTCCGGACGATCACGCTTCAATCTGGTCACTATTGCTGCGAATGACTTCCCATCCGTTGATTTCCCAGATCAAGAGATCTTGGGTGCGCTGAATGTTGGTGCGGGTGCTCTCCCCACCGCTCTGCGTCAGGTCGGTTTCTGCGCTGGCCGTAATGACGTTCGTTACTACCTAAACGGTGTTCTGTTTGACCTCCAACC
Source organism: Pseudomonas silensiensis (assembly GCF_050434865.1). Lineage (NCBI taxonomy): Bacteria > Pseudomonadati > Pseudomonadota > Gammaproteobacteria > Pseudomonadales > Pseudomonadaceae > Pseudomonas > Pseudomonas silensiensis. The sequence goes on from NZ_JBNDJH010000002.1 coordinate 166,104, forward strand.
CGGCAGCCTGACCCTTGCCGCGACTGACGGTCATCGACTCGGGGTTACCGAAGTTCCTGTCACCTCCGAGCTTTCTGGTCAGTTCATTTTGCCCAGCACCTGCATCGAGGACGTTGCGGGTTTCTGCGGCTCCGGTGCTGTCGAAGTGGCGTTCAGCAAGCAGATGGTTCGCTACACGACCCGTTCTGGTGTCCTGTTTTCCCGACTGGTCGATGGGACGTTCCCGAAGTACAAGAACCTCGTGGCCAACGCCGCGAAGGGAATGCTCGCTCGTGTAGATCGCAATGAAATCGCTAGCGCTGTGGCACGGGTGACGCTGCTATCGGACAGTAAAATGCCAGCGGTGAAACTGACCCTTTCCAGCGACGAAATTTCAATCCAGTCCATCTCGGCAGACGTTCAAAACGAAGCCAACGATGTACTCCCCTGCTCCTACAGTTCGGAACCGCTTGAAATCGGCATGAACGGATCGATGACCACTGAGTTGCTTCGGGCGCTTGGCTCTGACGAAGTCGATCTTTTCTTCAATGACGGTTCTGGCACGCTCTTTACGACCCAAAACTATCCCTCACACAGTTTCGTATTGATGCCAGTTCGGCTTTAAGCCGACACGAGGGGTAGTCCATGAACAACACAGTCCTGAAAACCGAAGTGCTCACCAACGCCGTTGCGAAAGCAACGGCCGTTGGCTTCCGCCTCCCTGCCATGATGCCTTTACTGCCAAAGCTGAGCGACCCCAAGGAGTTGCTTACGGCTGAGCAAGAGCAAGACCTCGGGTATGCCATCATCCTTGGCCAACTCGACCTCCTGCGTGCTTTGGCGGTGGATACAGAGATTGTCCTGTCCATGGTCAACGAGATCTGGGAGGCGATGGGTGACAAAGATGCGGTTAACAAAGCCGTGACACTGATCTTCGCCGACGGTGTCTGGGTGCGCGTTGACGAAATCGCCAACTCTGACTTTGCGGCCCTCACCCGTAAGAAACTGAACGCCATTCAGACGCTGGTCGCCGAATTGAACACCTACGCGACGGATGGGATGGATGGGACCTTGTTTGCTGCGGTGGTGCGCGAAGAGTTGCGTCAGAAGCTATCTGAAATCGTGCCGTACGACTACATCCTGAATCGTGCTGCAGAGCAATTCCGAGTTAAGTGCAAAAGCCTCAATCTCCTGTGCAAGGACCTGGTCGAATACATCACCGCCGAGGTCCGTATTCCGCGTAAAAAGGTAGAAGGGATCGTTTCCGGTAACTGGACTTCACCCAAGCTCATCTCCTCCCTACTGCAGTCTGGTGGCTATGAGTTGAAGCTCTATCCACCAGTGGAGATGCGCCGACTGCGTGCTGGGATCATCGACCGTCAGAACAAGATCATGGTATCGGCAAGCACCGGCCAGGCCCCAGCAGTTGAGCTCCTTGCCTCCTGGTCTGCGTTCGGGCGATTCGATCGGCAGGTCAAGGCGTGTGTTGGGCTGTTCGCGCAGGCCAACTTCCGCCTGGTGGAACGGATGGTTTATCAATACAAGTTTTCTGATCTCGAGGTGGTTCGTTCCGCAGCGAACATGGGACTTGTCCGCGCGGTATACCGGTTCGCACCTGAAAAGGGTTTCAAATTTTCGACCATCGCAGTCTCGTGGATTCAGCAGTCGATTCTGCGCGACCTGAACCAACAGGAAATGATTCGTCTGCCTGACGGTACACATCAGGTTCTGTCGAAGCTCAAGGCCGCTCTGAGCGAGCATCCAAACGCATCCCTTGAGTCCCTAACTGAGATCACAGGCTTGAAGGAGGAGGATGTTCGCAATCTGATGTACCACGTCGGTATCGGCAAGCCAATGTCCTTGGATAGCACCTTCCAGGAAGGCGGTTCGTCGGAATCGGATGGCATGCATGAAATGTTGGCCGATACCAACAACTGTTTCGTCGATGAAGTGCTGGAGGAGAACGCGAGCGACTACATCAGTGGTGTATTGGCAGGCGTCCTGGGAGAACGTGAGTTGTTTGTAGTGGTAAACCGGTTCGGAATCGGAGATGCCGACGCCAAGACCCTGGAAGAAATGTCAGCGATCATGGGGTTGTCTAAAGAACGCGTCCGTCAAATCCAATGCCAGGCATTGGAGAAGCTGCGTGACAGCGAGTTCGGTGATGGCTTGTTTGACTTGTGGGAGGAATAACCAGATGAAACGTATGCCTCAACGTGGCGCAGATATAGAAATCTTCGGTGTGCTGGCCACCTTCATCGCCGGCGCAAACATGTCTGATGGTGATGTGCAGTTCACGGTCAGGGCTTGTGCTTCGAATGTCCGCCTTATCCAAGCCCAGGCAGAAACGCGTGGGAAAATTTGCGTCGTGGTCGGAACCGAGATCGTTCAAATCTCAGCCTTGGTTTGCACCTGGCGCAATTGCACCGCCGGCGCTCTTTACGATGAAGACATGATGTTGGGCCAAACGGAAGATCACTATAAAGCCTCGGCAGATGCACGAGGCTTTCAATTACTGCTGTCGCGGCGCAACAGAGTTTGAGCTCGGTCTTTTTGGCGTTGCGAGGCTTTTGAGTCATCCAAAATGAGTTTCGCGTATTCAGTGACCCCCTCGAAGTCGCCAACGACCTTGAGCTGGGCGGCGATTTTCAAGTTCATTTCCACATCCTCGTTGTCAGGAAGATCCGGTACGACCGGTGCTTCCATCTCCACTACGGGTAGTTCCTCCTCCAGTTCTGGATTTTTTACTGCCTGCGCAATGACCAATTCCTCCGCCTGGCGTGCTGGTGACAGCGCCGGCATCGCTTTGTACCGGTGTTCGGTTTCAACAGGCTTTGCCTGTGCATGGTGGTCGATCTCGCGTCCCTCGGCAGCCTCTCTGGGAGTTGCGAAGGTATCCATGTGGGTGATCCAGAGGAAGGCCCCAGCAACGACGGACAGTAGCAAACCAATAAGCCAGATGTAGTTGGATAACACGCGCCAGATCTCCAGAAGCTGATACCCCTAATAGTGGGTAGTGACTGACCCAATTTGAGTCTTTTGAACGCTAGTGGCACGTCCGGCCTTGCGGATACTGAGCGCATCTACTGGAGAAACTACTCATGACATCCAAACAGCAATCGACAACTCAGACTTTAGAAATTCCGGTCAATCTCAACGGAGTGCTTCGCGTAAACGTGCCCGCTCATCTTAACCCAGAGGAATTTCGTGCGCTGGCGCTGCAGCAATTCACTCAGATGCTGAATAGTCAGATTGGCATGGGCGAATCAGGTGAGGCCACTTTCAATTTTGAAGCCGACATTTGGAGCACCGACGGACAGGCGAATGTCGCCGATCTACTCTTTGATGTTCAGCACGACTTGAACCTGAATGTAACCGGCGCAGCGGTCGCTCTTCGGCCCAAAAAAGGCGAGTTCGGGGCCAACCGATACTTCTCCCGCCTGGCGGCCTATGTCACGGAAGACGATGTCTACATCACAGCGCGCAATCCACAAAATGACCTCGAGCGAGTATTGGTTTCTGTTCGAATGGATTCAGCGGTGCCTACTGTCCATGTGATGAATCCGGCGACCGATGATCTGGGGTCACCGGAGCTCGCTCCTCTTTTCAGCGTCCCCTACCCGGGTATGTCGAGCATGCTGAATTGATAAAAAGGAGCACTCGATAGCCACTATTAAGGTAGAAACCATTCAGGAGCCTAAAGTGGATTTATCTCGCCGGGAATTTGTGAAGCTATCGACCGTCGTTGCCACGGCGACTGCTACTGGTCTGGGTCTCCATACTGATGAGGCAAAAGCGATTACCGCCTCGCTTGCGACCTTGCTGGTGATCGACCCGGTCACCCTTTCATATATGGTCTTTGGGCCATGCTGCTATTTCTGCCCGGACAAGCTGATCGTCAGTCACTACCAGCCAGTAGCGCTATGCGAGGTGATCAAAGGCGGTGGTGACACGGCCCTTGGTCAGCCCTTTGGTGGATTGTTAAGCGTCGGCGTGGACAACAACGACTACACGTCGATGCATGTCCGAATCTGGGAGTTACCAGAATGGGCCATTGACACGGCCATGGCCTATCAGAGCTGTAAGCTTTGCGGTGTTGAAAAAGCCAAGTCGCCGAATGCCACGGCCATTGGCATGCTGGATATTTGTGGTGCGGGTGCGAATATCCTGCTTTCCCAGGCGCTGAGCAAATTCAACGCAGCGCTGCCAGGCTGTTTTCCAAAACTGCTCTACGACACTGAACTTGACCCAACATGGAACACAGGATGTCGTGATATCGGTATTGCTTCTGCGCTAGGCGCCTTGACCTGCAATGCCTTCACATCCAACGTCCCAATCTTTGGAACCGAATTGTGTATCGGCACCCAGTGGGGCCCTCTCTACCCGCGGCAGATGGCAACCCCCCAGGACAATGCTGCAATCGCGGCCGGGATTGCGGCCTACCGGGCCATTCATGTAAGCGGATTCGCGGTTGGGTCGTTTCCTTTCAATGCCTCCATGCAAGTGGGAAAATTGCAACAAACCTCACCAGGTGTAACGGTCGGATTCCAGCCGGGCAGCTTGATGCTCGATACGCAAATGCGCCTCTACCCTGTGTCGCTTGAACAGATCTACACCTTTGTCTGGTGGGTGCCAGTTACCTGCTGTAAGGATTGGGATGAGATCATGGGTATGTGTACTCCTACAATTTGCTGAGTGCTTCTGGCACGCCCCCTCCTCCATAGAGTGGTCCTTGTATTAACGAGGACCCACTCATGCAAAGCTCCCAAGTTCGCACCACCCCGCTGCTCCGAAATTTTGCGACCAGGCTGGACGACGCCCGAATTCAGGTGACCACCAAACTTGGATCGCAGACGGTCGTCCGCGCTGATTTCATCCCGACGCTTTTCCCCTCTGATGCCACCTTGCAGCATGACTTTCTGATGGAGCTGGCCCTTCGAACCAACCCTGGGGCGATCGGCATCCTAAAGGACATGGCTGACCGCTGTATTGACGATCAAGCAATGGCAGTACGGGAAATTCTTGAAGACGGTTCTGGCACACGCCTTTCAAATTGATGATTTGTTCAGCGCAAAAACGCGCCCATAAATCCGAGGATAGAACGATGGACGAACAAAAGAAGAAAGCCCTGAGCGCAGCCATGGGCCAGATCGAGAAACAGTTTGGTAAAGGCGCCGTGATGCGGATGGGTGACCAAGAACGTGTGGCCATTCCATCAATCTCGACTGGCTCCATGGGCCTGGATCTCGCTTTAGGCATCGGCGGGTTACCGAAGGGGCGCATCGTTGAAATCTATGGGCCGGAAAGCTCGGGCAAAACCACCCTGACGCTTTCTGTGATCGCCCAAGCGCAAAAGGCCGGCTGCACCTGTGCGTTCGTTGACGCTGAGCACGCACTGGACCCGGAATACGCCGGCAAGCTGGGCGTGAATGTCGACGATCTCCTCGTGTCTCAGCCTGACACTGGAGAGCAGGCATTGGAAATCACCGACCTACTCGTTCGTTCCAATGCCGTAGACGTCATTATCGTCGACTCTGTGGCGGCACTCGTACCGAAGGCCGAAATCGAAGGCGAGATGGGCGATATGCACGTCGGCCTGCAGGCCCGTCTGATGTCCCAGGCCCTACGTAAAATCACCGGTAACATCAAGAACGCAAACTGCCTGGTGATCTTCATCAACCAGATCCGTATGAAAATCGGTGTGATGTTCGGTAGCCCTGAAACCACCACCGGTGGTAATGCGCTGAAGTTCTACGCATCGGTTCGTCTGGACATCCGCCGTACCGGCGCAGTGAAGGAAGGCGACGAGGTCATCGGTAGCGAAACCCGTATCAAAGTGGTGAAAAACAAGGTCGCCTCACCTTTCCGGCAGGCTGAGTTGCAGATCATCTATGGCAAGGGCTTCAACAAGGCCGGTGAACTGATCGACCTCGGCGTCGCCCAGGGATTCGTGGAAAAGGCAGGAGCCTGGTATAGCTACAACGGCGAGAAAATCGGTCAAGGGAAGGCGAACTCTGCGAAGTACCTTGAGGATAATCCCGAGGCGGCACAGACGCTCGAAGCCAAGATTCGTGCTCATGCATTGAAGCTGGTCGATGCCCCGACTCCCGAGCGAGCCAATGCCGAGCACGAGGAACTCGAAACCACTGAATAAACAAAAAGGCCACTTCCAAGGAAGTGGCCTTTTGTTTGTGCTGCCCTAATCCATTACTGCGGGTACATGTTTTTCAACTCTGAAGCCAGGGCTGCTGGCTCTGCAGAAATCTGCACTGCACCCGTCAATCGCGCCGAGTCAGGCATACCCTTCGCCCCGCATGATGCCTGATCTTGGGCCATGATCATCTTCGCTCTACCCTTGACCGCTCGAATGCCGGCGGAGCCATCAAACCCCATGCCCGAAAAAATGATCACGCCTATTCTCCCCGGGTGGCAGGCGAAGATCGATCGGATCACTGCATCAATGGATGGGTTGAAACTCAAGTCAGTTGTGATGTGTTGCTTGAGTTCGATGATACCGCCGCGGATGTCCACGGTCTTATCCCTGGGGATTAGAAAAACCGTGTTGGGTTTTACCTTCGCACCGTCGGCAGCAACCTGGACTTCCCATCCCTTGGCAACGTCAACCAGACGATCGAGCATCTGCCCGAAGGCATTCTCTGAGATGTGTTGAGCGACAAAAATAGTTATGGGGAGCACTGGCAGGACTGTAAAGAATTCACGTAGTGCCTGTGGCCCGCCGGCACTTGAGCCGATGATCCACGCATCGGGGACATGCTTGTTGTCAGCCTCATCCTTTTTTGAATCCAACTCACTAGTAAGGTCAGGCAGAGATTTCCGGATTTCCTCGACGGTCCGATTGCGCCAGGAGATGCGATCAGCCTGGCTCATCGCGAACAGATCTTTTTCGTGCATGAGGCAGATTGGCTCATCTCGCCCCATCATTTCCATCACGTCGGAGCAGCCGACGATTGCAGGATCGCTCATATCAATAATGAGGATGTGAGCATCAGTCGTGTGCAGGGTGCCATTTCTGATGCTCGTGAGGTCGTACTCTTTCAAAGGGCCAACCAGAGGGCTAAGCAACTGAGTGAACAAGGCCTTCTGAACCTCGTTGGTGCTTACGATTCCGACTCTCATACGGTGACCTCTTTTCGGACGGTTTGCGGCTTAACTTTCAAAACGGCTTGTTCTATTTTTTCGAAGTTACAAGGTTTGTTGACGTACACGTTGACGCCGGCCTGATACGCCTTTTCTTCAAGGCCTGTACGAGTAGTAACCATGATGATCGGAACGTCTTTGTATTCTTTGCGGCTACGGATTTCTTTTGTGAATTCGAAGCCGTTCATGCGCGGCATTTCAATGTCGACGATTATCAGTTCTGGCATACGCTCGAGAGGGAGTTGCTGCATTGCATCTTCACCATCCCGAGCAGTGACGACGATGTAACCCATGTCGGTCAGGTAGCGCTCAAGGAGAGTTCTGTACTGGCGCGCGTCATCAATTACGAGAGCAATCGGTTTCTGCTCGCGCTTCACTGACCGCACGCGGTTCTGACGTACCTGGTATCCGTTTGGACCTGACTTGAGATTGAGTCTGGCCAGCTCCATCACATCCAGTACAAAGACAGGCGTGCCGTCCTGCTTTTCAGTCTCACCAACTATCCCTCTGGCCTGCGAGAGAATACCCTCGAGTTTCCTGATGTGGATCTCTGGCATTGACTCCACCTTCTCGACTTCAATTGCGAACCGTATATCCCCCTGCTCGCAAAGGATGAGTGTCGAGTGGGTTTCACGATCGCTAGGTGATCGCAGGTCAGGCATAGCGATCAGGTCCGCCAGGTTCACAACCTCGTAATGCGCGTTGTCATGCTCAACTGTCGCCTTACCAAATTTCGCTCGTTCACGATTGATCTCGGCAGTGTCGGTCATGATGACTTGCGTCATAAAGTAGCTTGGGATTGCGAACCATTGTGAACCGGAGCTGCACATCATGGCGCGGTTTGAGCCGATGGTGAATGGCAGTTCTACGGTAAATGTCGTTCCCTTTCCCTGCACACTGTCGATGATTAATTGGCCACCGAGATTGTCTACCGCCGCTGCGACGATGTTCATTCCGACCCCACGACCTGAAACGTTCGTCACAACAGTTTTGGTTGAGAACCCACTGCTGGTGATTAGATGCATGACTTGTTTATCAGTGAGGTCATCGTGCTCAGTGATGATTTTCTTCTCGATCGCCTTCTTGCGCACAGCGCTAACATCGATGCCGCGGCCGTCGTCTTTGACCGTGATAACTACATGTTTGGCTCTACGGTGAACCGTGATGTCTATGGTGCCAGTGGCTGGCTTTCCAGCTGCAACACGTTCGGCTTTTGTCTCTATCCCGTGGTCAATAGCATTTCGAAGGATATGAGTCAGTGGTTCCGAGATTTTGTCTTGGATCATTTTGTCCATGATCACGTCACCGCCGATATAGTTGGCGCTGACTTCTTTCTTGGTTTCCGTGCATGCCTGCTGGATAGCTCGGTTCAGGTTTGGCCTTATGTTTATGAACGGTACCAGGCGTGAATCGAGTAGATCGCGCTGTAGTCCACTGATGAGCAGACCTTGATCCCGCAAGGCATTTCGTTTTTGCAACGCGAAGCCATAAACCTCGGCTACGGCACCAAGAATTTCGTCGATTTGCGCCCCGAGTGCGACGTGCATAGCAGAAAGGTTTGTGAAGCGTTCCAGGTAACCATCATCACCTCCCGCCGAGTTGTTCCGAGAAGTAGGCTGTTGGTTGAAATGGCCACGCAAGGCTGTTGTGAATTGACCGTGCTGGAGGCTGTGAACTTCCAGCATTTCTCGAATTACAGTCATGCCCAGGATCTGATCTTCATTCAACGCGTCGACGCGGTGTCTTACCGCGGTCAACTCGCTGGCTGACTCTCCTGCGTTTTCAAGCAGTTTCAGATCGACCTTCATCTTTTCAGTAGGCATGAGGGTTTGTTTTTTGGTAACAACGGGTTCTATACAGCGCTGGAGCATGTCCAGAACGGAGCGACTCTGTACCTTCTGATAAACCCTTGCTTCATCGAGGCTCTCAATTGAGAAGCGGCGTTCGAATGACTCTGTAGCTTCTTTGGTCTGAGCGTCGACCACAATGGAGACAGGTGCGGGCAGCTCGGAGACTACTCTCGATTCCGGAAAAAATTCCGCATGCGAAATCTTTTCGGGACTGGCAGGCTCGGTTTCATGTACCGCGGGAATAAGCGTATTTACCGAGGATGACGTGTCCCCGCTCACAGAACCATTCTCAACGTCCGCAGCTTCAGCTTGCTCCATACCTGCAGGCAGCCGTTTTGCTCCACCCTTTCCTCGACCGCCTCTTGCCCTTTTACGGCCGGTTGTTGGGTTCTCAGCAGCGTGACCGGTGGTAGCGATAGCCTGAGGACTCCCCTCCCCAACATCATCGTTAGGCGCGGTTACATCGAGGACCTCGACTGCCAATTCAGACGAATGCTGCGGTTGCGAGCTAACAGGTGTGATCGAGGATGATAGGTACGAGAGATCAATCTCGTTGGAGTCCTCCGCATGCTTCAAGCATGCAATCAAGGCAGTTGGAGACTCGTACGCAATCCCTTGACGCATGACGCTTGTCATTTCAAGGATTGTGTTCAACACAATTCTTACCAGCTCAGCACATTTCTGATCAGGTTCGATTAGGTTAAGTGAGATGCTCTCGAAGAGACTTTCCATGGAGTGAGTCATTGCACCGATCGAATCAGCTTCTGCCATCAGTGCCGCACCCTTCAGGGTGTGCATTTGCCGTTTGATGGTAGCAACCAACTCAGGGTCATTCATGTTCCCCAGCCAGGCACTCACATTAGCCTGTAGTTCAGGTAGGACGTCATCTGCCTCATCAATGTAGAACTCGGCAGCCGTGGCGCTGTATTCAGGCTGTTGAACCGCTGCCCCCTTTTGCACTGCTATCGCTGGATGTTCTTCAATGCCTGCGCTTGGTTCGACGAGATCAGCGTCGGAAGTTTTCGCATGCGAAATGTTTGGCTCAGCGGATGGTTCTTCCGCAGCCCCCCGTTCTGCCTCGACCGACATTTCTTGAGAACCGAGTATTGCATTTGAGCTCGTGGGCTCTTGCAAATAGGTAAGGTCGATTTCATTGGAGTCCACTGCGTGCTGCAGGCAGTTGATCAGCGAGATTGGTGTTTCATAGGCGATTCGCTGACGCATGACACTGGTCATGTCTTGAATGGCGTTGAGTACAAGCCGCACCAAATACGCACATTTCGAATCGGGCTTAATGATGGCTAAAGAAATGCTTTCAAATAAGCTTTCCATTGAATGGGTAATGGTAGCAATGGCCTCGGCTTCAGCCATCAGCGCAGCACCCTTTAGGGTGTGCATTTGTCTTTTGATGGTTGCGACAAGCTCTGGATCATTCATGTTCCCAAGCCAGGCAGTTACATTTTCCTGCAGCTCGGGAAGGACATCGTCGGCCTCCTCGATATAGAAGGTAGCCATTTCGTCGCTGTACTCACGAACCGGCAATGCAGCGATTGTTTGAGCGGGCACCTCTTGAGGGTTGCTAGAACCTTCATCCGTTTCAACCGATACCGCTTCAAAAGATTTCGCATGCTGAATCTTTTCTGGGATCGGGCTCTGAATGTTGATCACGGTGTTGTCGTGCTCAATCTCTTCCTCGGCAAGGACAGACGTAGTCGCGGATTCTATGTCCTCGAAAACCGCGTGTTCATATCCAGCGCCAATGGCTGTGGCAATCTCTTTCCAGTTCTCATACAGCGGTGACTCTACAACCCAAGGGAAGTCTTTCTCGAAGTCACCAAGGTCAAGAAGCAACAGGCTCAGATTCAGTACGTCGAGTTCATCCATTGGTTCCGCTTTATCGAGGAACACCTCCAGGCGAGATTCAATGATCCCGTAGATCTCGTGTAGGAGTGCGCAATCCGCTGAACCAGATATGCCATGAATCGTATGGGCAGCTCGGCATACATCACGAGTCACAACCCGATTTGAGGAATCAGTGAACTCAAGGAGGACAGCCTGGTAGATCTTGAATTCTTCTCTGAAGATCTCAATGAGCCCAGCATCAAAATCGTCGGGGATCGGGCGATCCCGTGTTTCGCTATCTAATTCACCTTCAAGAACGATGGCAGCCTCTGGCAGGAGCGGCCCCGCTTCAGTCGATTCCAACACGGTCGTGTCAACGGTGGTTTGGGCGATCGATGGATCAGCACTCGCCAGGAGAGCTGTTTCCAGGTCCTTGGTGAAGAGAGAGACCCTTCCGCGAGCGGAGTATTCATCCATACACTGCAGGCACACCTCGATGCCTTGCTTAATCTGTTCCTGCGCGCCGGCGAAATCAAAACCCTCCATAGCCGAAAGGCCAGTTACCTTATCGGCGTAAGTCGCCAGTGCTCGGGCGATACGCGAGAAGTTTTCGAAGCCATACATCTTGGCAGCGATAGAGAGTTTGTCCGCAGACTTGAAGAGCGCATCCATTGCCGCGCGCTTTCGGATCTCAGGGGAGGAGTGCGACTTTTCCAAAGTAGCCCTGATCTCATTGATCTCAGACAGGAATGGGTTTTCCTCGTCGATCAAATGCCCAGCTTGGTCTTCAAATTTTTTGATGAGTTCGTTTGTGTTGACGGTCTCAACGTGGGCGATCTTGATGCCTAAATCAGAAAGCGATTGCTCCGACTTCGTCAAAAGGTCCGGCGAAGGCTCAAGGTTCTCTTTGATTGAGGTCAGATAGATTTCAATAGCCACCATGGCTCTGGCTGCGAGAGCAAGGCTTGGAGAGTGCTGTATTGAACCTTGGTTAAGCATATTGATGAAAGCTTGGCAGGCCCCATTCATCAATATGCTGACCTGCTCGGCTCCCACAAACGCCAAGGCCGCGGATGCCTGCTGCAAGCTCTGCAAGCCTTCCTTCAGGTCATCAGGCCCAGTTCCCCCGTCAACGTGCTGCGTGATGAGCTTACGGGTATTAGCGAGCGCTGCGAGCCCTTCTGAGACCACGATGGATATTACGTCCGGTTTCACACCGGTAATATTAAGTGCCCGGATAGCCTCATTGGATTCGACGCCATTGATTCGCTCATCCAAAAAGAGGATGTCGGTCAGCAAATGCTCGAGCATTCCTGAGTCGTCAAAGCCGGCGGGGTTATGGATCTGTTCTACTCGGGACAGCGCTTTGGTCGCCACACCGGCCAGCTCGTTTTCGTTGACCATGTAAAACACACTGGTCACGTGCCGCATGGCGGTGCGGTAGCTTTCAAATTGAGTTTCGAAGATGTCCTGGTTTTTGCTAGACCGGGCTCGGCCTAGGGAAACCATTGCTGTTTCGAGCAGTGGTTTCAATTCACCGGCAATGTCGGCAAGTGTGGCGGCTTGAGAACTTTCAATGCGGCTCTGCAGCTGAGCGAGCGATCCGAAGTCAACTGTTTTGCGGACATTGAAGACGGCCAGCGTGTCAGCAATCTCAGTTGAGAGTTTTGTGGACATGCTTAACACGGACAAGAGCGACTTGAAGCGATTGACCCCAAGTGTTTGCTTAGCGCCCTCTTCTCCGTCTGATTCCGCACGCTGAATGGCTACAGACAGCATGCGAAGCTGCGAAAGCGTGTTGCCGGCGCTGCGAATTGCGCCAGATCCGAGCGCTTCTGTCAGGCACTCACCAATCCACCAAAAACAACCCACCTCAGGGTCGTTGGTAACTTCTTGAAGTTCTCGCAAAGTCTCCTTCATCACGGCAAGCGCCGGCTTGCTATGGTTACCAATGTAAGTGCTGAAGGCCTCTCGAAATTTTTTCGGCGCGCGACTGAATACTTCATTACGGGTGGACTGAGCGCAGTCTCGATCCTTGAGTGGGGGATCAATGAACACAAACTCAATGTCCGGTGGCAGTAAATTGTCCTCTTCGAGGACCGGGACGTTACGAATTTCTCTCAGTTCGTTGATTGGCTTGGAAAGAATGCCAGCGCTGTCGGGCGCACCATCAATTATCATTTTGATGTAATTTGGAATCATGAGTAGCCCGCTCAATACAGAGAGCAGGGCCGGTTCAATCTTGACGGCCTCCAATTGTTCCAGGCTGATGTTGTTCAGGATTACTTTGATTTCAAACGCAAGCGCAGCGGCCCCAACGCAACCCACAACAGCCAGCGAAGAATGAATCAGGCCCACCTCGCGAATGAGGGTATTGAATGCCTCGGCCTTGAGATTTTTCTGTTTTTCAAACCATGGCTGCTGGGCGTCACCCGGTGGCGACGCAAGTTCCTTCAACTTCTGGTGATACACGTCCAGGGCTGATTTCGACACATCCACCCCTTTTTGAATTGGTGAACGCAACCATGAGAGGTGGGCTGTACGAAGACTCTTGGACATTATGAGGACCTAACAAATACGTTTATTTGGCTGTTCTGGACGCGAGTCATGGCCGGTGTTCTCCAGCCCAGCGTTTCAGCGGGAGCAGTGATCAGGTATCCACCTACAGCGAGCATCGAGGCGAGACGATTTAGAATCTCGTAGCGTGTTTCCTCGCGGTAATAAATCAGCATGTTTTGCGTGATCACCACGTTGGGTTTTAAAAGCTGTACTGGACGGTCCTGCAGGATGTTGTGCTGCTCGAACTTGACCAGGCCTTTAACCCATGGATGGAATCGCATCCTCTGTTCTGGAAGGGGGCACGCAACGAGGGAGCTGATGTTTGGGTGTTGCCTGTAGATACCGAGCTTCGCTGTCTTGATGCACAAAGCCGAAATATCGGTGCCATGGATATCAAAGGTGTTGTGGCCTGCTGCATAAAGTGCGGCAGCGATGCTGTAAGGCTCCTCCCCCGTCGAACATCCGACAGATAGGATCTTGGGGTGAGAAATGTTTTTGCAGATCTGGACAATCTGCTGTATTGCGGCCGGGGACCGGAAAAATCGGGTTTCATGATTTGTGGCCAGGTGAAGGATCATCGACCAATGTTCTGAATCCAGCAGTCCACTTTTGGCCCGACTCAAAAGCGTCTCAAGCGATTCGCCCAGCGATTCGGAATACCCGGTTAGCGCATTTTCGAAGGCACCCTGCCGGCAATCATCGATCTCAATTGAAAATCGGGACTCGATGGAAGCCAGCCATTCACGAAGTGCAGAGAAGCTAACTTCGGCATCGAGGTCTTCCATCATCAGGCCTTAGCAAATTGAACAATGGTCTCTGACAGGTCCTGCGCTTTGCCATTCACATTGTGGATTGCATTCGCCGTTTGCTCGCTGGCCGCGCTGCTCTCGGTGCTGTAATGCTGGATCGAACCCATAGTGTCATTTACTTCACCCGACTTCGACTGAAGGGTATGTGTCTCCTCTCGCACGCGGCTCATACCTTGAGCCAAGCGGGTCGTCATTTCGTTGATATCACCTAGCGCCTCTTGAGCGGTGTTAGATCGATTACGAAGCGTTTCGGCCTCCCGCTGCAGCAGGTCGACCGCCGATTGCGTTTCACGCGCGGCCTCGTTCATTTGCTTCAACAGCATCCCGATCTCAACCACCGCTTTCTTGGCCTCCGTTGCCTGGCGACCCATTGCTTCGGCGGATTGTGAGATGCCCGCCGAAACCTCTTTGTCACCGATTTTGCCGGCCTGGATTTCTGCGTTGAATGAGAGCAACGCTGACTTTTGCGAAACTTCGCTTACAACATCCGAAATTTTCTCAAGGTTTTGGAAGCTTTCGATCAGGTTCTTGGAGCTGTGTTGGATAGCTGTAGTCTGCTGCTGGAGAGAAACGATGCTGTCGTGCACGCGGGTCACCGCATCGGTGCCAGAGCGAACACGGTCCAGAACGTCACTTGATGTCATTTCGGTGTCGATGGTCAGCTTCTCGATCTGATCAATGAACCTGAGCATTCCGAGGATCAACGCGGTGACATGGTCAACGGCCTTGCCCTGAGCATCTCGGTTCTGACCCACGTTCCTGTCAGTAATCATTGCCTGTTCTGTGGCTGCCGAGAGATCAAGGATAGTTTCCCGGACTTCACTCAGGATCGAGTTAATCTTCCTGAAAACTGTGTTGAGAGCCTTCGCGATTTCTCTCGTTGAGTCATTGTCTTCAGTCAGTACGGTGCTCAATTCGCCGGAGTAAACACGGTGAATTTCGTCCAGCAACGTTTGCAGCTCCTTGGACTTCTTCTGGGTGAGTACTTCCAGATTTCGTCCTTGGATTTGAATTCTGGAGGTCTGGTTGTTGGTGATAGTCCGCATCATCATCATGGCCGCGAAGGCTAGAAGAATCGTTATCGCACCCAACCCGGCGACTGCTGTCGCGCCGTATGCACGGCTTGCGGGAAGTGCCTGGACCGATGCAACCAATGTGGCAGCAGCAGATGAGAGTTTTTCGCGAGAGGCCCAAATAGTTTTCGCATGCGGAATGTTTTCGCTGGCACTGCTTGAGCTATTGATGGTTTTCACCATGAGCCTTTGCACTGATTTTGCGTCAGTGAAGCTCTTACTCAGCTGCGTCATCAACGCCTGTTCCTTTGGAAGAGACGCCCCCATAGCTGACAAACTCGAAACAAACTCGCCAAAACTGGCCTGGGCTGCGCTTAACGTGTCGGTATTGACCCCTGTGTCCATTGCGCTTACGCCGTCTTCCAGTACCGCTACGGCCTTGGTTAGTTGCGCCTTAAGGGCCGGGCTAGCAGATGAGCTTGGCAGTTCAGCCAAAGCCAACTTTGCTGCGCTCAGTGCGTCTTTGGCGACACTCCGGGTTTCAGATAGGTTGCGCGAGAACTCACCAGTAGCACCGCGCTGGCTCAGGATCTGGGAAATGGATGGTGCCAACTCATCCCAGTTTTTCTGAAAAGCCTCAAGGTTACGCAAAATGCTGTCAGGTGCGGCTGGGATGCCGCGGACTGGATCGCCGCTCCGTATTGCTGACAATGCCCGCTCAACTGAACTGTCGAGGCTTTCCAGTTCGGTTGTGTATGCACCGTCTACTGCAGCGCGCTCAGACATATAGACTGCTTGCATGCCTTTGGTTTGGGCGTCGTAAGCCTGGGTGAGCAAATAGTCTTCTTGCTCACTGTTCTTGATGAAGTTGTAGCCGGTGAAAGCTGCGCCGGCACCGGAGAGGAGCAACAGAGCTGCGGTCAGGGGAACTAAGGAGAAATTATTGCTCATGCTTTCCTGTCTCTGGTGTGATCATGTGAGATCGATCTTTTGAATTTTCGAATCGGATGCCAGTGCTTGGATATCGATCAAAGCCCAGGTTCGACTGCCATCAGTGACTGCTCCACAGAAGCACGCTCCGAGTCCGGGAGGGATTTTCATTTCGGTGGTTGCCACATCCTGCAACTCCCCAGAGGGGATGGAACACAGAAGTTCATCCACGACTATCGCCAGGTTTCCTACGGCGGCAGCTCCCTTCACAAAGAGCGCAGAGCTGCGCAATCGTGGGGTTTCGGACCGTGGGATGGAGAGCAGACGTGCAATGTTGATGAAGGGGATGAGCTCTCGACCAAGCTTTCCTACACCCAGTAGCCACGGCTTTGTACCAGGCACCTGAACCAGTTCTTTTGGCACGTCATCAACAGCCAGAAGTACTGTGGATGGGCTTAGGCAATAGGTATCACCGATGCGGTAACCGACGAACTTTAAACGGCCGCTTTCAACGTCATTCATCAAGTAGGTTCTCCAGATCTTCGAGAGCTTTTTTGATGGTTTCGGCAGTGAAAGGCTTCGTCAGGTAGATGTCGACGCCGTACAGTAGGCCTTTTTCCAGATCGAAAGGACTGCTTGCACTGGAGAGCATCGCCAGCGGCTTCTTGTCCCAGTCCTCCCAGGCACGCAAGATACTTACCAGTTTCAATCCATCAAGGTTTGGCATCTCAATGTCAATGAAACAGGCATCGGGGCAGTTTGCGCGGATTACATCAAGCGCCTCATAGCCGTCGACTGCGGTATAAACCTCAATCCCGAGCTTTGTAAGAATGGTTGTGCCGAAACTTCGCATGCCCGCTGAATCATCAACGATGCATACAGAACGGATTTTGGACATTAAGAAACTCCAGTCGTATGCCCTAATAGTGGGTCGCTGGTGGTCCAAATCTGCGGAGTTGACAGCTATGGGGTGGAATTATTTTCCCTGTCGTTATGTTGGTTGCCATCTGATGGAGGGTTTTGGATGGCACCGCGGCAGAACCACAGGAACGCATTCGGGAGTGACCCACGCTTCCTCGAACGACTTGCGAAGCAGGGGATAGCGCTTGGCGCTGAGCCAGCAGCACCTCCGGGTACATCAATAGTGAGCGATACCCCGAAGGGTCCTAGCAATGCAACCAAGCGTTTGCAGAAGGTTCGAGAAGCGAACAAAGAGAGCAGGCAGGATTGCCTGGTCTACGACCCTTTAACCAACACCCTATGTGTCCTCTTCCCAGGCGCGATGTTGCTAAGCCTCAATATCATGTTGCGCCTTCATGATGCTCAAGGCACCGGCCTGAAAAAGACTTGGCAGAAGCGAATCGAGGCACTGATGTATGAGCACAAGGCAATTTATGAACGATGGCGTAATGCGGCCACATACCCAGTAGTGATCGAAGAAATTTACATCACTGCAGAATCAAGCTTGTTGGACCACGAAGCTGTCTCGGCAGGGTGCAAGCCAATCATCGATGCTTTTGTGAAGAACGGGTTCTTGCCTGACGACTCACCCGCGTATGTGGCGCACCCTATCCCGTATACCGAGCGTGGCTCCTCGGCTGGATTACTTATCCGGTTTCGCCCTTCTCCACGGCCTTGGGGGCTAATTCAGGACGAAGCAATTTCGCATGCTAGAAAAATGGTTTCTTGAATTATCTAGGTGCTCAGGTATACCTGTGTATCGGATACACGTTTTGAGCGAGGATACACATGTATCATTCTGACCTGGCCACGCAAGTCACCTTGGGTATCGACAAGGTGGTTACTGAATTGCGTCAGGTACCGGTAGATCAGATCCAACCTGGTCTATGGCAGCAACGAACTTTTTTTGCTGAAAAACCGCTTATTGAGCTCGCATCCAGCATGGTGAAGTCTGGCGGGAACCTTACGCCGATCGTTCTTGTACCGAATCATGACGGTAGCTACAGCATCATCTCAGGTGAGCGTCGTTGGCGGGCAGCCCAGATCAATGGCTTTGATACGCTCAAGGCTCTTGTAGGGCGCTACACCTTTGAGCAGGCATCGTTCATCGCCGCTGCTGAGAATCTTCAGCGGGAAGATTTAAACCCGATTGAGGAGGCGAACTCGTACTTTGCGATGAAGCAACATGCTGGACTGATGGATGAGCAGATTGCTAACGAGTTCGGCAAAAGCCGTTCGCATGTCTCCAATTACATCCGCCTTCTGTCTCTGGACTTTCAGGTTAAGGATGCCTTGATTCATGGGAAGCTCTCATTTTCGCAGGCTCGACCTTTATGCACGCTTGAGCATCATTTCCAGCAGCGGAGGATCGCGGTTGAAGCGATGCAGAAGGACTGGAGCGCACGGCAGATAAGCGATGCTGTGTCCAAGATCATCTCCACTCCCAAGATCAAGGTCTCAGTGAAGGCAGATGTGGATATCCAGCGACTCGAGCGTGCAATTTCAGAGTCTACAGGCCATCCATGCAAGATTGAGAAAACCCCAAGGGGGCAGTGGAAGATAGGGTTGCTCGGAGGTAACGATGAACAATTCATGGGTCTTCTTGAGAAGCTTGGGGTTGAAACGGATATGGATTTGTAAAACTGAGAGTTGTTTTCTCACTTTTGGGCCATTCACTACCCACTATTAGTAAAACATCTTTGGATTTGTTGTTATGCCCTCCCCCAACCCACCAACGCTTCATGCCAATGCACATGGCTACTCCAATGGAGCGGATGGGTACAGCAAAATGGCTCTAGGTACTTTCAGCATGCGGAATACTTTTAAGCTCAGCGTACTGGCGGCAGCCTTGGCGCTTGCCGGTTGTGTTGGCGGCACGAACAAACCCGTTGAGTTGAGTACCATTGGCCCTCAAAGCCAATATGATCAGCAGATCCAGGATTCGCTCGGTGATCAGCGTACGACCGAAGCGCAAATGCTCTATCAGCGTCGGTTTAACGATTTCCAGGGCCAGATTAACGAGCTTGAGGAAAAGCGGAAAAACCTTGATGCGGCGTTGAACCAACGTGCGTACGAGAGTGGCGTTGCGGAAGCTCCTGCATCGGCGTCTGAAGCCGGCAGGATTAAGGAGTATCAAGAGGCGGCCAGGGCTTCTCAGTCGCGCGTAGCGGAGGAGTCGTCCAAGTACGCTATCCAACAGTCCCTTATCGAGAACAAGCGCGACAAGGCAATCCTGGAAGCTGAGAGCCGTGCGGCGAAGCGGATTGCAGATATCGAGCTTCAGTCTTCGAAGGAACTGCAGCAGACAGAAGACCGTTTGCGTCAGGACATCGACGGGCGCAAGAGCTTCGATACCGCTGCCCGGCTCGAAGAATCGAAGAAGTTTGACGAGCAGCGCATTACCCTTTTGCTGGCCAACGCAGATGCTGAGCGCCAGGCAAATGATAAGCTCACGTCAGAAACGAACGCACTTGCAAGAATTCGAAGCGAGTCTGAAGGGCGTATCGCAGATTTGAATCGGCAGATTTCTGCCCTTCAAGCTCAACTCCAGCGGACCGAGGCTGATGATGGTCGGGCTATTGCCCTTCAACAGTCCAAAGTCGCTGGCGCTACTACCGAGTCCGAACGCCTGGCGGGTATCTCGCGGCAACTCAAGTCATCGACCGCGGCTGCAAACGTTAATGCTTCGGTTCCAAACAGTGACTTTGTACAGGTCAAGGAGTCGGAGCTCGCCCGTGTACGTACGGATGCAGAGGCACGTAAAACCCAGCGTATCGCGGACGTAAACTCAGGCCTTGCGCAGGAAAAAAACGACATCATTTCGCATGCGAGAACTGAAATTGCCTCGATTTCATCGCGCACCGAAATGGCTAAAGCTACCGTTCTCGCACCAGTTGTCACAGGTCGTGCTGTCTATGCTGACAATTACTCTGCTGGTACAGCGGTTAAGACCCCTACTCCGCCTTCGACTACTCTGGCTCCTCAGCCTAAGCCCGTTCCGGCAAAAGTTAACCAAGCCCCGGCTCCGGTCCTTACCATCTCGCGCTTTGAGCCGAAGGTGAATCAAACGCCATCACAGATCACCAATGACGAAATCGGTGGTGCAGTGATTGCCGGTGGTTCGGGCGTTGCTCCACCCTCTGCCCAGGGTGGCGCAGCACCTCTCCGCGTGGCAATAAAGTCGCGACCGGTCTATGAAGTGCTTTACGTCTTCAAGGACGAGGCAAGCTGGACCAAATTCCAACAATTTCTCCAAGCGTACGGTATCACTGAGATTTATCCCTCCCGAAACAACAAAGCCGGTGAGTTCCTTATCTACTGTGGCCGCTATTACGATGAAGACCAAGCGGCTAGTCGTGTCACCTATCTCAACAAAACAACTGCAACGAAGCACGCCCTGGTCCGCTTGACCCAGGTTCCGTTGTAGCGTCGAACGGTTTCCCCGGATTAGAAAAGATTTCGCATGCGAAATCTTTTTCCCGCCATCTCTACAATGCCTCCGACCAACCGCAGAGATGAATTTCTAGCGTGGTTTTTCGCTTGCTTGTTTCTGGCCTTCTTGAACGAAACCCGCAATGCGGATTTATTTTCGTTTATTTCACGCATTGCCCGTGTTTCGACTTGAAAAGATCCGCCATGCGGTTAAAGTGAGCTGGACCATTCAAGGAGCCAAACAATGAGCCGTAAACGACGTAACCGGGGTCGGGGTAAAATCATCGTCATCACCAACCAGAAAGGTGGCGTAGGCAAAACAACGATCGCATTCCATATCCTCTGCTTTCTTTATGATGCGGGTTTCAAAGTTCTGGGGATTGACCTTGATGGTCAGGGCAATTTCTCAAGCCGTTTCATACCTAAAGAAGATCGCATCGGCGGTTACCGTGCGGTTCATATGTTCAGTGCGGAACCCACTCACTTCGAGCCGTTGGCTACACAATACGGTCCAGAATTGATCTACGCACTGAACCGAGACGTTGAGTTGTTCCAGGTCGAATCTCTTCCGCTGGGCAACGCTGTAACCGCGTTCAACGACAAGATTGATGACCTTTCTAATGACTACGATTTCATCGTCGTAGACACCCCGCCGTCTTACGGCAATAAGATGGCTGCAGCATGCGTGGTCCAAGACTTCCTCTTTGTGCCCGTCGAGCTTGCTGCTTTTGCCGTTGAAGGCGTTGTTAACGTCGTTGAGTCGGTCAAAGAAATCGGTGCCATGATCGGGGAAGAGATCAAAATCACTGGTGTTATTTGCAACAAACTGCGCCATGTCAATTCGCACACTGAAGCGCTCACCGAGATGCGCAATGAAGTAGGTGTGGGGAAAATGATCCTGAAATCCAGCCTGGTAAACCGAGGTGCGGTTGATGATGCACTCCGCCTTGGAATGCCTGTCTGGCGTCAGAAGGGGTCCGGTGCAGAGCGAACCACTGCAAAAGAAATGACTGCCCTGATGCAAGAAATGGCAGGCATGTGTGGCATTAAAGTACAGACCAAAGGAGCTTCGAAGTGACAGAAGCCAAAAGTGGTAAAAGGAACCTCTCTGGCATGCAGAGTATCAAGGACCTTTCCAGCCTGCAGAATGCGGCCCAAGAAGATAAGGTACTACTCCTGTCTGTAGACCAGATTCTGGTCAAGGAGCAGGTACGCGGGAGTTTTCGAAAAATCGAGCAGCTTGCACAGAGCCTCAAGACTGAAGGCCAGCAATCGCCAATCATCGTTTCGCCGAAAGACCCGAATACTGGCAAGTACGAACTCCAGAAGGGCGGTCGTCGCGTAAAAGCGGCAGAGCTGATTCCTGGTTTCAAACTGAAGGCAACCGTCGACTCGAAGGTACGGAAGCCATCCGATGAGCATGCCTCTCAGTTAATTGAGAACATCCAACGTGAGGATTTGCTGCCACATGAGATCGGCCGCGCCATCCTTAAAATCAAGCAGGAAATGTTAGAGGAAGGCGAGAAAGCCACCGGCCGGGCGATTGCGGATAAGATAGGGGTGACCGAAAGCTACATTTCCAAATACCTTGAAATTTCCGATATCCCTGATGACCTCGCTCAGTTGATTGAGGACGACATCACCACTGATAGCGACCTCATTCACGGACTCAAACAAATTTCCGTACTTTCTCCGGTCATCTATAAAGAGCTGCTTGCGCAAGCGCGAAGCGGGGAGGAGGGCGGATTGACGCGGCAGCAGGTGCGTCACCATCTTAAAATTGCTAAGGGCCAGGTTGACCCAATCCTGTCACCTGAAGTTGTGGCTGCCAGGCAGCGTGAAGAGGAAGAAGCCAGAACTGCTGGTGAAAATAATGCTCCCGGGCAAACCTCGAGCGGCCAGGCTGAGGAATTAGGGGCTGGGAACGGCCAAGCTACGAACACAGAAAACATTTCGCATGCGAAAACTTCTGGTGGCCAACAACTCAACGGAAATGTAGTACAGCCGGGTTCAAATGTTACCCCGATTGACAGCGGTAAAAAGCCGACCCCTCCATCCGCCGACCCTGTTGCTGGACAGGGGAAGGAGCCAAAGGAACGGCGCTTGGGCAAAAATGAAACGATGGAAATTGTGCCGGCTGACTTGGTGATCGGCATCTCTGTT
Organism: Pseudomonas silensiensis; assembly: GCF_050434865.1. Taxonomy (NCBI): domain Bacteria; kingdom Pseudomonadati; phylum Pseudomonadota; class Gammaproteobacteria; order Pseudomonadales; family Pseudomonadaceae; genus Pseudomonas; species Pseudomonas silensiensis. The sequence goes on from NZ_JBNDJH010000002.1 coordinate 188,799, forward strand.
GCCTTAGATAAGAAACACCTGTTTGGCGAACTAATGACACGCCGGGTCCTTGGCGATCCAAGCAAGGCCTGGGTCTGTGTACTCGATGGCGGCAAGCAAATCGAAAAAATTGTTGCGGTCGAGGATATCTCGATTAGGAGCCTCGCAAAATTAGCTCGCGACGACTAAAAGATTTCGCATGCTGAATCTTTCAAACCGCGGTGAACCCGCGGTTTTTTTATGTCATTTATTTAAGTATTTGGGACATGACGTCCTTGAATTGGGCTATCCCTACAGCTAGATTTGACCTGTACCTAGTGATCTTTCGCATCAGAGCCTTTCTCTGTTGTTGATCACAACCTTTTCTACTCGACGCTTTTCGTCAGATAGTTAAGGGGTTTTTTTCATCGGTGACACTTCACCCATGAGATTGACCACCGTGTTTTGTTTCATGGATTTCATGGCCCTGGTCGTGATTTCCTTCTGGATTTCATCACCAATGGTTTTGACCTCCAGGCTTTACCCGCTCTTTAAAAACTGTCTTGTTCTTTAGGTTGTCTTCCCTCTGGATTTCTTCCTGCGACTTCGCGTTTGATGTTTACATCATTCACTATCTCGCTGTTCGCCTACGTTCAGTTTGTCCTTTGTCCGTGTTCGGTCTGCGTGTTTTTGGTGTTTGCTGTGTGCCCCTTGCACTCCTCATTCGTCATCAATTTGTTGCAGTTCGACGTCCTTGGTAATACTCCTAACGAGCTCAAACGTGAATTCATTTCATGTTTGTGCGGTTTGGTGGTTCTCATCGAGAATCACACAACATCGGTTTCAGCCACTGTCTTTGTTTCCTAAATCGCCGCTGCTCTGTACCTTTTGGTACATGATGCGCAGGTTTAAGTTTCATCGTCGCGTAGGCTCTATTGCGTCTCGTACGCTCTGAGTTTTTGCTGTTGCCCGTGTTAGCCCCTGACATTTGTCTAGGGCACCCTCGTAAAGCTTGCAAGCAGGCTTTAGGAAGGGTGTCCTTGACACAGCTACCTCAGAAAGCCCGGCGCATCTAATGCGCCGGGTTTTTTTATATCTGGTACATCGTGTCCTTGAATCTTCAATAAAACCTCTCTACCGTCAAAGGTGATCTTTCCGCCAGTTTTCGCATGCGCTTTTCGCATCGAGTTCTGACGAAGATCCCTTGCGCAGCTTTTCTGCTTGAGGGCTCTTTAACAACCTGCATTCACGTAACACACAACCCAGTAGGGCACGCCAAAGCCCTACGGGACATGGCTGCCTCTTTTTTTCCGAAGGAGAAAGCTATGTCAGGTAAAGATGAACGTCCTTCATTGAGGGAAGAGGTTGACCCATTGATCGAGCAGCATGGTTGGTTGAACGTCATTGAACGTTTAGCTCCCATGTTTCGCCCGGCCATTGCCAACCTTGGTCATCTCGTCGACTGCCCATTTCCTAACCGTCATCGTAATGGTGGTGGTCAGGAAGATTTTCGGTTTTCGGCGAAATCAGGCTATGAGGGGAGGTCGATTTGTTCCTGCAACCAGGAAGGATGGACCCCAGTAAACCTGCTGATCGAAGCCGGTGTCGGTAAAGATTTCAGCGCCGTATACCGCGAGATCAAAAAGGCTTTCCAGGGAACTGCCAAATACGTGTCCAAGGCTGCACCAGTGGTTAAACGGGCCCGCCCGAACATGACTCTGGAGGACGCGAATAAGGCGAGAAAACAGCTGATGAAGATAGTCAAGGATCTGCTTCCGCTGAACCACCCTGATGCACGCGTCGCTCGTTTGTATTTCCAGCGCCGTGGCATTCGCCTCAATAGTCGCGTCAACGATGTCAAGTTCCATCCAAGCCTTCCCTACAACGTTCGCAAGACAGTTCAAGGGGTGCCTGTATTGGAACTCGTTGGGAATTTCCCTGCGATCGTAACGGCGTTTCGTAATGCTGCAGGTAAGGTGGTTAATCTCCACCGGATCTACATCACTGCGGACGGCCGCAAGCTTGACGTCGTAAGCAAACCCAAGAAGATCTGCGCACCACTGCCAGGTTGGAGGGGGTCCTCTATGCACGTCGCCACCGTCGAAGGCTGCAGAACTCTGCATATCTGCGAAGGTGTTGAGAAAGGCTGGGCAATTCACAAGGTAACTGGCGAGTCGGTTCAAGCTGGCAACAGCTGCACCACGCTTCCAGGTATGTATGTGGACCCTGCCAAGTACGATGACGTTGTGTTGTGGTCAGATCATGACCCCTACAACGAAGAGCGGCAAAAGCCAGGGGACGGGCAAACCTACATGTATAAGCTGTTTCTTGAGCTTATGCGTCAAGGTAAACGAGTGTGCTTTATGGTGCCGGATACGAACCCCACGAAGGAAGCAAAGGGTCCTGATTGGGAAGACATAATCGTCGCCGAGGGTGTGCTTGATATGCCCATTGATGACAGTTTTGATTACCTGCGTACCCGTGCCATCAGTGGCGGTGTGTTTACACCTACAGGACATGCGAAGAAGCGCTCGATTGAGTGCACCCAAGCGGTTACTGAGGTGGCGTGAACGCTGAGAAAAACCCGACGAGCTTATTTGCTCGCCGGGTTTTTTTTCGCCTTGTTTTCATGATTCGCGCGGAATAGTCAGCAGCTCTGGCTGAAATTTCATCCCTCATTTTGAGTTGCTCAGTTTTGGTCCATTCGCGACGATTGTGATCACGGTAGTTGCGCTGGTATCAGATCGAAAGGGGAGGGGAGGGCAGGTCGTTGGCCATTCAAGGTGTGTAGGTTGTTGGCCGGCATCGGCCCTGGTATCACCGCCCAACTACCCTCTAGTCCCCAGGCTCGGATTCCATGGCATCCCACGGAGCGGGCTTCTGGCACGACCTGTTTGCCGTAGATTCCAGTCAGTCGAAATTGTCTGCGCGCGCAGTCGCGCTAAAGAAGTGGAGGGATGATGCAACTACGCTGCTATCGAAATCTGGTTCACTCCTTGGTGGATGCCGCAGAGTTTGTGGCCTTCAAGGCAGAATCAAAATACGTGCATGGAGTAATGGCAAACGGCGATGAGTATTTGGTTCTGCCAGACCGGATTAGTCTCAAGGAGTTGTTGGGTTCGATACCGGGATTGATGCGGGTAAGCCGCTCGGTCCTTGTTGCCCGGCGGCATGTTGAGCGGGTAGCTGGGACGCGTGATGAGCGGTGCGTACATGCTGCGGGGCAGAAATACAGGCTTTCACGCGATGAGCTTCCTGACGATTTCGAGTCCGCCGCTATCGAGAATGCCCTGGTGTTTATCCTCGAGAAGAACCGAGTGGTAGCAATTTCAAGGAGCAGGGAGAAATGGTATCTGCCAGTAAGGGTAAGGCTCGTTCACCTCGAAAGGACACTGCCGGGCCTGATGCGCGTCAACAGAGTAGTGCTCGTTGCAAGAACGCAGGTTGAACGCGTGACGGGCACTCCTGGCGAACGTCGCGTCCGCGTAGCTGGGATGGTTTACAGCCTCTCACGAGAGATTGATCCTGTGCCGTTCCAAATAGCAGCCTCAGAAAACACCACAAAGCGCAGAACCAAGTTCAGGGCTCCGAGGCTCCGATCTGATCATCCCGGGCTACCTCTAAATGCTCTTCAGATGGCCTCGCACGCGATCGCCGTCTAGCTGAGAAACCAGCGACTTGTCCCGCTTGACGACTGATCTGGCTTACGGTAGAAATGACGTGTCCCATTTGCCCTCTATGAGAGCAGACCTGAACTACGTCGTTGTCTTTCTTCGGTGTTTTTCGGGGTGCGATTCGAGTCACTGCTACTGCAGGATTTGATGAACACAGACGTTATTGGAACCATTTTGGAATCGTCGTTTTTCTGACCGTTCCGCATCTGAGATACCAGGCATTTCCTGTCACGTTCGCGTTTCAGTAGATTTGCCCCAGGATCGTGTATCTCTGCCGTATCGACCGCTGATTCCTTAGCTATCGATCAAGGCACCTCCGGCTTATAGCCATCCCCTGCACGGGTACTCTTTTTGAGCTTATCCCTGGTGCAGTCGGGGATATAGGAGGATCTTCATGACTTACGAAATTAAGATTGTTTCAGCCCCTCCTCTTTGGGAAAGGCCTTCTTCTGAAGCTTTTGAGTCCGCGAAAGCGCACTTTTTAGCCGGCGAGGATGACGATCAGTTCAAAGCTGAAGAACAACAATCCGAAGACCCAGTCTTCTAAATCAGAAATTTCCTTCGGGGGCAAACACACTGCCTCCGGGTTTGTCGTGCGCGCCCAATTTAGGTGAGAGCATGACTTCATTTCTTAATCCTGCGTACATCTTCAACCCCGTTGCGGATGATTTCGTAGTTAATCTTTCGCCATCGCAAATCCTGAAGTCTCAGGTTTGCATGCGTTCACTTGGATACTACCGCGCCAAAGTTAAACCCCAAGCGACTCCACAGAATCTTGTGTTTGGCTCTGCCTTGCACTGGGTGATTGAGGGGTTTATTAAGGGTTACATCGATGAAGCGGATATGGCGAGTCTATTTGCTCGGAAGTTCCATGAGCTTTCCGTTGGCAAGTTGATCAGTATGGCCAAATCCAAAACTCGGGAAGTAACTGAGGTAATTGGTAAGAAACTGGCTTTGCAGTTTCCTGCATTCTTTATCAATCTCGGGCTTCGGCCTGTGATTATTGAAGGGGCTTTCAAGCTTGAGATAGGGCCAAACACCTTTATCAATCTGGTCATCGACTTTGTTGGGATCGCCGAGAAGCGAATCATCTGCCCTGAAACAGGAGAGGTGTTAGCGGATATCGGTGACACCATCATCCTTGACTGGAAAACGGCAGCCGCAAAAGAAGGACGTTTGTTCGCTCGGTATTCCTTGCAACTTACGTACTACTGGGAAGCCGTGAGGTTGGCCTGTCAGCAGCTTGGGATCAGGGAGCCAAAACTGTGTGGATTCGCCTCCGGGTTGAAGCCAAACATGACAAAGCAAGATTCTGAGTCCTTAGCTAACGCTGTGTGGACGCCTATTCAATGGACTACCAGGACCCCTAGTGACGTCGAAGAGGCTTTCGACATTGCAAGAGGTGTGGCTGCTCGTATTCGCCGTGGGGAATTTCCTCGTGAGTCGGGTGCGGCATACAACTCACCATGTGACAGTCAATCCGGAAGGTGCGACTTTGCGGGTGTTTGTCTCGAAGGTTCATTGCGTGGCTTTAGAATTCCGACCGGGTACACAATTGCTGACCTGGTCTGATCATTTCCTAACTTGTAGGGCACCACTTGCCCTACGGGAGAGTGCTGCCCATTGGAGACCTTATGCGAGAGTCTTATCGGATGGAGCGGTATGCTCAACGAGCTGTTGATGCGAGAAAAGTTGTAGATGCTAGCCGTGCGCTTGCAAATCGGGCCGTTGCGTCCTATTTGGCGGAAGGTGAGTTTCTGTCTGACGAACTCAAAAAGCTTCGGTTCTTTGATCGGATGCAATACATCACTGCTAACTCTGAGTTGATTATTAGCTCGGATGGTGCAGAAGGTATAAATATTGTGTGGTGCCCAAATTCGCAAGTGCTGACCCATCGACTCCTCTCCGCGAGTATGCGGAACGGGTTTGAAGGTAAGCCGCATTATTTGGGCAGCTGGGTTCGTAATGTAGCGCCTTTTCAGCGTGATGCGTTGAGGAAGGAACTCGAGTCACGTTTGGAAAAACGGGTTCAAGAACGAGTCCTAAAACAAAATCAGCTTGCAATCATCTTCGAAGAAGAAGATTGCAGCGTACCGCAGTTCCTTCAAGCGAAGGGCTAAATCCAGCCCCTCGGGCCGGAAGTTAATACTTCCGGCGGGACGCCCTGGGAGTGTTATTCACTTAACACGCGACGGCGTAACTAATGGAGGTCTGTATGACGTACATTAAAAACCTGATGCTGGTTATCATTTCAGCAATCATGGGTACTGCTTCAACCTCCTTGTTTGAGGGATGGTCCGTAACCGAACAACGAATCGTATTTGTTGTGTCTGTGTTGATGGTAGCCGTGATGATGGCTAAATCTTCCACAAGGAGCAAAAGCAGGAAAAAAACTATGAATAAGAGACCTTCGGTAAAACGCAAGTCTCGACGTGGTAAAAGAAGAGGCCGTAGCCCTTAATGAGTAATTCGGAGACGTAAGAATCCCATAACTTCTAAAGGATATAGCTATGTCATTCCCAGTGATTCTCATGGTGTTATGCGTGGCCTTCGGGCTGTTCATGTACTGCGACTACTGCGAAAAGAAGGAGAAGAAACTTTTCTTCCTTTGACACCCTAGCAATAGGGCATGCTTCTTTGCTTCACCCACCAAGGGCCTAATCGACCCTTGGGTTGTTAGGTTCCTTTGTGGTTTCCAGTTCGCTGGTTCTATAAAAATAAAATCTAACTATAAGAGGTGAAACACCATGTTTAAAAATTCTAATCTCGGTATCAAATTGAAGTCCGTTGTGACGTCAGTGCCGAAAATTTCCAACGTTGTTGCTGGGCCTTTCAAACGGTATTTCCGTAGCCTCCTGTTTGCTTTGCTTCTGGAGACTATCGGGATGGGAACCCCCGCGAGGAAGTGGCTTGCTGTCGTGATGTATCCATCGCTGCAAGTTGCATCTAAGGTTAAGTGGGGTATCACTGGCTACGCGTTGTATCTGTTCTTCTACCGTGGGATTCACATGCCATTTTGGCTTACGGCTTTAAGTCTGTTCACGAGTGTTCTGCTCGTGGTCGCACTGGCCGCTGCCAAGATGGAATTCCAACACCACGGTTACCTATCCAGCAAATAAGCTGGTACCGGGCAACTCCACGCCCGGTCTGCAGACGGGCGTTATTTATTTATCTCCCGACTGCAGCGGGTAGGAGCGCAATCATGCTGGCATTTAAAGAAGGCAAAACGGCTGGACAAGAAGGGATCAAACACGACGAGAACCCATACCACTACATGTCGCAAGAAGGGCATGCCTGGGGTAATGGCTGGTTAGTTGGTCACGACCCAGAACTTTGGGGCGACCTTGAGAACAGCTACACCGAAATCCAAACCGAGAAACATTAAAGCCATCAGGTTCGCCTGGCGGTGGCGGGTCATTAATTTGAACCCGCCGGTGCGGGTTAGGAGTTTTGTTATGTCGAGCATTAAATCGAATACAGCGATGATCGGCCTTGCCGGTTATATCGTTGTGATCTTTGGCTTAAACCAAGAGGTAACTGCTTGGGAGCTCGGCCGTAAGGCTTCGCTTTCGAACGGTTGTCTCGATAACAACCCCTGGCCTTCGGGTTCGTGGGACCACGCTGAGTGGGCCCGCGGCTTTGAGCATGGAGTTCGTTATGACAACCAGAATGAGACCGGCATTGAGACAGCAGCGGTGGTGGAGACACCCCATGCCTATCCTGTTGAGCCTCTGACTGAGCGTTCGTTCTGGACTGCTGCAAATGACTTGCAGCTTGATCAGCACCTCTCAATCGACCAGCTTGCTGGCCGACTCGGGGTGTCGGTCGATCTGGTCAAACAGAGCATGGTTGCTCATCAGTTTTATGATGAGGACGCGATACCACTGGGTACTCGTGTGGCCAATTAATAATCAAAGGTTCATGTCACCTACCTGGTGCTTGAACCTGATGTTGTAGTCCGGATGCGCCCCAAGTGGGCGCATCTCCTCCTAGTGAGCTGGATCAAACCTCCGGCTCACGCCGGGTGTTTGCTCGAGATCACTGGTCTCGAATCACACCCGGCTCCGTGCCCGGGTGTTAACTATCTATTGCCCCGGCACGGCGGGTGCGAGGAAATACCCATGACTAACAACACTCAAGCTCAAGCTCAACACACAACTGTTGCTGAAATCCAAGCTGCACACCTTTCTGTAATCCGCGAAACAAAAAAGGAAATGGTGCCGGCTCATGAGCTGTTCGGGTTTTCGGACGAGATCAAAGGGGTAGCTATGCTGCCAATCAATGTTGATCGTCACCCGCTGACTCCCGCTACTCAGGATGATTTCGTGTTCACCGAAAATCTGGTTCGCCGGACTTTGCTGAGCATGGCTTGCGGCGACAGCATCATGTTGGTTGGTGAGAAAGGGACGGGTAAAACCTCCTTTGCGACCCAGCTGCATGCACGCTTGAATAAACCGATGATTGGCATCACTGGCAGCAACGGTGTTGACGATAGCTACCTGCTTGGTTGCAAGACCATTCAGGACGGCGACGTTAAGGCTGTTGATGGTGTTTTGAGCTATGCCTACCGGCATGGTTTGACCTGCCTGATTGATGAAATCTGCACACTGCGCCCAGGTGTTCTGGTCGGAATCAACGACATCCTTCAGGGTGACGATCTGGTTTCGCTCAAACACCACGGTATCGACCCAAATCTGGACCCGAAAGATCTTCTTTCGATGAAAGGCGGGATGAATATCGTGCGCCATCCTCAGTTCCGTTTGTTCGCAACGGACAACACAGGTGGCAAGCAATCTCGTGATCCCCGTTTTGTCGGTCTGAACACGCAGAACGCTGCAGTGCGTAGCCGTTTCACATCCCTTAAGGTGGGCTTTATGACACCTGAGAAGGAAATGATGGCTCTGAAAGGAGCATCGGTAGCCTTTGCGAACAAGAAGAAGCTGCAGACCTCGGTGAGTGATTTCAATATTCAATCGATGGTCGAATTTGCTTTCCGTTTCCGCAAAGCATTCGCGTCGTATGAGGTAAGCGACAACATCTCATTCCGCGAAATCAAGCGTTGGGCAATCAAGCTGATGATGTACGGTGACCTCGATGATTCGTTCGTTGATGCGATCTACACCAACCTGGAAGAGTCTGATCAGGTTGCTGCTATGAATGAGTTCAAGGCCACTTTTGGTCGCGATCTCATCCTTCCTGAGGAGTATTCGATTTCGGTTGCTTCTCAAGCAGACGCATTCATCAAGCGCAACATCGAAGCCCAAAAAGCGGTCGCATAAGGAGAGCAGCAATGTTCTACGTAGTGAACGCCAAAGGTAACTTCCTCGCCGGCTTCGTGCTGGCGGGGGAGAGGTCTGTACGTCTCTATGAAGGCATCAAAAGTGCCGGCATAGTAAAAATAACCAAGAAATTGGACTGCGTTTGTCCCAGCGTTGATGACGCTTGGGAGCGTCTTTGTGAGGAGATCGCCGGCGCTCGCGCCGATGGCTTTCTTCTCGCGCCTTACGACACCTCGAACATTGAGGTTCCAGAAAATCCGTATCAGGCAGAAATTCCTGAAGCGCTGCGAGGGATTTATGCCCACGTAAAGGAGTGTGCCGATGAGCATTTTCGAGCAGGTCTTGACCAGCTGAAGAGTGTTCATGCGGTGCTGTCGAAAGGTGGAGCTGGGGTAAAGCTCAAGGTGACGGATCGAAGCGTGTTGCTTTCCTCTAAGGAGAGAGACATCAGCTTCGGCCTGGCCGATTTGAGGATGTGGGAAACCATGTCACTCAAGGCGAAGGAGTTGTGCGAGGAACGTGGCATGTTAAACAGCACCCAACTGCTTCCGAGCGGAACGGGGCTTTGGCGCATGCAAACCCATGAATCTGTATTGGATCTCTATGTCCGGGCTTTTTTAGCTGGTGCAATAGAGGCAGGTGCAGTGATCAGCTTTTCAGCTGATCAAGAATGGAAATTCTCCGCACAGCGTTCGTTTCACTCCTCTGATGTGGCAACACTTCAGTGGTACCGCGAAAACCCAAAATTTCTGGACTTGGTCCATGGAATAAAGCCTCAAGCCGCTCCAGTCGAAGTAAACGAAGATAACGACCTGTTTCTCTTTCTCTAATCACAAGGCTCATATGAGCCACATCCTTTCCTTGAGCCGGGCATTTACCCAGCTCACGCCGGGTAAATGTTCGAGTTTCTTGGAACTCACATCCCGGCACCGTGCCCGGGGTTGTTTCTCAATTTCCCTGTGCACGGCAGGGGAGAGGTTGTCTGAAATGAAAGCACTGAAAAACGTAATTGCTCGCACCGATGCTGCCCTGAACAAGTTCTGGATCGGCACCGCCTTGCGCGGCTACCACCAAATCCAGGCAAAGATCTACAGCCGAAAGGCGAGACGATTTGCTTGTAAGGCGGTATCCCAGCCTGATTATGCTGTAGTACGCCACCAGGCTGCTCGGCATAGGCTCGAAGCTGAGTTGATTGTGGATATGCTGTGACGTGAAAAGTGCTGCCCTTTCGGGGGCAGCATTCTTGCTCTGAGAGCTGGCCAAAAACCCAGCTCACGCTGGGTGTTTGTCGAGTTCTTCGAACTCACACCACCCGGCTCCGTGCCCGGGTGTAGTTTTTTAATGCCCCGGCACGGCGGGTGCGAGGAAACACCATGAAAGCAGCTACCACGTTGTTCAAAGCAATTACCGTCGCAGTCCTCAAGCGCTACCACCGTCAAATGGCGATCTGGTATCGGAAGGCTGCTGCTACTCATGCCGACATCGTCATTCACACGCAACACCGTGTACCTACGGAAACTCTTCGGATGCTTCGTGGCAAAGCGCAAATGCACTCCCAGGCCGCCAGTGCGATCCGGGTAGGAGAATGATTATGGGAGCTATGACTATGCACAGTGCTCAAGCATTAACCGAAGGTTGGATGTCATTCCTGAGGCTTCAAGCCAGCAACACAGGAATCAAGTTCATCATCGGTGAAAATGAACCGGCGCAAACGGATGGTAAAACCATTTGGATGCCGAGCTTGCCGGTAAACCTCACGAAAGAAGACCTGATCTTGTTCAAGTCCGATGGCTTGCATGAGATTGGTCATATTCGTTGGTCCGATATTCCGTATTACCAAGCGTTCACTGCGCAGCATGGAGAGTTCGCTGGCTTCTTGCTGAACGCTGTAGACGACGTATATATGGAAAACAAACAATCCCGTATGACCCGTGAAGCAGAGGCCTATTTCCGGCAATCTGCTGAAATCATGTTTGAGCGTAAGCAGTTCCGCGACGGCAGTGCTTCACCTGCTGAAGCTGTGGCCTGTTACACGCTCTGCTACCTGTTTTCTCGTGCTTGGAGTGAGTACGACCCCGCACTTGCGATGGTGACTGCTAACTTCGATAAACACTTCGGTGAGCACGCCGAGAACGTTCGGAACAACCTCGATCAGATTCTCTTCAACGAGTTTCCCAGTGTTCAATCAACACCTCATGCCGGCGCGCTTACGCTCCGGATCATGGCGATGCTGAAAGCGCTGAGTGACGAAGACGAGAAGAAGAAAAAGGAAGGGCAGGATGGCCAACAACCGAAAGACCAGTCTGGTGAGCAATCACCGAATGGCGATTCTGGAAAAGGCCAAGGTGGTGGCAAGCCTGATGAGAAGAAGCCTGAGCAATCTGGCGGCAACTCTGACGGTAAGCCTGGTGAAAAGGGTGGCCAAGGTGACCAACAAGGGAAATCGCAGCCTCAGGGCGGCGACCAACCAGGTAAGGGAGCTGAAGCAGGTAACGGGAAGGACAACGCTGCGGGCGGACAAAATGGCGGTGGTCAAGGTGTTGGTGCCCCTGGCGCTCCACTGAAGGACATCGTTGACGGAATCATCAATGCCAATGGTCTCGGCGAACGCGAAATCTTTGATAAGCGTGCTGTGATCCAAGGCATTTCCGACTCTGTTGCAGCAAAGAAAAATCCGGACTACGAAGGGCAAACGTTGGCGCCAAAGTGCGTCATCGACGGTAAAGCAATTGGTAAACCATCAGAAAAAGGTTTTGGTGGTGGTGCAGGTAAGAAGGAAGTTGTCGATGGGATTGCTGTATGCCCAGAAGACGCTGCTGAAGCCCGTGTTGTCGAAAGCAAGTTGGGTCGAAAGGTCCAAGTGCTGGCGACTAAATTGCAGGCTTATCTGATGAACCAGGAGGAAGCGGAGGAGGCTTCATCTCACCGCGGTGGCCTGGGTCAAAATCATCTCTACCGCCTTGGTCTGGGCGACACCCGCATCTTTATTCAAAAGGAAGAAGTGGAGCGTCCTACCGCTGCAATATCGGTTGTCGTTGATCTGTCAGGTTCCACCTTGGATCTGGAAGATAAGGATTATTTGGACGAGAAAAATGGTATCCCGAAGAGAAAACGCCGGAATCAAAGCAATACCCCCGTCGCTGTAAAGGGGAATGCTGAGGCCGGTGCAGCCTCTAAGGAAAAACCCGTTGAAGTCCCAAGCATCGCGCGATCAATCGTTCAAGCAGCTCTGATTTTCGAGAAGGTTCTAAACCAAATCGGAACCCCACGTGAAATTCTCGGCTTCGCACCACGCAAGGGTGACCTGATGACAATGGTTCGCTCCTTTGGAGATGACCATCTGACAGCGGTTAAACGTATAGGCGGATTACGCGGAATTGCCGGTGGGAATCACACCCCTATCGGTGAAGCAGTGTTTCACGCTGGCCGTCGATTGATGGCACATGATGCTCAAAAGAAAGTGCAATTTGTACTGACTGATGGTGCACCTAGCTGTGTTGATAAGGCCGTAGAAATGACTCGTTTCTGTGAAAGTGCAGGCATCCGTGTGGTGTACCTGGTTATTGGTGAGTCAGTCCGTACGGATTGGCTTATCAACGCCAATATCCCATTTGCTTGCGCCAAAACAGCTGACGAAGTGGGCCCAGTGCTGATTGCTGAAGCCAAGCGCCTGTTGATGTAAACCACAAACACTAAAAGTAACTCAACGACTCGCAAGAGCCGTAGCGCATCTCCTCGTGAGCTGGACTAAACCCCCGGCTCAGGCCGGGTGTTTTGTCAGGTTCTTAGAGCCTTACTAAACCTGGCTCCGTGACCAGGTCTTTGAAATTTAAAGCCCCGACACGGCGGGTGCGAGATAAAAGCATGAGCCAACTTCTAGATGTTCATAAACAACGCTTTGCGTTTATTGATATTCGCCCTGCTATCCAGGCGGCGTGCAATGCTGGCTTCAATGCGTCACAGCATGACACCCCCCCTGCTGAAATCTGTGAAGACCCATTGCTTCTAATGTGGTTCGAAACAGGTCAGCGGGCAAAATCGTATATCGATCATGTAAAAAGTTAGAAGTGTTGGGCCGCTATTAATCGGTTCCATTCTTCAGAGTCCCAGCAATGGGACTCACCTCTCCTAGTGAGCTGGATCAAACATCCGGCTCACGCCGGGTGTTTGCTCGAGATCTCTGGTCTCGAAACACACCCGGCTCCGTGCCCCGGGTGTTATTTAATTAGCCCCGTGGTACGGCGGGTGCGAGGAAACAAATCATGACAAACGTAAACAGCGCTGTACAAATCGTTGCAAAAACTGAAGAAACCAAAGTAGCTGTAATCAACCTTCTCATCTCGTGCATTTCGGAAGATCGTCAGATCGACTTAAGTGAAATCGGTATTGTGGTTGGTGAACTTCCAGAGGCAACTCGGAAGATGATGAGCGAGAAGATTTTCCCTCGGGATTTCCTTCGCTCTTACCACCGCATCCGTGAGCAAGCTGAAGGTGAGTTGGATAAAGATGGCTCTATCCGTACCTCTATGGGTGGGGTCAACAGCCGCAGTTCGGCAATCTCTAAGATTGCTGAGCTGAATAAACTCAAAGATGCTTGGAATCAACAGTTGGCAGTAGATGGTCCTAAATACAAAGATATGTGCGAAAAGCACCTGTTGAATATTGGGGCTGCTGCAATCAAAGCTGGTGCTGATGTAGTGCTTGTCGGGAAACTGACTGAGCACTTGATGAAGCGTCAGCCTTCCTGGGAGCAGGTATCCGCAAGCCTAAAGTTCGGTTACGTCGTCACTATCATCTCGTTGGATGAAGGTGATTTCGATCCTGAGCTAATGGGTGCACAGCGCGACAGCGTTGTTGCTCTGCGGGATGGGGTGATGGGCGCACTTGTGCAGAATATCTGCAAGGAGGCGTTTGAGATCCTCAAACTAGTGGCGAAGAAAGATCGCACGACCAGTACCGGTCAGATTCAACTCAACCCTCGCACGATTCGTCGCGCGCAGCAGATGGTGACAAAGCTGGAGTCTCTGGCTTTCATCCATAAGCTGATCCGTCCGCTCCATGACGCCATCAAGGCGCAAATGGACAAGCTGCCGGCATCTGGGGCGTTGACTGGTTCTGAATTCAGGAACTTTGAACAGTGCCTCACCTCTCTGCGTGACCAGACTTTGGTTTGGGAACGCCTGGAGAAAGGTTTGCCGCTGATTGAGGTAACCCCTGTGCAAGTGGTTGCTACACAAACCGCAAATGCCTCGGTGGCAACTGCGGCCCAGCCGCTCGTGTCGTCGCAACAATCTTTGGTAATGACCCAACCACAGGCTGCAGTTACTGCCCCCGCAGAGACTGTAGCTGCAACCGCTGGTGCTTCGGCACCGGTTGAAGCGGAAGTTGTCGAGGCCTCGGTCCCGGTAAGTCCTGTAGTTGAATGTCAGCAAGAAGAAACGGTCCCGGCCGCTGAATCGAGCACACCAGCCTACGTGGAACCGACTCCAACTGAGTCGCTGTTCGACTGGCTCTAATCCACTTCCTGATCCCACCCCTGACGGGCCACCACACCCCGTCAGGGGAGTGGTGCGCCCAAGGAGCGCACTATGCAAGTCGATCTCTTTGGCGAAGCAGTTCGTCAAGCACCTGTTAGAAATCAAACCGAGCGGAAAGTCACCACGAAAGTGGTGTTTGACCGTAAGGCGCTTTGGTCCTCTTCGGGGTACCTACTTGGCATTAAGGAAGTGGCTGAAAGAGAAGTTGCGGAAGCTACCTCGACATCAGATACACGATCTGACAATGCAACCATCGAACGTTTGGAAATAGCTCTTGGGCTGGCTCCAGTCGTTAAAGATGGTCAATGGGTTACTAACGAGTTGGGGTTTGTATACCGGCGCGTTGGAAAGCCGTTCAAGGGGGCCCGGCCTTTCGGCCCCAAGGGCAGTCTCCTCCGAGACTTAACTCGACAACTGATATTGAACTCCGCAAGGGATTCGATTGAACCGTTGTTTACGGACCCATGTTCATGGCTTGTCGTCAATTCAGTTGCGGTGCTTCATGCGCGTTTGAAATTGATGGAGGACGATGAAGATGCGCATTCTTGCTTGCAGGCTTTTTTGCAAGTGGTTGCGCAGCATGACTTTATCGACAACTCCCGTAAGGGCGAGACAATCCGATTCCTTACAAAGAGGGATCAGATGCGGGACATGCGAGCAGCTGCTCGAAAGAAAAAAGACGAACTTGAAGCAAACGCGCCTGTCTCTGAGGATCTTATGGATTCTTTGATGGATGTTGATAGCGACGAGTTTGACGATAACTAATAGATGTATCCAGTAACGCTGCCGGCGTTTACTGAAATCATTTATCAGCCACCTAGATGGTGTGCGAGATGGGGTCCGGCCCCCATTCTGGAGAAACAATGACTACTACGCTGAAATCGAAAGTAATTGGTCTGGTTGATACCGTTGTAATTGCTGCGGCAAAGGGTGTTTGGGGATTGATCAAGATGTTTGATCCGTTTCCAATTCAGCACCATTTCGTTGCGCGACCATCGGCGGTTAATCATACGATGACCAAGCTCTTCTCCCTGAAGGGGGATGATGCGAAAGAGTCATTCGCCCGGCTTTGCAATTACCATATTGTGAGCGTTGGAAATATGTCCACGCGTCGAGGTCTGGTTGGTCGTAAAGGGCTGATCAAGATCTACAACGCCGATAACGGAAGAGTTTTAATCATCCGTGCTCTGGGCTCCTCTGTTCAAGCTGGGGAAAAAGGAATTCCTAAAGATGGGATTGCGTTGAACTATGACGCAAGAAAATTGTTAGGGATTCCAAAAAATCAAGAAGATGGTCTTAATCTTGTTGTTGGCCCAGCCAACGCCAATGATCAGGAGTATTTTCATATGTACCAGGATGCCGATTTGTCCAGTCGAACCGCTCGTGCGCTCGGCTGGTATCTCGTTATTGCTGGTCTGGTCTACTCCGTTTCGCAAGTGCTGTTTAGCGGCATAGAAATCGCGATCGGGCTGTTGTCGTAACTGATTGTGTGACACCGCTTCCTCCCTGATGGGAGGAGCGGGCGTCACCTCCAAGCACCTTTGTGAAAGGGCGTTTGGAGGTGGCGTCCGCCCCGTCCATCAGAGTTGAGGTGTCGCATGATGAGTATTCCGAGCAACAGAATGACCCATACAGTTGCAGATTACGGTTTCTCCTACGAGGGCCATTTTCGTAACGGCGCTGAAGGCATCATTGCCCGCCATGACGCCCCAATACTTTGCTTCCCTGACTCGGTGCCGCTTGAATCCGTTCGCGATACCATCGAGCTTTGGAATGTGATGCTGGAGGGGATTTGTCCTGGCAAGGGCTACTACGCTTTCAGCCAGGCTGAGGAGATGGCACACCCTGGGTACCATGTACTGGTGCTCTTTTCGGATGAGGACTTCTGCAACACATTTTTAGGCGTCGTCGCGACTGAGACACTTCCGCCTTTGTTTGGCGGCATGATGCAGCGGCAGTTCAGGGGTTGAGGCTATTTCCTATGACCCCTTGCACTGCATCCTCAGACGGCGAGCGTGTACCTGGCACGCACTCAGGGGCGGCAGTTCTGCTGCCCCTTCGCCATCCCCCTGCAATAACGCTGATCAGCCTATAACGGCCGCCAAGGCCCTTCTGAACTGCGCACCTGTGAACGCCACCCCAATCCTCCACTACAGACACTGACCGCCTAAAAACGGACTCGGTGGGCTTTCGGCTGCCTGGCATTTATTAAGTGGGTGGAAGGACATGACCATTCAATATCGAGGCGAGGAAACCAACGCAGCATGATCTTTTGGATTAAGCCGAGGCTTCTCCTTGATGGACTCAATCCTTGCAGCGCCCCGACAATTGGATTGAGTAATTTCTCGCATGCGGAAGCACCTTTCACCTGGCGTGAATGCCGTTATCCTGATCAGCATTGCCACAGGCTGTTCAGGCCAAAGTACTCAGGAGAACCGAATTGCTGATTGATTTTGCCGCGGCGCACGAGCAGTACCTCAAGGGTAGGTTGGAGGATGGCGTGTGGGTGTACAACGCGGTGAATCCTTCGAAGCCGGAGTCCGGCATCCACCTGAGCACGCACCAAGTCTTCAGCAATGCTGGACTTGGTGTGGCCCTGTACATTCGTAACGAGGTTGATGAGGCGCGCCGGGCGGTGAAGGCCCACTCCGGTTTGAAGTTAGTGTTCAGCCACAAGGTGCACGGTCGCTATCTTCTGGCGAAGGACAAGGAGAGGATCAGTTTGACCCTCGATATCGGTGCGTGCCGGCATCTCTACGCCTGGCTAATAGGCGCTCAGCCCGGATTCACGCATGATCTTGTTCGATCGGGCACGAATCCAAGGCAGATCTCCGGATTTGAAACGGACAGAGCATTCCCGCTGACGTTGCGAGCCACAGAGTTCTCGCCAGGTGAGGGCCACAGACAAATTGATGTTGGCCTTTCAGACACAGATATTTTCCATATTCAGATGCATTGCGTTGCCTTGGCCAGGCTTCTCTATCCGGCTATGTCGGACACAGCACTTGTGCACCACATGCTTCCCCGGAAGCCACCGGCGCGCGCGGCGGTGAGCGGACTTACTGAAGCTGAGACGACGGACTCGGACCAGGGGCAGTTCATTCAAGAGCCAACAGCGCCGTCAATGCCGACACAGTCAGCGCCGGTCGTCATAGCACCTGATGTGGCCAGGATCAAAAAGGCCGTATTCGGGGTTGGCAAAAATCAATGGCCGGAGAAGGACATTCAAACGATTCAGTACATCCAAGAGAATTCGACTGTTGAAGCCATGGATCGCCTGATCAAAGCGGGAAACTCTGGCGACTTCACAGAATGGGACCGGATTCACGCCTTGGTTCGATCAGGCCGGGGCTAAAACCGCATTTTTGGGTCAGTCCCTACCCACTATTAGGGTATGACGACAGAAAACCTCAAATTCCCCCTCATCACCCAGCATAACGCTGAGTACCCCCGCGAGATTCAAGCCGCGAAGGAGGTCAGCCGCCTGCTGACCAAGGTCGACTTCCCAGGCCAAGACGTCTGGGTCGACTTGCGGTTCGACTACTCACTGGTCGAGCACTCATCTTCCAACGTAGACGTGATCCTCATTCGAGGACAGCCACACGGCATCGTGCGGATCAACCTGCAGGCTTTGTACTTGATGCAGGACTTCGAATCGATGCTGAGGGAAGTCATCCCGCACGAGCTTGCTCATGTCCTGCACGGCGTAAGAGCCAAGGTCGACGGCTTCACGATCGATAAGGTGCACGACGATGCTTGGCAGCACCTTGTGTTCAAACTCCAACCCGATTCAGAGCCTTTGCCCAAGGTGAGGGGCGAGTTTGACGATCGCGCGGTTCGCCTTAGCAAAGGCGGAATTTTGATCCAGTGCGAATGTGGGGAAGAGGAATCGTTTGCCGTGGTCGCAGACACCGCCGGCAACTCCGCGAAGTTGAGAACCGAAGACCACAAATGTGGCACCTGCAAATTCCCTTATCACCGGGTAGACGGGCAAACCTTGTTGCCGCAGCGCATCAAGGATGACCTGGCATTTCTAGAGAAAATAAAATGCATCAAGTTTCAGCATCCGCACCTTCAACGCTAGCCCGAGCCATACGGAAGACCCATGCTGATCTAATCCATATTGGCATGGATACTCGTGGCGAATCGATTGACTGGTCGTATCCATCAGTCTCGAACTTCAACATCATTTTCTTGGGTGGGTCTGGTGCCGGTAAAACGCACACCATCCATCACATGGCTGCCGAGGTCCACAACCGCGGAACCACCCTGCATGTAATCGATATCAAGGGCGACTTTGGCTACGAAAACTTCGCTGCCACCGGATTGGGCGACAAGCTAGGCCCTGATGACTTCAATGACATCGTTTTCAACTACACCCTTGATGGGTGCGCCCTGAATCCGCTCCAGGTGCCAAGAACAGAGGACGGAGGTGGTGTACTTGGCACGATCGGCGTGGTCAGGGATCTGGTCAAAATCTTTAACCCCCAGGCGGGGGTGAAGCAACTCAACTACCTGAACCATATCCTGAAAGACGTCTTTGCCAATGCCAAGATCGATCATGACGATATTTCAACTTGGTCGAATCCGTGCCCGACGTTCCAAGACGTACTTGACCAGATTGATCTTATCTTCAACGCACTCACGGCCGGCACCGACACGGTCACGGTCCAAGACATTTACAAGGCACTCGGCTCTGCCAAAAAGGAGGCCAAGAAAACCATCGAAAGGATGAAGATCGCCGAGGAGGGTGATGCTGCGATCAATGAAAAGGTTGTCGAAGTTCGCGAGAATCTCGAGGCAACACTGCTGGGTCATGCTCGAAAACTGATCTCCTATGAAACTCTTGGCGCTCGCAAAAAAGGTCCAAGCGCGGAATGGGAGCACTGGTCGAAGGAAACGCTGTACAGCCTCAAGAACATCATCCAGGAGATGGTGGATTGCCGTCTATTCACAGGCAACCCGTCTCGCCCGAAGGCCGGCAAGATCAATCGATATGTCCTCACGGACCTCAATGCCCGTCATCAGCAAGTCATCATGCGGATCATTGCGTCACAGGTTTTTGCCATGGGGATCATGGAGACCAAAAAGCGCAACTCCTACAACCCCGATTCCCCAAGCCACATTTTGATTGCGGACGAAGGGAAGCACATCAAAGAGATCTCCGGCTCCCCAATCGATCCATTCAACCGGATTGGTACCGAAGGTCGTGGGTACGGTGTGGGCGTGTGGTGCGGTGTTCAATCGCCAGATCAGGTTACCAAAGACCTTCTGAAAAACATCGCGACCTATTTCCTCTTGAAGGTGCCGGAAGCTTCCTATCCAGAAGTTGCCAAACTGTTCGGTACCCGACCTGCTCAGTTGAAGCAGCTGGTCGCGCGGGAAAACCTCCTGTTCGGTACCGGCGGTTCCTACTCACTCGTAAACCATTTCCGAGGGTGACCCATGCACAAGGCCTCCGCGGTCGTTCTTCTGGCTTGCATGTCCTTAGGGGCATGCACCGGCCCTTCGGTGACCGATCTCCAGGATCAAAGCCAGCTTTCCGGTGCTGACCAGGCAGTTCATATCGGGAAGTACGACAGCGCCGAGAAGATCCTCGGCCAGTACGTGTATCGAGATGATCGCGGTCACCTGAAGCTGAAGTACATAGGCATCAGCAGCGATAACCGGAAGCAGACGATCGACACTGTGGTGTCACTACTTTGGGAAACCGGCCGCGACGAAACGCTCAAGCAATTCGCTGACGACTATCTGTCTGGCGACGAGTACAAGGCCACAATCTGCCGTATCACCGAGCGCCAAGCGCTGTATGAGGAGGCCTACCATTGCTGGAACAAGATGGGGGAGAGTGATCGCGCGGAGAGGGTTATTCGTACTGAAGCGGCGTTGAGAATTCTGGGAACCCAATGAGCTTTTTCCCCGATCGTAACCGGGGAAAAGTTTTCGCATGCTGAAACTTATTCCCCGTCCGCGGCTGGATCACTCTGCATTTTATCGAGTGTCGGCCGCTGGACTTTGATGTCGTAGGCCGACATTCCCCACTTCGGAACAATCGCCGGAACCATCTCAGAAATCCGGTCCTTGTCGAGAAGCACGCACGCTTTGAACAGCTTCATGCCGATCTTCACATCCCACCGACCAGTTGGGCTCTCGTCAGCTTTGTGCTTGGTTTTCAGCAAATCCATCTTGGTCAGTAGGTCGATCAGGACTGGGGTTGCAGGGTGATTGAAGTTCCGAGAGTCAACGTTGAGCTGAAGCTGCCGACTGAGCTCATTCGGTACAAACTCACCAATGCTTTCAATGATTCTGGACATTGGAATAATAACGAATTCCAGGGCGTCCTTAGTCCAGCCTGCCGCGTTATGTGAGCCTTGGTACCCATTGATGTCCGCTCTGACAAAGAACTGCTCCATCGCGCTCTCAAGGATGGTTGTGGTGTTAACCGCATCCTTAGCATTAACGATGCCGGCGGCTTTTTCTGTTTGGATCGCAGTACCGTCAGCATGCCGGATAGCGCCGATCAAACGATCTACGCGCTCGCCTGCGTTCATCGGAAGGAACTTCGGTTGGTGGTAGTACCGCAGCGCCATCGTCAGCGTGAACCGATCCTCAGGTGGTAGCAGGGCGAACTCTGGTTGCTGTGCGATCAGGTAAGCGCTGTAGGTGTTGTGATGGGTAGCGTCTTTGCGCTTTACCCACGTCCCCGGCTTCTTTTCCTGGTAAGCGAGTAGTTTGTCGAGGTCATGAGCCAGGCCAGCTACACGCGCCAAAGGTTCCTCCCAATTCCGCTCCTTCATGTAAGCAACAACAGCCTTGGACAGTTCAATCGAATGATCTTTCAAGGTTGCGTCGGCATGATGATGGCCAACACTGGCCGGCGTCGTTGGATGGGCTTCAAGTAGCTCATAAACTGCGATTTGAAGTTTCTCGATGGGGGTTACCGGTGCTCTGGAGGTCACAATTGGCTTACGGTCGCAACGCATGAATATCTGCGTGAATGGATCGTCGTCTTGGACCCCGGAAATGATCTCCCCGGTCTTTGGGTTCCTAGCCTCGGGAATCATCACCATCATCGTGGAGCCTTCAATCGCACACGGATAGAGACCCGTCGCTGCCGGGCTCAATTCATCCGGATTGGCCGACGGGGCTTTCTTGTTCCTCGCTTTGAAAAATCGAGCGAGGACCAAGGTAACGAGCGAGTACACAAACCCGGCGTAAAAAACGGTGTGGACAATATTCAATGCGATTGCGGCGAGTGTGCCGAACGGACCACCGTTGGAAATTTCGTCAATCACGAACTGCGGCTTGATCATGAACCAGGTGGGTGTCAATGCATCCGCCTGGTAATCGAGAGCAGCACCAACCTCCTCCAGGTAGAACGCATACACCCCCACCAAAACGCAGAGCATCGTGAAGAGGGCGATCAAGCCCGAAGACAATTTTATGGTGCTGCTGGAGCTCATTTTTGACTCACCTGAGAAGGGACCTAAAAAAGATGCAGGTTTTTTAGGAAAGATGCCATTCAAAACGACGGATTTGGATCACTGCCTACCCACTATTAGGGTAACAGTCACTCCTGAAGGATTTTGTTTTGAAGCATGCACTGTCAATCCTGGCACTGATGATCGGTTGCCAATCGGTGTTTGCAGCGAATGGGTATAGCGATAGCGCCCTCGCTCGCAATCAAGCCATGTCCCCGTTCGATCGGTCCTTCGAAGCTGGACGTGCGCAAAACATCAACC
This sequence comes from Pseudomonas silensiensis, assembly GCF_050434865.1. Taxonomy (NCBI): domain Bacteria; kingdom Pseudomonadati; phylum Pseudomonadota; class Gammaproteobacteria; order Pseudomonadales; family Pseudomonadaceae; genus Pseudomonas; species Pseudomonas silensiensis. The sequence continues at coordinate 210,989 of NZ_JBNDJH010000002.1, forward strand.
AGCCGGTCGACTATCAACAGACCAAGCCCAACCCAGGACTGCTGATCGATCTGTCGATTGACGACCCCGTGGCGTCGATCAAAGAAACGGACACTGAACGGAAGTACCGCCAGACGCTTCAAGAATTGGATCAGAACAAGCAGGCACTGACGGCTGCTCGTGCTGAAACCGAGCGTCAACTGAAGGCCGCAACGCAGACTGCTGTCAGTGCCGCGGCTAAGCGGCGTGAGGATCTCGTTGCCCAGCAAGCAGAGATTCAGCGCGCCCTTGAGCTAAACCGCCAGGCACAAGCACAGGCGGAGCGTGTGAAGGTCGAGCAGGTCGCAGACATCGCAAGCATCAAAGCTCACAGCGACCAGTTGCTGATGTTGGCTGAGAACAATGCCGAGGTTATCGAATCCGCAGCGCACAAACGCGTGATCCTCGAGCGAATCGATCCGACCTTTGTTCTCAACGAGCCGGTAACAGCCAAGTTTGACGGCGCAACGATCAAACAGATTGTGCAAGGAATCATGCCTGTTGGTTGGGATGTGGAAACCGATTTTAAAAAACGTCCCGAACTCGAAACCCGCCGCTACCAGTTCATCTCCACGGAATCGCGCGACGTCGCGCTACGAGCTCTCACGTCTGAGATTCGCGACACCCGTGTCCGTTTCAAATACTTCTGGGATTTGAAGGACCCTCAAGGGAACCCTCAACCAATGATCCTGCTAACCGATCGTCCGGATTAAGGCCAGTACATGAAGATCAAGCATCTCGCCCTTGCAATCACCCTGGCCTCTGGGTTGATCGGTTGCCAAAGCTCGTATGAGTTCAACAAGGAGGAGCAGTACTCCTCTTTGCGTCCAGGCGCCACGGACAAAATGCAGGCCCTCCGCGGCAACACTTATGTCCGTGAAATTCGGAGTGAGGACGAGGCGAAATCGAAGCAGATTTTCTTGACCCAAAAGGGCATCACGCTTCGCGAGGTACTGCAACAAACGCTGCCGGGGTATTCCATCATCCCAAAGGGGAAAGTGGATCTTAAAACCCCAATTGACGTTGCAGCTCAAGGGATGAGTGTCGGCGATTTCATCGAGTACATCGAAGGGACTCTGGACCTTGATATCACGATCGATGGGAATCGAATCACCGTAACGAACTTCCAAACCCACGAATGGAACTTGGCCACGTTCGCATCCACTCGCAACGTGAATAACGTCATCGCATCGACCCAGACACGCGGCGCGAAAGCAGGTGATACAAATGCCCGCGATGAAGACACGGGTGGTCAAACCACCGGCAACACAATCGGCTTCAACTTGTCGGAAGATGAGTGGACGAAGATCATGGAAGGCGCCAAGTCGATCCTGGGCGTCACTGTCGGCCAGAACCGCGGCGTTCAGCTGACGGGCAATTCGCCAATGGGAATCGCCAGCCGACCTGGTGCTGCGCTGCCCCCGGGCATTCCCAATTCAGGCCTGAACTTCGACGTACAAACGCCTGCTCCGATGCCTGGCGTGAGTGACGCATCTGATGTGCCTGCATATATCGAGGGTATCCGCTCGGTTGGCATCGTGACCGCCGGCGGCAGACCTTCGAAGATGAAGGTGCTGGACCGTTACTTCAAGCGGGCAATCTCGGAAGCTACCAAGGTAGTTAACGTTCAGATTGAGGCCTATGACGTTGTTCTCGACGACGGTCGCCAAAAGGGCATCGACTGGAACCTGCTGGTTAAGTCCACCGTCAACGGCAACCCGCTGGGCCTGCAGCTGTTCAACACCTCGCCGGCGACAACAGATCCGTTCTGGAACGTAAAGGGTACCTATACATCCGACCACGTTGACGCTTCGGTACTTGTTCGGTTCCTGGAGGAGTTCGGTCGCGTTGAGCTGAAAGACCAGCCAAACATCACCGTTCGCAACGGCGTACCAGCGCAGATCTATGCCGGTGAAGAACTGACCTACATCGTTGACGTTGAGCAGTCTCAAGACCAGAACGGCAATGCGACGGTCACACCGAAGCTTTCTCGCCTGAAGGTGGGTGTCACACTCAGCGTGACAGTCCGAGTTCTGGAGGATGACAAACTGTTGGTCGACGTCTGGCCGGTGATTTCGAACCTGAATGCCCCGGACACAATCGCGATTGGCGACTTCTCCTTTCAAACGCCACGCGTGAACCTGAAAGAGTTCAGCACCCAGCTCATTACTTCATCGGGTAAGTCAGTCCACCTCGGCGGCCTGATCACCAAGCGTATGAACGAAGCTTTGCGTCAGTTGCCTTGGCAGAACCTCGTTACCAAGGCAGTCCTGAACCCACTGACACAGAGCATCAACAACAGCCTTGATCGCCGCGAACTCGTTCTGGTGGTCACCCCTACACTGGTAGAGGGCGTTAACTAATGCCTGAATTGCTGCTTGGCGTACCGATTGAAGTTGATGGTCAAGAAATCATCATCATCCGAGATAGCATCGGCACAGATGCGCTCGCGGCTACTTCTGAAAACGAGATCTTCACAGAGATCGAGCCAAGGGGTGCTGATGGCCGCCCGGCAATCTACATCGATGAAAACGAGCTACATAAACATAGGGATTCCTATCCTGGGATTACGGTTTATGGCCTCTGGCAGATTTTGTTTGCCAATAATCTGGTAACTCTTGGTCTATCTGAAGTTGTAGCACTTCAATCAGACCCTACCAGTGGTCAATATCTGCGGATGGTTCCACAGAGTGATTGGTCTGACCCAGCAAACATTCTGAAGTCGTCCGAGTACTTCGATAATCACATTCCTGATGATTACGATGACGAACTCGCAAAAGCAACTTTGATTAAGGTCGACGTTAGAAGCTTACGGCTTCCTTCGTCACCTGCGTTTACTCGTATCGAGTTGTACGAAAAACAAAAGCACGAGCATACAAAGCGTTGGTACGTGGCTGCATCCTTTTGCATCGTGATGGCCGCTGCGTTTGGCGTTTACAACTACGCAATGCAAACCGTGTACAAGATCAATATGGCCGAGTATGAGTCCAAAAAGGCTCAGGCCCGAGATCTTGAGCAGCGAGCCGCTGAGCTCCTCAAAGAACGACTGCTTGTAATCCCTGATGATTCCGGAACTATCACTCGAATCAGTCAATTGATTGAATACGACCCTTTAATGCGCTCGCCAACACTGACCGGGCAACTGAATAGCTTCACAACTGGTCACGTATTTATAACTCGGCCGAAGTTCCCGATCGACCTTTCCAAAAAGGTAGATGGAGTAACATCGCAGCTTACTGCAAACCTTGAGTATCAACTTAATGTCAGCCCCGTGTTGAAGGGGGTGGGTTATTAAATTTCAACTTAAGCGTTTTATACGGCAAAACACGCAACGTAAGGCTGTTTCAAAACCTGCCTTTACCAGTCCGATGCTTATTGCATTGGCAGTTGTTGCTATGGGCGGAATGAAGCTGACGATGACGCTCGGCGATGCCAGAAGATTGCCAAATGACTATGCCAGTTTGGATTCAGTAAATAGCCAATATCAACATGATATCGACGAGATCAATAAGGTCCAGATACTTCCAAAACTAGAAGGGTCTTGGCGAAAAGCGACCGCTATTGCTGAGGTTGTTGGGGTGGAGTTCAAACCCCTGGACGACACAGGTAAAGCGGAGCTACAGCATACCTACGTCGGCCCGCTGCGTAACTGGACAGCGATAGTTTCAGGGAAACCGCAGTTAGTTCTGTCGGTTGTTAAAAAGATCCAAAGCCAGGTTCCGACCTTCCTGTACGACTATTCGATCTCAGGCGGAATCATGAAACTGAACATTACGGTTGTAGGTACCTGATGATGAATTCGCTATCCAAAATCGCGTTTTGCTTGTTACCGCTATGTGTAACCCTTCCGGTTCTTGCTGACGAAGTCGACAAGGTTTTAGAGCGTGAACAAACGCTGGAAACGATGCGCTATAAGCGTGATCAGCTGAAGCTTCAGGCTGAAATGGCGGACTCTTGGAAGAAGATGTCTGATGCAAGCGTCATCGTCGACGAAGGTGGGTTGCCATTAGGCGTCAAAAACATTCAAACGTTGGCAATTGAGGTTCGTAGTAAGGGCCGCCCGACTGAAGCAAACCCATTTGACACGGGAAGCAATCCGCCTGGGCAAACCCAGACTGCACCTAATGGGATGCCATTTTTGTCAGACCAGCAGGGCATGCTTCCGCCTCAAGCATTTCAGGGGCCGCAACCACCAATGGGAGCGCGACCGCCGCAGCCGCTGCCGCCCGTTGAGGCAGAAAAGAAACCTCCGGCCGAGGAAGAAAAACCAATCCTTCAGCTTGTGAAAGTTGAGGCGTCTTCCGTGACTATTCGGACAAACGATGGTGATCATGTCGTTCGAATTGGTGAAAAAGTTAACGATCTAACTTTGACTAAATTCAATGTTGATCAGGCCTTTTTAAAAGGTCCCAAGGGCTTGCAGACAATCTCTATTAACTGGTCGGCTAAGTAATCAGCGAGCGTCAAATGACAACAGATTCAGTTCTTAAACGGCAGAAACAAATTCTTCAAATTCTTGTTGATGAAGGAAGGATTAGTTTTGCCCAAGCACAAGCGATGGCGATTGCTGAGAACATCGAAAGCATCATTCCAGACATCAACCGTCTCGCGAACGATGAAAATGCCGTTGCTTCCGCAGTTGGTAAAGCACTTGGCCGGAAGGTTTTCCTTGAAGTAGAGGAAGGTCGGCAGGCCACAATGCCGCCAAACATGGATAGCTGGCTTATCTATGACAATACCGTCTACATGACCAACCCGCTTGACTCAAAAGCATCAGAGCAGGCTATGGCGTTTGTGCGCCGCTCAGGTATTGATCGAAAGGGAATTACGCTTGGTGTGATTTCGGCGGTGAAGCTAGAAGCGCTACGTTCTATCGATATCGACGATGATGACTCGAGCCTCGATGATAAAGAAGCCCAGAAGCTTCGGGCACTTCAGCGTATTGATGAGATGCTCTTCGAGTCCTCTAAAAAGGATGCGTCAGACATACACCTACAACCTACACAAAGTGATCGGGTGTCCGTGCGTTACCGCATCGATGGCGATTTGCTTTCCCAGCGGTCATATCCGATTGCGTTACACGATTCGATTGTCCGAGTCGTTATGGAAACAAAAAGCCAGCTTACCCTTGAGACTGGTGTTCCCCAGGATGGTAAATTTGACTTTGAAATAAACAAGGGCAAAAAGATTGGTATTCGAGTCAGCTCGATCCCTGTTACACGTGGGTCGGATAAAAGTCCAAAGCTGGTACTTCGACTTCTCGGAAGTAATGCATCACTTGCGAGTATTAATAAGCTTGGTCTTAGCGCAAGAATTCTTGAGATTCTAAAACGTGTTGGCAACCAGCCAAACGGTATGATTCTCGTAACTGGTCCGACAGGGTCAGGTAAAACGACATTATTGAATGCTATGATGCTGGATATATATCGACACAATCCGAATCAAAACTATCAAACACTTGAAGATCCAGTTGAAATCCAACATGAGGGGATGTCTCATACTGAGGTAACTCAATTCATGACATTTGCGATGGGTCTTAGAGCAATTCTCCGCCAAGACCCTGACGTGATTTTGGTTGGTGAAATTCGTGATAACGAAACCGCCGACTTGGCATTTCGTGGCGCCATGACTGGTCACTTGTTGCTATCTACACTCCACACAAACAATGCGCATGAAAGCATCGGTCGTTTGGAGAAGATGGATATCGCCCGAGATATTCTGGCGGCGAATACCACGGCAATCGTTGCTCTGCGCTTAGTCAAGAAACTGTGTAGCCATTGCAAGAAGCAATACCTCTTCACTTCGGATAAAACCAGGCACGACCTTTATTCAAACAACGCAGCATTTTTGAAGTCGCCAGGTGATACAGCTATCTGTCTCTATAAAGCGAACCCTGAGGGGTGCGACAAATGTGGAAAGGACTCAGGTGGGCTTAAAGGGCGTCATGCAGTTCTCGAAATATTAGAAGTTTCCATTGAGGTTCAAGAGGCAATTTTGAACGGAGTTCCTCCGAGTTTGATTCGTCGAAATGGCATCGCAGATGGTTCTTTTCAGGATCTTTGGGATGATGGGTTGCGGTTGGTTCGAGAAGGCGTTCTCGGATTCGAGCAACTTGAAAAGCCACTTCGCCCGTATATGACGGATCGGATTCGCGGGGCACAAGTTGTCAGTAATAACACAAACCCTACCAGTAGTCCGCAACATGGACACAACCACGCTCCCCTGGCGCCTGTTTTATAAACGAAGGAAATCGAGATGAAAATTCCAAATGTTAAACGTTTCAAAGCCTTGAAAAAGCAAAAAGGCTTTACTTTGGTTGAGATCGCGATTGTTCTCGCGATTTTGGCCATGCTGATTTACTTCGCCATTCCAGGTTTGCTGCAGAACAAGGAGGATGCGAAGTACAGCACTGCGCTTAGCCTGCTTGGTAAAGACTTCCCTTCGGCAATTACCAAACAGGTTGCTCGTACCAACGTTTGCAGCGCCGCCAGCATCACGAAGGCACTTCTACAAGATCGCGGTCTGCCTCCGCTGACTGTATGGAATACTGCCTGGACGGTGTCTTCTGTTACTTCGAACACCGTTACGATCAACTACACGATCGACTCATCGGACACTAAAGTTGCTGGTGACATGGCTACAGCCTTGGCAAGCAGCAACAACGTTGTTTCGGCTACTGCCAGCGGCACAGGTAGCATCAACGTGGCCTATCGCTGCAACTGATCGAGGATTAAAACAATGCCTTACTGGTCAGTACGCTATATCGGTCAATCGGGATCTATTGGTTCTGAGACGGTCAATGCGGAAACTCGCGAGCAAGCGATTACCAAATGTGGTCAACCAGCTCATATCATTCAGGCGGTGTCGATCGATCATTTTGGTGGCCTTAAGGCGTTGTTTAAAGGTCGTCAGTTCCCTCTTGTTGAGCAGGTGCTATTCCTGACGACCATCGCTTCAAAGTTGACTTCAGGTAAAACGATCGGCAAGGCAGTAAAGGAATCGGTTCCTTATCAGCGTTTAAAAATAACAGACGCACAGCTCGATGTTTGTGAAACTCCTAAAGACTACCTTGAACTTTTGCGATTTGACAGTACAGCTATCCAGATTGCGGATGCGGGTGACAAAGTAGGTAAATTGCCTGCATCACTGTTTAGGGCCGCCAAGTCAATTTCAGATCATGTGGCGGTCACAAAAGAATTTAGTAAGGCTCTGCGTCAGGGTCTGGTTTACTCCTGCTTAGGTCTTGCGTTCATAATTGCGATACCGCTTTTTGCTGGTAGTGCTATTAATGACTTTATTGTAGTGCAACGTATCCCATTGCAGTTGAATGGTCTCAGCGACCTGGTCATGTTTTTATATCGCCTGTATACCCAGTACTTTGTTCTGATTGTTGGAGGACTATGCGCTGGGTACCTCTTCAGAGATAAGATCTGGAAAAGCGCAAGAGACTTGCCAGTTCTGAAGTTTATAAATGACCGTATTAAGATTCGTCGTGGAATGGATTTTGTTACCTCTTATCATTTGCTTCAGGCAAGTGGATTCAACAATCCGCAAATTTTTAAATTTCTTGAGTTGCGCTCTAAAGGTCTTACTCATAGCTTGTATCTTGAGGCTAGCGAAAGATTGTCTGAGGGTCGAAAGTTAAGTGATGCCTTTGATAATCCCGAGTGGCCTGAACTTATCAGTCAAAACCTACAAGGATTTGAAGATCAAAACCCTGAAGGTCGTGATGTGGTTCTACAGAATTTAACGGAAGCTCTGAAGGCCTACTATTTCAGTTACTCTGAAAAAATAACCAATACTTGTTCTTTTGTTGGCTTTCTTATGATGCTGATTAGTATTGCGATGCTTGCGATCGGTTTCTATATGCCTATCGTTAACTTGAACCAAGCACTAAAGCATATGTCATGAAGCGGTCATCTGGTTTCACTCTGGTTGAGATCGCAGTTGTACTCGCGATTCTTGGGTTGCTGGGCGCTGCGATCATCCCAAACATTTCTGATCGTATGCTGCAAGCGCGAGCCGGGGCATCCATTGAACAAGCAAGAATGATTCTTCAGGTCTGTGAGTCTGCCCGAAAAAATGTGCTGACCAGTACGATGAATGCCCAAGGCCAGATGGTGCATACATACCCATCGCTCCCTAATTGGGCTTCGACCCAGGCACTTCAAGCATTGCTGAGTAAAAACTACGATCTGCCTGTTAAGAACTCACTTGGCACAGATTTTCTTGTGAAGTTTGACTCCGCCCGCTGTTATGTCGCGGTTGATTTAACCTTTCTACAAGATAACTACGCCGGTATGGAAACGTTGACTGTTAATGGAAACACTAGAGTCATTGTTACGTCTAAGCCATCACGGTCTGTGAATCCGTCTTGGGTTATTTCACAAAAGCGCTTTTTGAGCGGTGAAGCAACACGGTAATTCTTAATTGAATGTAGCAGTTAACATTATTATTAGAAACATCAAGCCTATTTCTTGATTCATGATCCAGGTTTTAAAAGGGAGCTTTTTATGGGGGCGGTTACAAATGCAAGTGATGAACCAAATGCGCAGATGTCGCCCGAGAATGCGACCAACATCTATCTAACTCAAAAAATTCTCGAAATGGAGGACAATACGGGGCTGTTCGCTGCAATGACTCCGCCTGGTCCTTGGCGAGATTTTTTCGAACAGATGTGTACAGAGAAGGTGAAATCCAAGAGGACCCTTTCTGCGAACTTCACACAGCCATTCCTGGGTCATCGTTATCGATGCCTCCTAGCCAGTTCAGTCGCTGGTATGGGGGTAAGCATGCGCCGACTGATGTCGACTGTGCCGCGGTTTCGCGAGGATTTGAACCTTGATTGGGGAGTCGTACAGCAACTTACCCAGGGTACTGGCCTAACGATTTTTGCTGGGCAAATGGGTTCGGGTAAGTCGACGACGATGATCGCCGCGATGGAAAAGATGGGGCGTCGCACCCGCGGTGGGTTAGGTACCGTTGAAGAACCAATCGAATTTATCTTTCCTGGTACTGGTGTCATCCAGCGTGAGGTCGGGACTGACGTCGACTCGTTTGCTGAAGCGATCAAGGATTTTGTGCGTCAGAACCGTAAGACCATTATGGTCGGTGAAATCCGAGATCCTGAAACAGCAAACGCAGCTATCCTGGCTGCATCTACAGGCCACAGCGTCTATGCGACGCTTCATGCTGACAGCGCGATCGACATCATTCTGCGAATGCAGGCCTTGGTTGACAGTAAGTACCTGAGGATTCTACCGAGCACTCTGCGTGGCTTGTGGTGGCAGCACATCGTTCGCCACGGCGATCAGGACCGACCTCCGGTTCCTATCTATGAATCCCTTTACGTAACATCTCAGGTCCGCTCGATTATTGAGACTGGGCCAGAGCGTCTCAATCAGTTGATGGCCGAAATGCAACGTCAAGGTCGCAAAAATATGTCCGAGGTAGCCATGGACATGGTGCGGTCTCGTAAGTTGAAAAAGGATGAGGTTGCCGAGTGGGTTAATCGCCGCGGCCGGCTTAATGACATCGATGTTCGTCTGTGATGCTTGAGGGCTACTCGCGTAGCCCTTTTACTTTGGTGCCTGCATCTCGGTGTAGATCTGCAGCTTTGCCGGCTCTGCGGGGTAGCCGAAGTGATACCCCTGACCGAACTCAATTCCCATGCTCGTAGCTAAAGCCAAATCAGCTTCGTTCTCGATACCCTCCAGCACCACTCTCTTACCCAGCAAACGGCAGTGCTTCACTAGGCGCTGAACTTCCGCTCTGACCCTTTCCGATGTCTGCAATTCTAGCGTTGTTTCGCGCGATAGCTTGCAACCAGCAACTGCATTGTTCTGCAGGAGCGATCGCTTTGCATACCCGTCGCGGATGTCGTCGACCATGAGCGTTAATGTCTTCACCTTCAACGCATCCAGTCGCTTGGCCAGAACTGACGCGTCGATATCGGCGGTCTCGGTGATCTCAAACGCCACACGCTCGATTGTTCTGCTCTCGACCAGGGATTGAATAGCATCATCCAGGAACGAATGGTGGCCAATCGAGATCTGGGAGGCATTGACCCATACGTGGAGAGTTGGCCGTGTGATGGCGAGTCTAATGACATCCTGTAAAACCCATCTATCAATCGTGACGATACTTCCGTCCATTTCGGCGGCAGCTACCACGGCGGCGGGGCCATGAGCGACACCATCGATCTGCACTCGAAGTAGGGACTCAAATGCGATTACGTTCCGAGCCTCGGATTTGATGTTGACGATTGGCTGGTAGGCCAGCCAGTAGCTTTGATAACCCAGACCCGGCTGTGGGCACACCAATGTTTCGGTAGAACTCGGCTTCATGTGGGGAAATCCAAAAATGGATGCATTCACCCTTAATAGTGGGTAGGGAGTGATCCGTTTCGGGCCTTTTTTCTGGAGGTCGGCAAAATATAGGCTTGTCCTTCTCATGGCCTGGTGGCACAGCAACCCGTCGTTATGCTGGGCTTATCGAAATGGGAGGCAAATATTCATGAATTTTCTGACTCACTTGGCTGCACTGACTGACGGCACGCTGATCCTCGCTTCAACCGAGCGTGTAGCTCGACATCTGAAAATGCAATCGTCCCTATTGCAGTCTGTGGACGGCAAGAAGGCATGGTTTGCGAAAGGGAAGATCTTAACTATCACCTCCTGGCTGGAATCGGCATGGCATGACCTGATGCCTGATGAACAGCTGCTCTATCCCATCCAGGAGTTGGCCGTTGTTAAGTCGGTTATCGATCAGTCAGGTTTGCTCCCGGCGAACATGATCTCCTCCACGAACGCTGCACGGCGTATCAGCCAAGCGTACTCGTTGGTCCACAAATACCAAATCCCGATGGATCGTGAGCGTTTCGCGTTCAAGGATGAGTTCGAGGCCTTCTTTAAGTGGAAGGAGCAGCTTGCTGCTGTCTGCGCGGCGAAGAAGTTTGTCTTCCGTGCCCACCTTCCTGCCCGTCTTCTGCAGGCCATCAATGCCGGCCTACTGGATGTTCCAGAAAAAATTGTAATTGTCGGCATGATCGACATGAATCCTGCTGAGCGAGCTGTTTTTCAAGCACTTCAAAGCCGTGGGACGGAATTGATTGAAGTCTCCACTGAAGGGGAGAAAGCAACGCCTCGAATGGTGCGAGCTCATAACGCGGTGGCTGAATATGCTGAACTTGCCAAGTGGGTTGGCGAACAGCTGGCACCATATGTTGAAACACCACTGGCCGCTCCTACGATTGCGATTTTGGTTGCGGACCTTCGCACTCAGCAAACTCCCTTGCTTGAGGCACTGAGTCTCCACGCTAGCCCTGGCTCTCTTTTACCCGCCGGAGATAACGGCGAGGTGCGCGCGCCATGGGACATTTCAAGTGGTGCGACTCTTGGAAGCAAGCCAATGATTCGCGCCGCGATGGACATCCTGTCGCTTACCCCGCAGAAGGCTGAACTTGAGTCCTTGAGTCGTGTTCTGCGTTCGCGTTGGATTAGCGGGTCTATGGCGGAGGGGGCGTGCCGTGCTTTGCTTGATGTTTGGCTGCGCCAAAACATGGGCCTCAATATGGGAGGCAATGACTTTCTGCGGGCGATTGCTGCGTACAAAGGCGGTGCCGTACCTGATTTCCGTGCTCGCTTCGCCGGCCACTTGGAAGCGCAGATCACCGGAGCCTCTGAACGATATCCATCCGAGTGGGCTGAACACTTCAATTTGTCTCTTGAAGGCATGGGGTGGCCTGGCCAGCGCGAACTCGACAGCGCGGCATTTCAGACATTGAAGGCATGGGAAGAGGCACTAGCTCTGTTCCGCACGCTCGATGGACAACTCGGATCGGTTCCATATGCTCGTGCGTTCATGTGGCTTCGCGAAATCGTTGACACCCGTCAGTTCCAGCCTCGGATCTCCCACGTCGCGCCGGTGTCCATCCTTGGCTATGAGGACGCCATCGGCCTGACGTTTGATGCGGTATGGGTGCTCGGCGCTGCCAACACAGTACTTCCTGAGCGTGCTGAGCCTTCGCCGTTTATTCCAACTGACCTGCAAATCGCGGCAGGCATTGCCGAAGCCTCCAGCGAAGCCACGTTGATCCGCGCACAAAAGGTCGTTGCCGCGCTGCTGAGCACAAGCGAGTCGGTTACCGTGTCGTGTGCTTCCCATAACGAGAAAGGTGCTCCTCTGGGGGCTAGCGAGCTGTTTGGTACCTGGCCTTCAACGTCGCCGAAGATTGAATCTAAGGGGCTGTTCATCGACCAGATGCTCGGCACATTGAACCGCGCTGTATTCGATCCTGAGGAGGTCCCGGCTGTATCTGCTGACGAGTTGACGACTCTCAAGGGTGGCGTAGCTATCTTCAAAAACTACGCTGAGTCCCCGTTCTTCGCCTTTGCGATTAACCGCTTGCAGGCTCAGATGTTTCCGGTACCAGTTATCGGACTTGATCCGCAGATTCAGGGGACGATGGTTCACCTTGTTCTTGAACTCTTCTGGCGTGATGTCCGCACCTCTGAAGCCCTCAAGGCGATGAATGACGAGGAACTGTTCGACAAGGTTCAGGGGCACGTTGCCGGTGCATCTGAGAAGCTCCTGAACAAACTCATCTGGCGCTACGGTGCTCGCCTCATCAGCCTTGAACAGATGCGTCTGTGTGCGCTGGTGATTGAATGGCTTGAACTGGAGAAGCTGCGCGAGTTTGAGTTTGAGGTCCTGGGATTTGAAGAACCGCATGAAATCAAAATCGGGGACCTGTCATTGACTGTTCGTATTGACCGCCGGGACCGAGTTTTCCTTGATGCGAAAAAAGAGACCTATCGTGACGTCGTCCACGACTACAAGACCGGCAACACGCTGAGAAAGAACTGCCTCGATGCTCGCAAAATGACTGAACCTCAGTTGCCCATCTACGCCACTCAGATCGATCTCCAAGGTAAAGGGTCTACCAGCATTGACGGTGTTTCGCTGGCCCAGGTCAACTCAAAATCCTTGGGTTTTCATACCCGCAGTAACTTCACCCCAGCACTCATCAAGAAGGGGAAGGGTGAAGTCCCACCGTTGAGTGCTTTTGAGGATGCTTGGCACGAACAGCGGGACGAATGGGCGACTGCACTGGACTCGATGAGTGCTGGCTTCATCGAAGGGTTGGCAAATCTTCAGCTTCGAGGGAACACGTACCCAATCGGTTACGAGTACCTGGCCGATCTGGCTCGCTAACCAGCGAACTCAACCAGCTCCATTCAAACCCCGGACGGGCAACCCCTGATCCGGGTTTTTTCTTTTTGGGTGGATGTCGCTGAGGGTGGTGGCACATTTTCCCGCCGTTAATCTGGGTCCATCACAAAGGAGTTTCCCAGATGACCGCATTCGTACAGCTGCCAAGCCTTCCACACCTCGATCCAATTTTCGAAGCCATTGCTGCTTTGAATCCGCACGATGGCGCTGTTCGGGCGCTGGCTATTGATCCACGCCGTTCCATGGCGCTGATGGCCCCAGCGGGCTCAGGTAAAACCACAACCCTGCAATTGCGTCTGCTGGCTTGCCTGACGACGGTAGAGCGTCCAGAAGAAGTGCTGGCGATCACCTTCACCAACATGGCCGCTGCTGAAATCGTGGAGCGTGTCATGGGTGCGCTGTCGCAGGCGGCCACCGGCATCGTGCCCACTGCGGCGCATGAAATTCCGCAATACAATCTGGCGCGCTTGGTGCTGGAGCGTGACAAGCAGCTGGGGTGGAACTTGCTTCTGAACCCAAGCCGTCTGCGTATCATGACCTTCGACAGCTTCTGCGCCTTTCTGGCCAGCAAAACCCCGATCATGTCCGGGTTGGGCGGCGGCAAGACGACTGATGACGCATCGCGGATTTACCGTCTTGCCATTCTTGAGACCCTGCAGTCGGTCAATGACGACGATTTGCCGGAAGCACTGGCTGATGCGCTCAAGGCCGTGCTGGGTTTCGCTAAAAACCGCTTTGAAACGCTGGTGCCGATGTTTGCCAACCTGTTGGCCAAGCGTGACCAGTGGGCCAGCCGAATCATGAACCTGGACATCGGTGTCATGCAGGAGGCTGTTTCTGACATGGTCCTGCAGGCCGCCGATCAGGCGCTGGAGGCAATTCGCGGCACCGACGTTGAATCCTGCATGGCTTGCACCACCGCCGCCTCTGGCGTGTTCTCAGAGTTTCCGTGGGCGGTTTCGCGGCCTAGCCTGTCGACCGATCCAGCTTGCCTGGCATATCTGCGCGACTTTGCCGGTTACATGCTTACCAAGGAAGGCAAACTCCGCTCCAAGGTTGACTCTCGAAATGGCTTTCCAGCGAAGCACGAGTTGACCAAAGAGATGAACGGCCTGCTGGCCAGCATCAAGGGGAATGGTCAGGCCGAAGAGTTTTCGGATGCCCTGTGCGTTTTGGCATCGCTCCCGGACCTGCAATACCCAGAAGCGTCGGCAGAGATGTGCCGACACTTCACGATCATTCTGCGTTACTTGCTGGCGAACCTGACACTCACTTTCGAGGCGACCAACTCGCTCGACTTCCCTGAGATTGCCCAGCGCGCCATTCAGTCGCTCGGTACCGAAGAGAGTGTGGGTGATGCACTGCTGGATGAAGACCGTATTGCTCACATCCTCGTGGACGAAGTTCAGGACACCAACCAGGCCCAGTTCGACCTGTTGCTGCTGCTGACTGCGCACTGGGAAAACACTGATGGTCGGTCCATCTTTTTCTGTGGCGATTTGATGCAAGCGATCTACTACTTTCGTGGTGGGGACGTGACGCTCTTCAACAACATGGTTGAGTCCCGAACCTTTGGCGCGAAGGAGCTGGAGGTGCTTTACCTTGTCGTGAACTTCCGCTCATCTCCGGGCGTCGTGAACTGGAACAACGAGACCTACGCGAAGATCTTCGCAAACTCGCCATTCAAGTTCGTGCCATCTGTGCCATTTCGCGGGGGCGAGGGTGGCTTCCACGTTCGGCCAGTGTCGACCGGGCCCATTGGTGAAGCGCAGGAAGTCGCACGCATCATCAAGGACGTGCAAGCCAAAGATCCGACCAAGTCCATCGCGATTCTGGTGCGTGGGCGTTCCCACCTGAAATACATCCTGCCCGAGCTAAAAGCCGAGGGCATTGAAGTGACCGGCCAAGACATCGATCCAATTTCGGAATCTGTTCCGGTGACTGAAGTGATCGCACTGACCCGCGCTCGTTGGCATGCCGGTGATCGCACCTCTTGGCTGACGCTCTGCCGAGCATCCTTTGTGGGCTTGAGCTGGAAGGATTGCCTCACTGTAGCGCGCGGCGGTCAGGTGGTTCATGAATCGCTGAAAAGCGAGGCTGTTCAAGAGCAACTCTCTCCTGACGGGCGCATTCGCGTTAAACGCCTTCTGAGCGTTCTGGACAGCGTTGATCGCTCCAGCCGTGGCGCAGAGTTGGCGTGGGCCGTTAAATCGACCTGGATGGCGCTGGGCGGCCCCGCAACTGTGAATGAGGGGGAGATGGATGACGTAGAGACCATTTTCAAGCTACTCGCCAAACACACTGAAACTGGCGACCTGACTGACCCACAAGCTTTCTTCGGTGATATCGACAGCGCATACGCGAGTCCAAAGCCCGGATCTGTCACCGCCATGACCATGCACAAAGCCAAGGGCCTTGAATACGATTGCGTAATCATTCCGGGCCTGAACAAAAAGGGCAGCCGGGACGAGACCCCCTTGTTCTACTGGCGTCAGGCAGCGGGTATTTTCACGATCGTTCCCAACCTGGGGCATCTGGACAAAACCACTCCTGAGAGCCGACTGTTCAGTTTCATTGGCAAAATGGTTCGTCAGGACCTGATCGAAGAACGCGGACGTCTGGCGTACGTCGGTACCACCCGTGCCAAACAGGATTGCTATCTGGTGACGGCTGTTGGCCGCCTGATGGATGATGAAGACGAGGAAGATGCTGAGGAGGGTGGCTACATCTCCTCGACGATCAAGCCAGCGTCTGGATCGTTGCTTGAATGCCTCTGGCCGGCGGTCGGCGATATCGTCAGCCAGGTGGAGAGTGGGATTCCAATCTCTGCCCCAGTCACAACTGGTGTACCGTCGAAAGCACGTTTGGATGCCGACTACAGTGTCCAACTGCCGAAAGGCGCGTTCATCCCGGCAGCGAGCAACGATCAGATGCCAACTGAGACCGAGCTGAACGATGAGTTGCGCGAAGAAGAGGGGAGTGATTATCGCGCGAAGACAGTAGGGATTGTATTCCACTGGGTGGTAGAGCTGATCGGCAAAGAGGGTGTGGATACGTGGACTGAAGAGCGGGTGAAATCCAAGGCTCAAGCGATTTCGTCGCGACTGCGCCGTGAAGGATACCCTGCTGCCGAGGTCCCATCTGCTGTCGCTCGGGTGATTGATCTCGTGGTGAAGACCATTCAGAGCCCGCGTGGACAGTGGATTCTGAAAAAGCGCCCAGGCTCCGGGCAAGAGGTTCAGGTTAGCGCCTACATGGGCGGTCGGTGGGTTCACCGGTACCTTGATCTGTCGTTCGTAGATGACGACACCTATTGGATTTGCGACTACAAGTCGCCTGATTGTCCCGTAGGCATGAACCCTCAGGTGTTTCTCCAGCGTGAGGCCGCCCGTTACGCACCGAAGATGCAGCAGTACGAGCGCGCTGTGAGAGACGCAGGCATTAACCTGAAAATCAAAAAGGCGCTGTTCTACCCAGCATTCGATGGATTCATCGAGGTAGCAGCCTAAACCTTAGCGCCCTTCGAACCGGATCTTGCGGCTTCGAGGGGTCACGCTTCGGCGGCGGTGAAGGGGGCGCGAATCTTGCGCCCTTTTTTTATGCATCGAACTCACAACCTCACCTCGGAGGCCAATGAGAGCCTCGAACAATTCGTGGTCATAAGGGATCTCAATGCACTGGTCATTGAAGGCGAGCATCCCAACCACATCCTGGGTTTTGAAATTGATTGCAGCCAGGCCCATGTAGAGCTGCACTTGATAAAACTCACGGCGTCGCACAACCCCTTTGTGCTTCCGGTTCTTGAATTCGCCGATGATGATTCGGCCTGAGCGTTTCACTTTGAAGATCGCATCCGGCTCACCACCTACGCCCAGCGCGCCGATCCGGCGACGAGGATGTCCACTCCCAAGATCGGACCCGACTAATTCGTGCAGGGCTTCATTCAGTCCAAAGAGCTTAAATATCTGCGCAGGAGCCTTGGCCTTGAGCAGAAAGTAGAGCGCCAATCCAAGGAGGATTAAACCGATCACTGTATACATGGATTAGACCGGAATGATTTTGAAATAGAGGAGGGCGGCGATCAGGATGATCAGGCCGATGATGAATAGAGCCTTGTTCGGGCCAGCGCCGATCCGAGCATGTGCGGCCGTTCCCATTCGAGCGGCTTTTGCGTTGTAGGCACCGCCGCCGGCCTTTACGAATGCAACAGGATCTTCTGCGTACGCAGCGAGCTTACTGACAGCCAAGTTCTTACCCGTACTCATGCCATTTCCTTTCGAGGCGCCTTGTAGAAGAACGCCTTGTAGCCGTTGAAGAAGAGCACGCCTTCATCTTCCAGGGTTTTAAAAGCGCGGCTCCCAGACCGCCGCTCCACACCGGCCAACGTTCGAATTTCTTCCTTGCTGGCTTGAACCTCGATGCCGCGCGGAGTGTGCGTCGAATCGGGATGCTGAACCAACACATTGACCACGCGCTCAATCCGCTCCAAGTCCTTGGCAAAGTGGAGGTGCGCGGCGTTGGAATGTAGCGCCATGAGATGCAGCTCGGCAGCGAGGAGCACAGTCTCGCTGTATTTGAGGTCGTTCATGAAGGCCTGGTACTTGTCCTTCGACACTTTCAGCAGTGACGCAGGGGTCCTTGTCTTGTATAGAAATTTCACCTGGTCATGCCTAAGAGGGCAGATCACATCCCCGCGGCGCAGCGCGTCGACGAAGATAGGTTTGCTTGAACTCTGGGGCGAAACGCCATGGACGATGATGCAGCCGCTCAGGAGGATGTAGAAATCGCCCTTGTCGGCTACCAATGGTTGATTGGCGTTGAGATCGATGACGCTGCCATAGGCGGAGCCTTGCAGGAGCCAACTCCCCCAACTACCGGCATGCGGCGCGGTGCCAAACCAAGCTGGTTGGGGGGTTTCGAGCAGAGTGAGGGATGGGCTTTTCATCGTCGCCATTATTTTGCGTCCTTCAAATCGTACTGGCCCTGATAAGGCTCGATCTTGGCGTTGATACTGGTGGGCAAATACAGCGAGATCAGAGACGCAATCGCCTCAGAGGTTGGCCTCATCACCAAGAGGACGCCCTGCACTCTTTTAGCATTTGCGCAGTAAAGCCCGCCCGAGCCGTCGGAGTTGAGTTCGCGCAAAATCACATGCCGGCGGCGTTCAGTCGGAAGGGCAAGAGGTCCCTTGATCCGGATGCCAGATGTCCTCAGCAATGAGGTTTTAATAATGGATGCGGCTTGGCGAACGGCTTGAGTGTCCAGGCCCTCGATGACGATGTAAAAGCTCTCAGAGGTAAAGTTCGACCGCATTGACTTGGGATCGGCAAGATCCCAAGGCTTAACGTGCTTTGCTTCGCTGTACATGGAGCAGACCTGTAGACACTCTATTCCCCTAATAGTGGGTAGGGAGTGCTCCTTTTTCGGCCCTTTTGAGACTTAATATTGGGAAAACCCCAATATTTTTTTGTGATGGTGTACGGCCCGGGCGAAAGCTTTTTGTGAGCGATGAAGACGCCAGGCCGAAAACAGGGGTGGGTTTTTGCGCACTTGGATGGTCATCGGACCTGACAGCGATCCAAGGATCAAGTCGTAGAGAGCCAGTAATTCGGCGTCATTCACTGCTTCAACATCGACAAGGGATTGCTGATGCCTGTCGGCGGCCTGGCTGATGATTCGTTGCTTCCACTGTCGGTACCAATTGTTCAAACGTCGCATTCTCCAAGGTGATGCTGGCGCCTTTGGGCGAGCATAGTGAACTACGTCAACCCCTGGAATTAGGCCCTGCGCCAGGCAGTGTAACGACACTCACGGCGTCGCCAACTGTCTTTCGCATATCCTCCCGAAGTGAAGTCATGACTGATCAGTCATGGCCAATTTTGGGTTTGGAATTTTCAGGGGGTGTTTTGGCTTTCGGTTTCTGAGGCCACTGATACTATTCCGATTCCAAAGGAGTTCCAGCCAAAGTGGGCTGCCGAAATTCTTCATCGAATACCGCATCAACAGCTATGGGAAGTCCCGGATGAATGCATCCAATCGGCGTCACACAAGGTACTCAGTCCCTGAGGGTGCTCTGGTAAGTCAGAAAATTAGGAGCAAGGGCGCGCTCGCCTGGATGCTTGGGTGGGCGGACTGCCGGTTGCGCGATATCTCCATTGCAGGCGCTCTCATTTTGACCGAGAAGAAATTCGGCATTGGCGACAAGATCAGCATCAAGCTGAATCCGCGGAAGGATGCGGAACTTGTGTTCGAGGGGGAGGTGGTCAATTGCACCAAGGACCCGAGGACTGGTCATTTTCAGCTGGGGATCGCAATTCAGTCCCCGGAGCAAAGGAGTCCTGAGGAAGCGTTTTTCAACAAGCTTGAATCAATTTTCCACCAGGTCGCATGACGCGACTGGAGATAAAAAAACAAAAGGCCCAACCATCAGGATGGTTGAGCCTTGTGTAAGTCGAGGAAACGCAGCGGCACCACAGGCAATAATTCGGTTAGAAGGAGGGGTGTCTTAGGAGTTAGGAGGTTCCAGCTACCTATGCGCTTCCTCAAAAAACGTTAGGATCTCAAAACCGTCAAAAACCAGACGGTGAGTGCTAGTGCACACATTCTCTACCATTCCACATCGTCATGGAAGACCAATTTTGCAGTTTTGAGGTAGTAAATGTGTGCTATTTCAATGCAAAGCGTGACCTGCTTCACATCACACGCGCAACGCAGTGTGCTCAGTAAAACACTCAGACAGTTTAGTTGTGAGAAGGTTCCCGAATGGTGAATATATTTTCACCGTTTTTTGACGCCTCCGCTCAACAATTCAGAGAGCCCTGGAAAACCCGCAAAAAGTTCTCGCATGCGTAATCTTTTTGCGGGTTTTTTGTCAGCCTAATCGGGGCGCGCCAAAGATTCGCTTCATTACCTGAGCTCCCTTCGGGGCTTCATCGGGGACGAGCTGCACGACGGTGTAGAGGGAGCCAGATTCGGTTGTATTGAACACCAAATGCAGGTTGTGGCCCTTCAGACCAATGAATGGGGAGGCGTAGAGCATGGCCGTGTTCATTTCCTCGGACTTGGACAGATCCATTTGCCGCCTGAATCCGAAGATGAGACGCGACTCAAACCGCGACCACAGATATTCATCCGGGCTGTCAGTCACAAACACCAGGTTGAGACCAATGCTTCTGGCAAGCTTCAGGCCGGCGGTGATGGAATCCAGATCCCGAGCAAGCGGGACTCGATCGATAATCAGTGCCCGGCCCCGAACGGAGTTTTCTTCGAGCGCGGCATAGTGAGCCGCCACCAGATGTTCAAGAGTGTAGGTCTGAATAGGGATGATGGATATCGCCAGACGGTTCTGCGGCTTTTCCTTTCGGGCTCCCAGGAGGTAGGAACTATGATCCTCGGCGAGAGGCTGGCGGAACACGTCGTGGTTTTTGTTGTAGCGATTGATGTAGTCGTCGCCATCGGCGTTGCAACGGACAACTGCCACCTGAAGGTCAGTCAGATTGTTGAGACAGATCTCTTGATCAATCCACTGGGAGGTCTCGCGTGCTTCCGTATGGATGATGAGGGTATGGCCTGCGTAGTCACGCCCAAGGAGATATTGTGAAGGCGGGATGAAGCCCGTACGCGCCTTGAAGCGAGCGAGCTCATTTGGGTCTGTAGAGGTAGGATCGATCTTGTCGCTCATAGCGTAGGTTTTGAGCGCTTCGAAGTTGGAAAACCCCCACATGATTGCAATCAGCGTCCCCTGTGGATGACCGGCCAGAATGTTCGGGATGCCCGGAGCGACCATGTTCTGGCTCATGCGCAGAAACTCCATCATCTGCATTGCGCGGTCAGGGATGGCCTTGATCTCCACCGGGGTTTTAATCTTCATCAGGCCACTGATCGGATCAACCAATTGGTCCTGATTAAGATCGATCGACTCGTAGCCATATGCCCTGGCCACAATGCTGGTCGCCTGGTCGGCAGTCAGCCCCAATGCCTTTTGGGCGATCAGGCGTTCCTGTTGTTCCTTGTACATGCTTACGAATCCAGAAATTGGCCGATGGGTTGATTGCGCTCCACGAAGCTGACATAGGCTTGGTAAAGGCACTCATCCGCTTCGGAAGTGATTGAGTTGGCCAGCATTCGGTAAGCCCGGCGAAGGTCCGGCTTGATGTCTAATGTGCCGGTTTCAAGCACCTTGACGAGATCAACGATTGCGCGCACGTAGCCGCCAGTTGCCGCACGCTCAATAAAACGCAACCCCTTCTCGACGTCATAATCCGGACGCTGTTTCATCAGGTGCTGCAGGCCATACGTATAGCAAGCCAATTTGGACGCTGGTTGTGTCACTGCTGCCAGGCGCAGCCAGTGATCGGCCTTTTCGGGGTTGGGCTCAACGCCGATGCCGTGATTCAGGCAGCGCGCGATTTGGAACATCGCATCGCTGTTTTGTTTGTTCGCCAGATCGAGAATGTCCCGATAAGCATTCGAGCGGCTGCGCTCATCGTTCGACTCAAGATCGCGAGTCAGGCTGGCCAGGCGGAGTGTGGTATTGCCCACAGTTGGCTGCATAGATTTTCCGTGCCTTATTCTGGAAGGGATACGCGCTTGTTGCGTTTTTTCGGTGTCTTTTCTACCGGGTCGAATTTTCGATAGCCATCTTTGTATTGGTAGATATGCATGGCCTCAATGTACGGTTGTTCCTCGAGCCGTGCACGCGTAGATCGCCCCTGGTTTTCCCGGGTACCCGCTTTGGCTGCTACAGGGTCGTACGAGGCCAAGGGATCGATTCGCGGCGGTGGCGATTCAATGTCGTAAACAAATGGCGTTTGCGCGAGAACAAAATCTGGCTCGTTATCCCCATCTTTGAATCGGGCTCGAATATGAGGAGCCACGGGGCGGTGAATACAAACCTGCTCGTTGGTGTTTTCCAGCTTTTCCAGCATTTCCAGGGCGTAAACCAACTTGCGCTCCAGTGAGCCTTCGAGCGCGTCGTCCAATCGCGGGCGGTAGCCGTGTAGATCAAACAGCTGCTTGTCCCATAAGGCAATCAGGTCTTTAGCCTGCCACTTGACCCCTGAGGAACCTACATGCCAATAGAAGCGGATGAACTGCGGGTCGGAAAGAATCACGGTAGTCCTGATCGCTTGAAGGCTGGAGATACCGGGGAATTTTTTCCACAAGGCCTTCCGTTCCTTGGGTAGAAGCAAGCTGACCAGCTTGAATAATTCAAGTCGAATCCTGTTGGTTTTTTCCAGGCTTTGGATTGCAAGCTTGGGTAACGCCAAAGCACCCGGAGCCCGAAACGTCTCTTTGGGGCTTTGTTCGGACATGAGGAAGATGTTCGTCAAAACGTCTTTAGCGCACTGCGCAGCTGCGGCCCCGAACAGTGCCTCTACCGGAATCGGGTCACTAACAGAAACCCGTGGTGACTTACGAAGCTCAATCCCGAAAATGGCGTCCACACGAATATGTGCGGTAGAGGCATTGAGGATGAGCTTCAACGCATCCAACTCTTCTATGAGCTCATTGACAAGTTGGAACGCGCCACTGGCATTACTTAGGTAGGGGGACATGTGTTCGCGCCTGCTTTGCTGGTGCTTTCAATCTAACGCCGCCGCCGGGAAAAACGAGGGGTGTTTTGAGGTGTTGACCCATTCTCCCATCGTTAGACTGGGTCGCGTACTCAAAATAGGGGTTGGAAATTTGTCACTGGCGAAAGCGTTCCAAAACTCGAAGAACCTTGCTGACTTGACGTCCACTTGGGTTAGGCACGTCAAAGCAGAAATGCAGGCTAAAGGTGTCGATACGACATTGAAGCTCCAGGTTGGGGATTCAGCTTCGTTGGTCGCTCCGGCCGCGCTGGTGGCCGGGGTGGTTGTCGAATCTGGATTGACCTATGACCAGTCCCCCTTGCGGGTGCTCCTGATTGCCAGTGACCCTCTCGTTCGCTTTGATCGTTCGACTTGGGCATCCATGGCCGGCGACTTTCTCGGCAACCCTGGAAAAATCGAGATCATCCTCAACGTTGAGGAAGACGCCGTCAGTTCAGGTTTTCCGATTGCTGAAGCGCTATGCCTGAAGCCATGCACGGTGCTTTCACATGAGGAAGCACGTCATGCGGCAGCTGAGCGGATAGACCTGGCGATTTGGGTACACCCCGCCACCGAGTCGATGGACGCCGCGGAGCGTGAAAACAGCGCGACGGCGATTGCACTCGCCAACGCCGACGTACCTACCTATGTCACCTCATTCAACGAAGTCGACCTTTTGGGCCAAAATTATCTGCTCAATGAATTGTCGGTGGAGTTGCAACCTATAGGGGGGCAGCTGGCGCGGGGCAGTCGCGCGATCAACAGGTTTGGCATTTCAACAGCGGGTCTGGGCCTCGAAGGGGGATGGTGCGCAATTTTCTCCAGGCTGGAACCTGCTTCAACTCAGGTTGATGGACTCGATATTCAAAGGGTCAAAACCGCGCTCGGGCTCTTATGCGTCGAGGGCGCTATCCACAACGCCTGGTCACTTGGCCAGCACATCAATGGGGTCGCGTTCAATCGAGTTCTCCCGGTTGGGTTGATCGGCAACATGGCCGTCGATGCAAAGACCGGGCATTTGTTCTCTGAGAACGATGCTACGAAAGAGCTGGAGTTGGTCGGTCACCTGTGGAAAAGCAAATTGACCACTATGCCAACGGATAAACGTGAGCTTCTTTTGTGGGCGTGCGATGTAAAGCTGTCATTCCTGGCGGCACTCCCGAAGGAGGACGGCAAACGCAAAGAGGCCATTGGCATCCTTGAATCAGGGTTCAATGCTGGGGTGACATCGGCGGGGGTCGGGCTGGCCCGTGCATACGAAGCGTCGAAACTGGATAGCGGGAAGGACAAGGCGCAGGCCCTGTACTCTCAGATCGGGGCTAGCCATCCCATCAGTGCTTATGCGCTTGCCTACCAGGCGTATGAAGGTGGTGATGCAGCCAAGGCCGAGGCGCTATTCCAAGCTTCTTCCGATCTCGGTTATCCGGTTGCTCAGGCAGATTTAGGGAAACTGCTGCATTCAGCAGGCCGTTATCAGGAAGGTGTTCGACAGCTAAACCTCGCCGCGAAGGCGGGTGACCCAGAAGCCAACTATGTGCTGGGTGAACTGGCGGCGA
The DNA here is from genome assembly GCF_050434865.1 of Pseudomonas silensiensis. Taxonomy (NCBI): domain Bacteria; kingdom Pseudomonadati; phylum Pseudomonadota; class Gammaproteobacteria; order Pseudomonadales; family Pseudomonadaceae; genus Pseudomonas; species Pseudomonas silensiensis. The sequence goes on from NZ_JBNDJH010000002.1 coordinate 235,371, forward strand.
AGGGCAACCTATTCCTGGAGTCTCTCGACTATTTGCGAAAGGCCTGGCAATTCGGGCATGCAGAGGCGGCCAACCTTGGCCAGCAGATCGCCCAGCACATGCTGGATAATTCAATCGGCAAACGCTCACTAATCAAGCGCGAACTGAAGGAAGTGACGGCGTTTCTGGTGAAGCTGGCGACGCGTGCTGCCAAGATCGCCCATGAAAATGAGCGTACCGCAAAGCTCGCGAAAGAGATGCTGGAAGCAACGCTTACAAAGCAGCAGAAGGCGTCACCGGATCAATGAGTGGGCGTGAGCGCGACACGCACCCGGTAGTCAGGATGCTCGCCGTTATGGCTGCAGCAACCCTGATTGTTGGGTTGTTGAACAACTGCGCGAGCGCTGAGCCTGCAAAGCCCAATGTCACTTTTCAAATCAGTTATTACCCAGTGTCCGGCCATTCGATTGCTGAGATTCGCAATTCGATCGGACAAAACACGCCGAGCAAAGAGGGCGACGTTTTTTACGCTGGGGTCACGATCTGGGACCTGAACTCAAGCTTCGACATGGTTGGCTCGCCGTCGGGCTGCACTCTCACCAATAGCCAGGTGTACCTCAACACGACTATCCACCTTCCGCAGTTAGCGGACCAAAGCCTGGTATCTGATGGGGTACGAAGCGAGTGGACGCGTTTTAGCAACGCGCTCAAGACGCACGAAATGATGCACGCCAAAAATGCGTATCGAGCTGCATCAACACTCTTGAGCAAGATCAACAACTTGAGCACCTCGGTGCAATGTGACCGGGCCCGGATAATTATTCAGGAAGGTACCGATGCACTGATCAAGCGAATAACAGAGTTCGATCGTGATCTAGATAACGAGACAGAGCACGGAAGAACTCAGGGCGCATACCTCAACCTCGGCGTCCGATGAGCGCAACCCGGCGCCGGCGAACAATAAGTAAAAGCGGAGCGCAGTAGATGACGTCAGTTGTAGAGCCATATTCATCGGCAGTTTGCAGCAGCTACGACAGGGCTATCGCGGCAAACCTTATGAGGCTTAGTGGACTTATGTTTATGCAGGAACTGGGGCGCTTCACTGTAGGTGGGCACAAATGACTTTCGACTCAAAGACTGCCGGGCTTGCATCAGATGCCGTCTGCACGATCGGTCCGTTTCACTTCCATTGGGTTCGGTCGGCCGAGTCCAGTCACTGCACGGCAATCGCGGTAGCAGAAAAGTTCTCGCATGTGGAAACCGTACGGGTCGAAACTCTTATGAGCGCAGACAGTGGTAGCTGGATGCTGGCGTTTCTGAACAGGGCGTCCCAGGCTTACCGAGAGCAAGCTGGTGGAGTTCTCGACATTGGGTGGCACTGGGTGCGTTACAGCGGCCTCCACGGCTCGAAAGAGGTGCCGGCGGAGTGGGACGGGCATCATTGGGGTTCGACATCATTCGCCGGCCTGCCGCGCAATGCCGTAGAGGTCTTGGGGTCAATCCCAATGCGAATGCCGGCGGCGCTGCCATTCAGTGAACAGCTACTGAGTCTTTTGGCGGCGACACCGGTTAAATCTGAGTGATGATGAGCGACGCATGGATTGATGCACTACAGGTAGCAGGGATGCTGGGGCAATACTGATGGCACCGATGCGACCAACGTCAGTTGATCAGAAAGAGTTTTGACTTACGTCGGCAGGCACCTCGAGGAAAATTGCCAGTAAGGTTCAAGGCTAAACGCCGCGCGAGTTCATATTCGTACGGCAGCATGCCGTAGCCATTTTTCTCTAAGTAAGAAATTGCATCAACGACCAAGCCGCCCCGAGCTCGCTCATGCTGCTTTGCGTTTTCGGCAAAAACGCTTTTTCCCTTTCCGGTCGTGCCGAACTTATCAGTATAAAAGCCAACGTCTGAATTAGAAGGATGGAAGGTGTATTCTCGTTCCGTGTCCATAGGTTCTCCATTTAGTGATGTGAAAACTGATTATTTTGCTGTTGTAATCATTGCGTTACTGTTACCTGGCGGTGTACTTACCACCTTGGCGGAGCAAATCGACTGAGAACACAGCAGAACTGCAATGCCAAATAACGCTAAGCGATAAAGTGCTGATGTTGGATAGCAGTGTGAGCCAATGTTGCTCAAGGCATAGTCCTTCATAAAAATGTCAATTAAGGATAACGGCGGCCGAACGACTTTCAAGTGCGCTTGTTCAATTAATTCAGGCTGCGCTTACAACTAATCAGTCCGTATGTCGTGGCGAATTAACGTCTTCCTGCCAAGAACCGAAATTAAGCCTTCATTGTTCATGTCTTGCATGATCCGCCCGACCAATTCGCGGGTACAGCCCACCATCATGGCGATCTCTATGCGAGTAGCCTTCACAACGTATCCGTCTGGATGGTCGACAGCATCTGGAAGCTGGCATAGGTCCAGGAGCGCACTTGAGATGCGCCCTCGAACATCGTAGAACGCAAACTGACCAACTTTGCGCACTACCTCTGAAAACCGCTTAGAGAGCTCACTGGACACTGCCAAGAGCACTTCAGGGTCTCTTCGACCGATCCCAAGTAGCTGGCTTCGTTTGACCTCGATTACAGAACACTCTGATCTTGCATGCGCGCTTAGCTGGATCTGATTTACACCTTCGATCAGATGGTGGTCGAGCAACCCAAATAGTTCTCCAGCGACCAAATGAATCACGGTCAAGCTATTGCCCTCCTGATCGGCGAGTTGGAGCGTGACAGTCCCTTCGTCGATGAGATAAATACGGGGCTCTTCATGGTCGAACCGGCTGATGACCGTCAGTGCCTCAAGCGTGTGTGAGGCTCCGGTTTGGCGGAACAAATTCCTGACACGACCTTTCATTTTCAATGTGTCGAGGCCGGGTATTTTCATTTGAGCTCCATTTGTCAGTGGCCGGCGACTCAATCACTGTTTGTGAACAAGAATTCACACCGGCTTTGACAGGGAAGATACGGACAAAAACTGCTTGGTGTTAGCCAAAGTAGGGGCTGGATTTTCGCGGCCCTACTTTGGGTGGCAACAGCTTGATGGCCATTCCAAAATCAGGTCTTGATCCCCATCTTCAAATTTGGAAAAGGACCTTTTCAGTGAGCCAATCAGAGCGCCCGCCGTACGCCGTTGATGATCTCCCGCTTCTATGGCGGATACCGGCGGCGATCCTCCACTACGCTTTCGATCTCTTGGAGGTCAGGCACGAGCGCTCTTGGGTTCAGGGGCGGGAATCGGCGCTTCAGCAGCTGGATGGGGTAGTAAAACGGGGAAGTAATGACCAGCACGGCAACGGGGCCACAAGGATCATCATTGGCTACCGCAACGAGAAGGAACACTGCGTGCCAGGCAGTGACCGCACGATTTTCAATGAATCGCGATTGACTGTCTCCAATGAAGTCAAGGCAAGAATGCGTGGGGATTGTGGTTCATTCCTACCGGCCAATGAGCAGCCTACGGCCGAGCAATGGAAGGCCATTTTTTCCTCGGGGCACACCACAGAAATCGCCGGTGCCGCTGGTACCGGAAAATCAACGGCTCTCCTGTTTCGAGTCCTTCTGCTAAACCGGTATCTCGGCGTCTCATTGGACGAAGTGTGCGTACTTACCTTTAGCCGCGAATCGCGACTTGAGATGGCTACCGGCCTGGCAGAATTGTTTTCTAAATGGGGGGCACCGCTGACAACTTTGGAAGCTCAGCAGATTGTGAAAACACCACGATCGGCAGTGCTTGAATTGGCCCATTCACTCCCGGATCTGGGCAGCTGTGTGCCCTTTGAAGTTCTGAGCCCGGCGGCCACCGAAATCGTTCACGATGGTCGGCCTTTCGACTACCGCCTGACACCTGGGCAGCAGGAAGAAATGGGCAAGTGCTTTCAGCAGCTATTTTTGGCTAACCGCCGATTTGCTGAGTTGGTAACAACGCTTTTTGGAGTGTCAATGCAGGTTGAGCGGCTTGCAGTTGACCACCCCGAAGTAGTCAAGCGTGCGCCGATGGCGTGGGGCCTAAGCAGTGTCGACACAGAGCTTTGCGATTGCATCGAATCTCTTTGGCGCGCCGCAGGGAAATGGCCGCTGGTGGGAATTACGCCTTCCCGCAAGCAATTCACCCTTCGAGGGAAAACCTACAGCACCAATGGGTACATTCCACAACTCAATGCACACGTTGTCCTGGGTTTCGATCGTGGAGAGGCCAGACACCTGACAAGAAACGCAAGCGTCAGAACCGAGGCGTACAAGGAAGTTGCCGTGAAACGAACGCTTTTCCAGGCCTACTTCCCTGAGAGGTTGATTCACCTTGACTCCTATCAGGAGGCCCAGCAGCTGATCAAAACCCTGAGTTCGCTTACCAAGCTGGCACCTGAGTTCAATCACAAGCTCAGCGGGGCGAGCTCGGCGGTGCCCATTCTTGAGGCCTTTTACGAACTAGCTTCCATCATCGATACCCTCGGGTTGGAAGTTGCGACTGTTGCAGGGCAGATGAACTTCTTACCTGGGGATGCAGACGCGGTTTTTTTTGAATCGCTGGGGATTTACTGGCAGGCTCTGGAGCGGCACCTAATTGCGCTGCCAAACCCCAGCCTGACGTTCGGCAGGCTGTTCGATATGTTCAGCGACCGGCATGCTGACAATCTGATGCACGTCCCCGCGGCGGCCCTTAGCCGATTCCGCCACTTGCTCATTGATAATGCCGAGGATCATGGGATGCCTACGGCCGGCTGGGTGCGAGGAGTCCTATCCGAGAACCGGCGCAGAGATCTCACCCGTGACGCATCGACCGAGCTTTGCACTTCCCTTTGTATTGCCGGTGATAGCAACCAATGGGTGTTCGGTACCCGAGGAACATCTCCGCAGCAGCTAAACGATCTTGAGGCCACATTTCCCGCACCGACGCAGCCAGTCCGAGTTGTACTTCAGGAATGTCATCGATCCACCCAGGCGATCGTCGACGCCGGGCACAACCTTATCCAGAACCTGACGCCGGCCATTGGGCGGCTGACGACATCCACCAGGAAGGTTCGCGGTGACGAGCAGCCTGTCGAAATTTGGGGCGATGACCCCGCGACGTTCCATCAGATCTGCAAAGCCCACTACGGCGACGGAGACCTGATCTTAATTCTGGCGGATACACCACAGGATGTAGCCTGGCTCGATGCAGCTGCCGGCGATTTGATCCGCGAGGATCGTGCGGCCGGTGGGCGCAAGATTCGGGTTCGCTCCTATCACAAGGCCAAGGCTTTGGAAGCGGATGTTGTGTTCATGGTTGGCGACCCAGCTGGAGGTGGTTCGTCCTGGTACCGCAACCAACTCTACAAAATTGCCGGGTTCAGCACCGGCGGCGACCTGACGCCCGGGGATACGGTTCTTGAAAATGAAGCGGTCCGGTTGGTCCATGTAGGGGCTACCCGGGCAAAAAAACGGTGCCTATGGTTTCCCATTTCGGGGAATCAATCAGGCCGGACTGCTTCGAGGTTGGTGACCCTGTCCCCAGGGCTGTTCAAGGACAATCGGGTGTAGCCCACCAGTTATGCGTTGCGTGGAGGCTGCTACCTCGGTGAGTGCTGGTGGCACCGCGGCGACGCACTCATGCTCGAATCCTAACCAGACGACCACGAAAATGGTTGTCTACTGGAGCGCCTCACTTGCGTGTGAGGCTCAGCATAGAGCGCCAATAGACCGCGCCAACGACTCAGGCAGAACATGACAAACATCGCTGTTTATAAAAATTCGATCCCGGGCCACGTCCAGGAGCAAGTCGTGGACCTGGTGCGAGCGAACCTGACTGACCTATGCATGCACGCGATACCTCAGAGCAACTTCATGTTTGCTGTTTACCAGTATGCGATCGCCGTCGAGGTTCAGATGTATCTGGATGTCATCGCCCATACCCAAAAAATCCCGGCTGAGATCGCTATCGCCTTCGCAGCGGACAATCCGGCCAAGGTTGTGGGGTTCATCCTGTACCTGCCATTGCAATCGCACCCTGAGGCCTGCGGCGTGACCTACATGGCCGTAGCAAGCGAGTGCCGGCGCAAGGGAACTGCTAAGGCGATGATGGCGGAAGTAATCAAACGCTATCCCCATGTTGAGCTGACCTGCTCACCCGCTAAAGTCCCTTATTATGAGAAAATGGGATTCCAAATGCTCCGTGCCCGGGACACACAAGTTGTCATGAATAGCCGGGACCACACCTCACAGGGTCTAATGCAAATTCTGGACGTTGCGCCGATCTACCAGTCGGACGAGGTCAAGCAGGTTCATTCGGCGCTTGTGCAACGCTTCGGCCTACGCGCGATGGTGGACGCAGAAAAGCAGCTTGAGCGACATCTCAAGCAGCTTTCGTACAAGGCATCCGCTTTCGTCAAAGAACGGCAGCAGTCAATCATTGAGAAGCATCTGGTTGGTGTAGAGACGTGAAGATCAAGCCGCAACATGTTCACTTGTGCTTGGGCATTCTTTTCTTGCTCGGTTCAATTCCCGCCTACATGAAGGGACTATCGCCGCTTGCCGTGCTCTGTTTCTTCGGCGGCATCGTCGCAGTACTTCATTGGAAGGCGGCCAAGGCAGGAATCATTGACCAGTAAACTTGGCTGGCGGGCCTCCGCGTTTTTCTCAACTCAGAACCAGGACGTGAAGGTTTGCCACAAGCCTTTTTCCTTTTTCTTGTGTCGGACGTGCGTATTCGCGGCCAGCTTCCCCTGATAGGTTCGGCAGGTACCGGTGAAGGTTTTGTTCGACGCGCTCTTCAAGGTGACCTTGGCACCCAGCTTTTGATTTTCACACGCTCTGAATGCCGCATCGCTGGGGGCTGGTCCCCGATCGCGAGCGGCCTGATCAGCTTGGGCGATGGTCGCGTTGATCGCCCCGGTGCCGGCGAGGGCAATTAACAGGGCAAGGCGTTTAATGGATTGGGCTTTCATGCTCGGCGTGGTCCTGGGTTGCTGCTGGAGTTGCCCAAGGGTGATTCCGCCTATGGCCGCGCGCAACTCAAAACAGACCTTCAAAATTCTCTATTACAAGCGCTGTGCAGTCTGCGGACCTTTACAGGACACCCGCGAGAGGCCATCGACTCATCTGGAGCAGGCGATTGCCGACTTGGGTCGCCATAATTTGGTGTCTCTGTACCCCAAATGGGAATATGCGTCTGGCAAGTGGGACGTAGAGCCGCTTGTAGACTCAATGGACCATCAACTCAGACTCAAGGCATCCAATGACCAGCGTGATACTGAAAGCGATTCAAACACTCAGCAGGGCCGTCAACGTTTCCACCGGGCTGGCGCATCCTAACGACAAGAACAAGGCCAAGGAGCTTTTCAGCATTCTCCACCAGAACGGTGTGGTTCTAGAGAAGTCGGAGATTGTCGACGCCGCGGTGAGGTCGAACTGGAGGCCAGCCGATGCTGAGGAACTCGGCACGATAGGCCAACAGATTGGAGAAGGTAGGGCTGCTCGCGTTCAAGGCGGGCCATGGTGGGCTGCGGATCTCTACACGCGATTGGCGGAATAAACCGACGTCAACATAACCGGCCTGGCCGAGTAGCGCTTTTATCTCGACTCCAGGCCTTCACAGCATGCTACCTCGTTGCTGGCGGAGGGTTCTGGCACTGAGTGCTGGGCCTCATATTTGAGTCGACAACTCAATGTAGAGCCCTCTGATGAAGTCGTTCAAAACAAAATCAAGACACAGCTCACAGGGCGACCTGTTCGGCATCGAGCATGTAGCCAAACTGTACAAGGCCAATCCGGATGTTCCGATCAAGAACGAGGACATCTACCGGATGATTGCTGAGCGCATGGAAGATGGAGACGAAGTTTTTAACGCTCGTGTGCCCGTAGGCATTTCAGGCCAGGAGCACAATCTTGCACGACGGAAAGTTCGATGGTGGCAACAATCGCTCCGTCAACAGTCGATCATTGAACGGGTGCCAGGCGAACGAGGAATCTGGCGTCTGACTGAGGAAACGAAGCGTGAATTGAATGCAGCAAAGCCAGGGGTCAAGGTGCTTGGATTCAGTACTGACCTCGGTGTGGCCATTTTCGGGTCGAGTGGCGATATCTTCAAAAGCATGGACGTTCCGGTGACTTTGATCCTCACCAGCCCCCCGTACGCGCTTCAGGCGGGCAGGCGGTATAGCAATCCAAACGAGCGTGAGATCGTGAACTTCATTATGGAGACATTGGCCCCCGTGATTGAAAACCTCACGGAGGAAGGCTCGTTGGTTCTGAATGTTGGCCAGGATTGTTTCATGCCCGGATCACCTGCGCGCTCCACCTACATTGAGCGCCTGGTAATTGCTCTTTGCGATAATTTTGCGCTAAGCCTGATGGACCGCCTCGTATGGAATAACCCATCGAAGCCACCTGGGCCACTGCAGTGGGCCAGCAAAACTCGGCAGCAGCTCAATTGTTCGTATGAGCCATTGCTGTGGTTCTGCAAGAATCCTCACAAGGTAAAGTCCGACAATCGTCGTGTACTCGAGCCGCACACAGAAAAACATCTCAAGCTCATTTCCGAGGGCGGAGAAAAACGTGTGGCGAGCTATAGTGACGGCGCGTATCGGTTGAAGGTCGGTAGCTTTGGCAATGCCACCGCGGGGAAAATCCCAAAGAACATCATCACCAGAGGCCATCGTTGTGCACATGGCCTGCAGTATCAGAAAGCAGCTACCGCACTCGGGCTGCCAGTGCATGGAGCTGGCCAGCCGTTGTCCATCGCAGATTTCCTTATCCGATTCCTCACAGAAGAGCAGGACCTCGTCGTAGACCCATACGGAGGCCGCCTAATGACCGGTTTGGCGGCTGAAATGCTGAACCGGACTTGGATGTGTGGAGAATTGAATCTTCAATACATCCGGGGCGGAGCAGAGCTATTCCGCGATAAATCCGGCTTCTACCTAAACCCGGATATTGAAAGGGCCTTCGCGTAGTAGGCCGGTACCAAGGAGAGTGATTTGACCGCTATTGATGTGAAACTTCTTCCCGGCTATTTCGAGAAATACCACTGGGGCAAGCACCATGGTGTCTACGGCTATCCGGCGGACACCTTCCCTTCGTTCTGCTGGATAAAGTCGCTTGAGGAGCGCGGGGCCTGGCTCACCTTGGCGAGTGAGATCAAGACAGCACCGACGAATTTTATTCGAGAACTTCTGGACTGGGGCGGCGGCGCTGGCCCTCGAATGAAGTTTGAGGTGGGTTTAGGGAATGTTTGTCTGCTGGCGCAGGTTCAGTTAGTCGTCGGCAGCATCGATAGTCCCACCGGTGCGATTGAACACGCCCTGCAGATCCCAGGCTGCGGTCTTACCTACGCATCCAAATTTTTGAGATTTCTCCGGCCGGAGATCCACGCGAGTCTGGATAACCGGATTCGACGTGCGCTGCTGAATGAAGGTTTGTTGAGGATCATCACGGATGGTAACGACCCGTCTATGGTCCGTGGTTACGTTGCGTTCCTGGAGCTCCTCTCGAAACTCATGGGGGAGTTAGAGCAGGCTGGTATTAGTCGACCGGACTGTGATCTACCCCGAGGTAAGTCACCTACTGGCTGGCGAGTGGCTGACATCGAGATGGCCCTTTTCGCCTGGGCGGATCAGAAGGCGTAGAGGGCCAGCCAAGAAAGTTTTTCCGGTCCAAATCGTGCACCACTCTCGAACCATCTCCTTCTGCTGGTGATGACTCCGAAGTCATCTCTCTCGGATGATCAACATCGCAACCCTTTCTCCAATCCTCCGCTGACGCCACCTCTGGAATTTCTAGGTGGTGTTTTGGCGTGCACGCCATTTTTCGGTATGGAAATCTGTTCGCCACTCAACTGTGGTTTGAACATGAAACGGCACGCGAACAATCCTGTTAACCGGTACCAGCGAAAGGCCCGGTTGAACTGCACCTTAGAAATTCCAGCAGCCGCACTCAGCGACCGAGAGGAAATTGAACTCCTTTTGAACAGGTTACAGCGTGCAACTGTTTCGGTTCTGTATGCAGGCCAGGAGCGAGGGACAGTTCATGTGCTTGAACGATGGGTACCTACTGCGGCCGGTTACCGAGCCGTATTTACCCCTGGAATCATCGACGCACTGGGTGAAGGTTTAGCGCCGTTGGCCAAGCTCCGGCGACTTACCGAGATTTCCTACTGAAAACAAAACGGCCATAGATTCTTCGGGTTGAAATATTTCGCCCAGGGGTTATGCCTTTCACTGGCGGTCACGAGGAGTGTGAGTACAAGTCTCGGTGATATCGCACTGCTTTTTTGCAATGGGTTAATACGCCTGCACCCAATGTTCAGGCGGGTCAAACTGGAGGAATTTATGACCGAAAATAGCAACTGGACCATCACCACCCTTCAATCCGCACTTGCGGAGTTGGATCTCGTTAAAAGCAACGAGATCTCGGTCTCTCTGACAGATTCCGCCCAACCAGCACTGAAGCTCGTGATGAACGAGTTTGGCGGTCAGCCGATTTACCTCGCCATTTCCGGTGATCAGATCCTGGTGGAAGCACTGCTGGTAGAAGTCAAACAGGTCAAAAATCCGGTCGACTTCAATGATGCTGTGCTCCGTAGCCGAGACCTGTTTCCTCTGTCCTCGATCGGCATCAAAACGCTTTCAGGCGGCGAAGTCGTCTACGACATGTTCGGAGCCCTGGCGGCTGCGTCCAGCCTCCCTGTAGTCGTCCACGAAGTGTTGACGCTGGCCACGAACATCAGTACTGCAGTGCAAGCGCTCGAACACCATTTCGAAATCTGATCCAGCCGTAAGGACCTATAAATGAACTTTTTGCAAAAACTTGCCACCGCAATCCGCGGTGGAGCGACCGAGGCTGGCGAGGCGATCATCGACTCTCAGGCATTGCGAATTCTGGATCAGGAGATCCGGGATGCTGACGCGCGCATCATCAAGGCGCGTGATGCCCTTGTCTCCATCAAAGCTAAGCACAAGCTCGCAGTTCAGCGTGTCGATGAGCACAACAAAAACATCGCCAACTGGGAGCAGAAGGCGCTAGCCGCCCTCAACAAGGGCGAAGAAGGTCTCGCTACGGAATGTGCCGGCAAGATCGCTGATTTGACCGTGCAGCGGGACCAGGAAAAAGCTGTCGCTGATCAGTTTGGCTCGAATGTGGATGTCCTGGCTAACCAGGTCACCAAGACCGAAGGGCAGATCAAGCAACTTCGTCAGCAAGCAGACCTGGTGAAGGCTCGAGACAGCGTCCAATCAGCGCAGATCAGTGGTGCGGCTGCCACTGGTGGGGCAAACGGCAGCCTGGAAACTGCAGTTGGAACCCTCGGCCGACTCAAGCAGCAACAAGATGAGCGACAGGCGCGCCTGGACTCCGCCGAGGAGTTGAATGCTCAAGCGGACGGCACCGATCTCGAGAAGCGGCTGCAGGAGGCTGGGATCGGAACGAAGCCGGCTGGCGCTGATGATGTTCTGTCCCGTTTGCGGGCTCAGGCGCAGGGTCAAGCAAACAGCGCTGCGCAATAAGCTCTCAGGGTGGGTCGACGGATATCCGTCGGCCCATTTTTTTGGTCCAGATTTGGCGGTGAAAGATGAAAGTGGGACGAAATCTCAAGGTCATTTTGAGTCTTGCAGCGCTGCTCGTTGCTGTTCAGCTGTTTAACTCAGTAACCAACAACTCACTCCTGCAGTTCGGGGTCTTGCCAAGAACGGTTGAAGGGCTTCTGGGGATTTTTATATCTCCCTTTGTTCATGCGTCGGTGTTTCATCTGCTGGGGAATCTTCTGCCGTTCGTTGTCCTCAGCTGGTTAGTGGCTATTCAAGGAATCGCTCACTACTTCAAAGTGGTAGTGATGGTTTCGGTAGTCGGCGGCATGCTCGTTTGGGTTTTTGGCAGAGATGCATATCACGTTGGGGCGAGCGGCCTGGTCTTCGGCTTCTGGGCTTTTCTGCTGGCCAACGCCTGGTATCAGCGCAGCTTCCTCAATCTGATCTTGGCCACAGCCGCGTTCCTTGGTTACAGCGGCCTGGTGTTTGGTCTCCTGCCGTCCCCTGGCACTTCATTCGAATCGCATATTGCCGGAACCATCGCGGGTATCGCGACAGCCTGGTTTATGCGATCCAAATCCCCTGCACCTATTCCTGCGTGAACTTCTAGACCTCGTTTTGGCTGGCAGATTTTTTGCCAGCCGTTAACTTCCTGTCATCCATTCGAAACTGCCTTCGGGAGTTGGTGTTGATGTCGCTATTGCTTCTGTTGAAAGCCCACACCGCTGCATTTTTCGAGAAATTCGGATGGGCAGGTATAGGGCTTATGTTGGGGCTCCATTTTGGGATCTCGTATGCGCTCTTATTCGTTGCGGGTGAAGACCATCTGTTGAGCGCGTTGGACTTCCTCTACTTCTACTGCACCACAGCTACAACCGTGGGTTACGGCGACATGTCACCAAAGTCCGGTCTCGGTAAGACCATTACTGCGCTTTGGATCATGTTTGGCGGCATTGCCTTGCTGACAACGGTAATTGGCAAGGCAACAACATCAGTCAGTGTTCTCTGGAGACGGAAAATGAAAGGAATGGGCGATTACTCCACCCTCACAGGGCACACCGTGTTGATTGGATGGGACGGCGAGTCAAGTGAGCGGATTGTCGATCTGCTTTCCCAGGACGAGGCCTCACGCGGTGACAAGATGGTCATTTGTGATGCGTTAACGCTCGAAAATCCTATGCCCGGGAAAGCGTTGTTTGTGAAAGGCGATTCACTTGATTCACCACCCCTTTTGAAACGCGCCGGTGTAGTCGGGGCTCATCGGATTCTCGTTCGCACACAGTCTGACAATTTAACGCTAGCCATTGTTCTTACCCTCAAGCAGCTGGCCCCACAGGGGCATGTGGTTGCCCACTTCAATGATTCTGAGCGGGCATCACTGGCGAAGACGTACGCGCCGGAATTGGAGTGCACCTCGAACATGGCGATCGAGATGCTAGTGCGTTCTTCTCAGGACCCAGGCTCAAGCATCGTCATCAATGAACTGTTGTGCGTGGGGAAAGGGGCTACGCAGTTTCGCTACGTCTTGCCAGATGGGTTTGTGACGAATTGCGGTGATCTCTACATCAGGTTGAGAACGGAGTTCAGTGCAACGCTGATTGGCTATCGGGCCCTTGGGGGCGGTGATTTCGACATCAACCCTTCTAACGCGACTGAAGTACGTGGAGGGGAAATTTTTTACATCGCTTCGGAACGCCTTGAAGGAGGCTTGTTATGAAATGGCTGAAACGCGCAATGGGTTTTGAAGCGCCGCTGGCTTCGACAACAGATGAACTGAAAACGCCGGCAGTCGACAGTAAGCCATTCGGCCTGGCACCACACCGGATGCTGGATCTCGATGACTCGCTCAAGCTGCTGCTAGATGGGCATTCTGAACTGGAAGTTCCAAACGAAGAGGTCGTATGGGCTGTCGGCGAGGTCGACCTTGGCCAGTCTATACGCCTGTCACGGTTTTACTTCGAGAACGAGGATTACTGGCTCCAATGCCTGATGAACGGGCCGGCAGCCACCGATGTTCAGGACATCATCCTGTTCGGTTACTTCTCTGTCGTAACCATCAACAGTGAGGCTGAGCTGAAGCGCTTGGTCGGCCCCGAATCCCCTATTGGCATGCCAACGTACGAACATTCTGGTTGGGAATATCAGCGGCAGTGGGGCACGGAGATTGGCCAAACAGAACTCACCCCTTTCACAGAGCATGTATCAAACCCGGATGAGTCCTACCAGATAAAGCATCTGAGCATGCTTTACGCCCGCGATACCGGGTTAATCGATCGACGAGAGTTTCTGCTCTTGTCGGTTGAAGAAGATGAAGAGGGCGTTATCTCACTATCGACCTCGCTCGGGGTAACTCTGCAATCCACTGACTTTAAAGTCATCTAAAAGGAAGTACCTATGCTTGACGCTCTGCGTTTGTCGCTCAACCCCCATGCCGTGATCGCCTTTCTCGTTTACATCGCAGTCGCGGCCATCCTGTTTGCGCTCTTCCAGTTGGTCTACACCCGGCTCACCCCGCACAAAGAGTTCGTCTTGATCCGTGAAGGCAACGTGGCTGCGGCTGTGGCGTTGGGTGGCGCGTTGATCGGCTTCGCTCTCCCTTTCAGCAACATCATCACTTACAGCGTCAGTGTGCTTGATGCTGTTGTTTGGGCGGTGATTGCGAGCGGTGTCCAGTTGCTTGCTTTCTGCGCAACCAGCCTGGTCCTCAAGGGGCTTTCTGATCGTATCGCGCGAGGCGAGCTCGCTTCGGCTGTTTACGCTGCCAGCGTCGCAATTAGCGTTGGTCTCCTGAACGCCGCATGCATGACCCCGGCGACCTAAGACTGGAATTTAAGGAGATCAAGATGAGACGTAGTTCTTTGAAACTGGTGCTCGCCAGCACGTTGCCCTTAGCGATCAGTGCATGTACACAGGCCGAGCCGACACTCACCTACAGTGCAAAGCAGACATTTCAATCCGTTCAGGAATGTGCCGATAAAAAGGTTCCAGTCGATATCTGTTCTGCGGCGTTTATGCAAGCGCTGAGCGATCACAATCGCATTGCACCTAAGTATGACGACAAGGCGGCCTGCGAGGTCGATTTCGTCCCTGACTATTGCCAGCAAACCTCTGACGGTCAGTACATGCCGAAGCTCGGTGGCTTCGAGCTGGCCATCTCCGGAGAAATACCGAAAAAAGACGTCGATGCCGCTAGACACCAGGTTGAGCAGGCCGGAAGCGGATTCAGTGGCAGTGGCAGTGGCAGTGGCGGCGGTGGCGACGGTGGATTTCTGAATGGCTTACTGATCGGCAACCTGCTGAGTAATCGAAGCAACGGTACGCAGTTTGTCTCCCAACCGATCTACCAAACGCGCGATAGTCGAGGCTCTTACGAGACGTCGACGCTTTCGCGTCAGATCGACGATGGCAAAACATTCAGTCGCTCGACACAAGCTAAATATGCCTCGACCAACACTTATACCCCGGCAACCCTTGGTCGTAGCCTGGGTGGGGGTTCTGGCTCGAGCATGTCTTCCGCATCATCGTCCATCTCCCGTGGTGGTCTTGGCGCACAAGCCACGGCACGAAGCGGGTGGGGCGGTAGTAGCGGTGGAAGTATGAGCGTCGGTGGCTAACCAGGATCGGTAAACATGAAAAAAATCAGAATTGAAGAACGTCCAAACTGGCGCGAAACAGCAGCGCGTGAAAATTTCGATTTTCACACGATCGGCGGTGAGCGCTATTGGGATGAGCGTGGTTATTACCAGTTCACCGAGGCTCAGATTTCCAAGGACATTGAAGCTCCAACTGAGGAGCTGCATTCAATGTGCTTGGACGTTGTCGAGCGCGTTGTTGAGAGTGAGGAGTTGATGACCCGCCTGGCGATTCCTGAGGCGTTCTTCGATCTGGTTCGAACATCCTGGAAGGAAGGACACCCGCACTTGTACGGGCGGTTTGACTTCAGTTATGACGGCAACGGCCCGGCCAAGCTTTTGGAGGCCAACATGGATACACCCACCTCTCTATATGAGGCGGGTGCATTCCAACTTATTTGGCTTGAGGAGCTAATGGAGCGTGGAGCCTTGCCTGCCCATGCTACCCAGTTCAATTCCTTAGCCGCGGATTTAATCCAAGCATTTCACGCTTTGCGAGAAGGTGGGCCTTTCTATTTCTCTGCAATGTCTGGGTCCGTCGAGGACCGTGGTACCACTGAATTCATGCGGAAAATGGCTGGGCACGTGGGCATTGAGACCAGGCATATCGACATCGAAGATATTGGCCTTACACCAGAAGGACGGTTTGTCGATCTGGAGGGGCGCTGGATCGAGCGAATTTTCAAGCTGCACGCATGGGAGCATGTATTTGTTGAGCCCCATGGGGCAGCTATTCCGGGGTGTGACACACAGTTTATTGAGCCGGCCTGGAAGTCGATTATCTCGAACAAGGGGATTCTCCCCTTGCTCTGGCAGTTCAACGAAGGCCACCCGAATCTACTGCCGGCATTCGTCGACACTGCTCCTCAGTCAGCAGTGCCCAAGGGGTGGGTAAGGAAGCCGTACTTTTCTCGCGAAGGTTCCAACATCGAAATTCGGACCCCTTCGAACGAGGTCGTATTCGAGGACGGTCCGTACAACGATGCGCCATACATCCTCCAGGAATTTGCGGCGCTACCGAAGTTCGACCAGAGCTACACGCTCATTGGTTCCTGGGTCGTCGGTGACCGAGCCTCCGGAATTGGCATTCGTGAAGACGATAGCCTCATCACCAAGGACAGCAGCCGCTTTCTCCCTCATGTCGTGATCGACTGACTGATTCATGCCTACGCAAAGGAAAGCGGCTTGCCGCTTCCCTTTGCATCCCCAATCCCACCTTTTAATCCTGAAGAGCTAGCCGCGAAAGATGACCTGTCATTGCTCCGTGCCACCAAAGGCGCTGATGCTTTCGAGGTAGGGTTTATGGACTTCGTGTTCAACCTCCCCGGTGTCGAAATTGAGCCTGCTCCCGTAGACGGCTTCTACGGGGTTGCGTTAGGACTTGTGTAACTGGATCGAGACCTCCGCGGCGAAGTGCTACACGCCTAAGTTGTCGAGTTGGCAAAGAGTTAAGGGAAAGCGAGTCATGAAACAGAAATTTGCAGCTTTGGCGCTGCTGGGCGGTGTGGTGTGTACTGGGTACGTTTACGCCGGTCAGGAACCCACTGTTGCAAATAGCTATACGCAGAACTTGCTATGTGGGAGCCACCAGGTAGTGGAAGCATTGCAGCCTGCAAAGCTGGACGGCTGGGAACAGACCGTAACTATTGCAAGCTTCACCGCCGATGCCATCGGTGACAAAGGGCTGGTGTGTAACGTACACGCGGTGATGAAACGGGTAAGGCGCGACGGCATGGTTGGAGATATCCGCGAAATAGATGGGTTGTTTTTGGTCGCCATTACAAGCGAGGCCGCTGTCGTCGCCGAGAAGATAGAGAGAGGGTTTGCTGACTCCCTTCTGGCGTCTAAAGCCGTTCAAACCATGGCAACGAATTGATCAAGGAAAACGCGATGAACACTCGAAATAATTCCCGCTTGGTTGATGCCGATGGCCACGCAGCTTGGGTTACTCGCGAAGCGGCAGCTCATTACCTGCGCCTTGGCCGGAAGCTCGGCTGAATCGATCCAGCGATCTTGCTTACTGCCCAGTCGGATGACCAGGCATTGGCTGAAGTCCGTCGCTGGGCATGCATCCCTCAACTCCTGTCGGTTGGTCCTTCCGCATCACCTCAATGACATTTCAGCTTGTGTTTCTTAGTGACCAGACACAAAAAAGCCAGGGTAAGTCCCTGGCTTTTTTCATCGCTGGTTATTTATTTAACCCAGCTTTCCACCACATCGGCACCCCACTTGGCTTTCCACTCTTTCAGGGTCTTGTGGTTGCCACCTTTCGTTTCGATGACTTCGCCGTTGTGCGGGTTCTTGTATTGTTTAACCTTGCGCGGCTGGCGTGTAGAGCCAGCTTTGGTGGTAGGAGCGGCGTTCTTGGTGCCGACCTTCGGATCGAGGATTGCGATCACGTCACGCAGGCTCTTGCTGTACTCGCCCATCAGCGACTTTAGCTTGGTTTCGAATTCGATTTCTTTTTGCAGGCCGTCGTTGGTTTTCAACGATTCCAGGCGGCTTTGGAGTTCTTTAATTGCTTCTTCGGTGGCGCGGTATTCATTGATCAAAGACACGGTGACTCCCTCAGTTTTGGTCCCATCCTGGGCTGTAATGACAAAACCCCAGTGCCGGGAGGCAACTGCCTTGGTTCCGTTTTTGTGTTTTCAAGTTGAGAAACTAATCGCTCAGCATTGGAGGTTGAAATCAATGCTGTAGTGTCAAAGTAACATTCCTTAAGTGTGCCACCATTGGAAATGTGAAGTCCACACGCCCTTGATGAAATATTAAAAATCAGGGTCTATGAATGAAAAGTAACCAGTCGAAAATCCACTCCGAAGCCTGATGAATTTATGACCGTGGTTTTGAGTTGTGACGATATGCGCGCTCGGGCACGATCATCCATAACTGTAATGAACCTACATGTTATGAGGTTGATAATGAGCACAGATGGAACAATTGATCTGCCCCCAAAATCCGTCCTAAAAATCAAAGCCAGGCCGATCGTTGGCCTTTTGTGCATCTTGGTATATGTCGGGTGGGGCGTTCTGCAGATCTACTTTCAGTACTCAAGTGATGCAGCTCTGTGGGCAAATCCTCTGCCAGAAGCCTTGAGCACCAACTTGAATTATCTGGTTTTTTGGGCACGGTTTCTGACGGTGCTAGGGGCGCTCTTTCTTTACTACTGCTTTTCGTGGGGCGGCGGTGGTTGGGGAGCACTATATGCGGCGCTGGCATTCGCTCAGTGGGTTGTAATCATGATGACCGATCGCATGCAGATCGCCCAAGGCCTGGCTTTTTTTGCCAGCTTTTGAGTAGGTAATACAGATCTCAATGGGAGAGGGGGCTGGATACCACCCAGCGTCCCCGTCCTTGCCCAGTTCCACTCATTAGGTAATTCCAATTCGTTCCTGGCGCTGGGCATTCAGAAGCTCATCGAGCTCCTGCTCCGATTGCGAAACGGTCAGACCAATCCGCCCCGGCTCCTTTCCGCTCAGGATCGGAAAACGCAGAGATGGACCAGCTCCTAGCCACAGAGCCACAGGTAAACCATCACCATCCAACGCCTGGCCCTCGCCCAACGCATTCACCAGGATGGGGATGCAATTGCGAACATCGGCCGCGGCATCGGTGAAGCGATCAGCCTCCGGAAGGGCTGAAAGCGCAAGCACCTCACTGCAAGTTGCCCCGGGCCAAATAGGCACCGACGTGAATGCGTCGCCCACGATGTGAAACAGCAGGCTGTAGTCCGTTTCGCCGACGTTCGCGAAGTAGCCCTTGTTGCCGGTGATGAAGCAGGGATGGCCAAGCTCATCGTGGTGCCCATAGGCGAGATCGACCATCACAGAAAACGACTCGTGCTGCGGATGGACAAAGCAATCCATGACGATCAACGTCATCGTGGACCCAGGTCTTGCCTCAATGATCAGCAGGTCACCCTTCGTCGAAACCCCGCGCACAACGCCATGGTCGAATGGCGTGATCGACTGGACATTCCACTGCATCAATTCCAACACCGACTTCCAGTTGCCGCCGGCAGTGGTGGCGGGAACAACCGCTGTTTTGCACATCTGCGTTTCATGGGCAATGTTCAACGCCCATTGGGCATGAGGGTCTTTGCCTAGGTACGGTTCCACAAGGCTGCGGCAGGTGGTGAAGCTGGCGTTTGCCAGCAGCTCCCGTGCGTGCATCTCAGCCAGGCGCAGGCGAGCGGACCCGTAGAGGGGCATCCTCACCTCATCAGAGATTTGTTCCGCGCTTGCACTGCCTTTCTCAACTACCTCAATGGCCTTCTCAAACCACTGAGCCGCCCTGTAGGCATACTGCTTGTGGCCTTGATCGACAAGCCACAGGCTAACGTTGCCGGCGTTGAACATGCCTGCCATCGAACCGAGGTTGGCAGCTTGCTCATAGAGCGTTAAAGCTGCTGCAAAATCCGGTAGGCCGGTAACAGAACCATCTCGGACGATTGCCGCGTGATTCACCATTGCTGCCGCGCGGGTAGCATCGTCCTTCGACTCTTTAGCCGCGAGTTTGTAATAACCCTCCGCCCGCCGGAAGTCGTCAGGTGTTGCCGCGCGGGCGATGACATAGTTGCCGGCGTTGAAAGCGAATTCTGGGTGGCCGGTGTCAGCTGCCCGAGTTGCCATTGCCTCCATACCCGGTCCCTTGATTCCGTTGAGGACGGCAACCGCGTTAATGGAACCCAGAGCGTATTCAACAAGCCTGGCGTCCAGGCCATTTCCAATCGCTGCGCTTGCAAGCGTAGCGGCACCTTCAACATCGAAGGCATTGAGCCTGAGTATTGCTTCATGCCAAGCCTTGGCGTTCGGATCGAGCCGCGCCATTCGACCAAGAAGCTCCTCGAGTTGGGTCTCGATACTTCGCGGCTGGTTAACACTTGGCATTGGCGGTACCAAAGGCATGAAGGGGGAGTGGGGTAAGCATGGAGGTTCCTTCCGGTGGGGCAGCTGTGCTGGCCAGTAGGCAGAGCATCGTTGTGGGATCACGGTCTTGCATTGTGTCGGGAAGATTAACCTCATTGTCCAGGAGCTCAAGCCCTTGAAGAGATTGAATGGGCGATTCGAGCCCTGAAAATTTCGGTGGCAGTTTCGCTGGCTTTCGATGTGTTTGCCGTTAATCTGTCGGCAGTATGAGGGAGCAACAAGCAGGTCCTTCAAATGTTCTCGCTGGAAACGATTTTTAGCTAAAGGAACCGGGTATGAAAGAGGACACCAAGATACTTCGGGGCGAGCCGAATAGAGCTGTTCCATCCGACGTGTTGCGGGACTATGTTGTGCACCTTGCGAATGAAGTTCTATGCGTTACAAGTGGTGAGGTATCGATTACTCAAGCCATCATCCAGAACTGGCGCATTCACGATGGCGTATATGAAATCGTATTTTCTGCGAGGGCCATCAAGTACCTCAAAGCCACCGATGACCCGCGATCCGACATGGTCGACACCTTGTTTGCGGCGATTGGTGACGAGCCGGTAACGGAGAAGAAGTCTCAGGGTTGGTTCGCTGGCGTGAAATCGCCAATCGGCGCGCTAACAACACCTATGGCGTATATCTGGTTTGCCTGCACGATGGCCGGGCCATTGCTCACATTCGTTGATAGCGCACCCGTCATTCAGCTCGGTAAATACCTGATGATGATGAGTTTCGGCTATCTGCTTTTTGGACTTGGGCTGCAGCGCAAATCTCCCCCGTCAGCCGTTCAAAAAAATCCGAAAGGAAGTACCGCTCGGACCTGAATCTGCATCTGTTACGGGCTAACTCACAAACCTCTTCGGTTCGATGGCAAGACTGGAGCGGGGTGGCACGGCACCCTACGCAATCAAACATGTTTAATCCGGCTTTAGAGGTTCCATTGCAGTACGAAAATTTTGTTGACGTGGTTTTGACTGAAGACACCTGGCAGAGCGTCATGGACATCACGAAGGAGTGTGCCACTGGCTTATTCCTGGAACCGATGAGTGAAAGTCACCCGCTTTTCAAATGGCGGCTGGCCACACTGGAAGAAGAATACAATAACTACATGATCTACACGGCGCCGCAGATGATCCCTGATGTGGGCCGATTCGCCACTGGAGTTGTCCTTGCCAGCGATGATTCCAAGAAAGGCTGCGCAGCAGGGTTTATCCTGTACAGCCGTGATTTTCGTAGCGATACAATCGTAGGGATCATCGGCATCGCGGTGCGAAGGGACTACCGGCTGCAAGGCGTCATGACTGCGATGGTCGGCAAGTTGCGCGAAACGGTTCGAGATATCTCGTTGAGCTGCTCACGGGATATGGTGCGTGCATACCACCGTCTTGGATTTGAGGTAAGGGGCACGCAAGGTGCTCAGATCCTAATGGGCTGGGGAGGTCCTGGTGGCGATATGGCTCATTTCCAGGCGGGTTCGTTCGATAAAATGGATTCAGTTCAAGCAGAGCTGGTGAAAGCGCGAAGTAACCTTGGTGACTCATACGGCAAGGTGTTTTCTGATTACGTCGGCATCATTCATTCCGAAACCCATAAGGCCTCAGCCTTCTTCCAAAAATGGAAGACCGATCCCACGCTCCTCCCGTAAGCCGGCGGTGTTCGGGTAATTTTCACAGCCGGGCACCGAGAAGAAGTGCCTTGCAAGCCCCCAACATAGAAAGGATTCTTGAGATGGCCATGAGCCCAGTGAAGTTCATCGTTAAAAGGTTAGGGAAGGGGGTAAGCACTGTTCTGCTGGCTTTGGCCGGCCTTGGGTTCACCACCTATGCCTTTCGTCATTTCCCGTTCTGGGGCTCAGCATTGTCATTTCTCCTGATGGTTTGCTGCTTTGTGCCGATGATCCTTCACTTCAACCTGTTCCCTGAGTCAGGATCGTCAGGCCCCAGGAAATATCAGCTTCGCATGGACGACGACAAGCTTTTCGAGAGGCGTGCTGAGGACCGTCTTTTCGACGACGACTGAGCCTATCAACTCAACCCAGGCTCGCGGCGTAACAATCAGAACCCCTGACATGGTGAGGCGTCATGACGAATCAAGCGAAATTCAACGCACATATCACAGTGATCGTTGCGGCAAATTCCAAGGAGGAATTTGATCTTGCCCTCGCAAAGGCCCTGGAGCAGGTGGCAAAAGCGGAGTCTGAGGGAAAACGCAGGGATATACAGAATTTGCCGGGATGTGAGGCGCAATACAGCTATGTGTATGACATAAAGCAGCCAGATGTAGATAAGCCCCGACCGGCCATTCCACCTCGGGTTGAAAGGTAAAACATGATGGAGAACCCGATGGAATCTGTTGAATCTCGCCCCAAAATCAAGGTTGAGAACACCCTCACAACGGGACAATTCATGCGGGGCCGGTTCAGCGATTTTGATGTACTGGGCACCTCAATCGAAGCTGAGGGTGACCGCCTTCTTCTGGCCCGCAAATTTGATGAGGCATTGGACGTTTTCCAAAGCATCGAGTCGCCTGCTCGACCGTTGCGAGAGAAAATGGCTTACGTGCTTTGGGAGCTCGGGAACGAGGCAGCTTGGCCAATCCTTGGTGATGGTTTGGCTACGACATCAGAAGACGGAATTGCCATGGAGCTACGCGCATTTGCCATGACAATGTTCAAATCCGGGGTGAGTGACGAGCCGATCGCAAACCTGGTGGAGTGTGTGCTGGCGCGCATAGAGGAACTTCCGTCTGCCATTCTACTTTTGTCTTCGGCGATTTACGTTGCAGTAGCCATGCGTGTAAGTCGTCAAGAAGGTCTACCTCTTTACCCTGCAAGTTGTGCGAGGGCCGTCACCGCGCTTCGTGAGATGTCCAAACCGCACGCTGATTGCATGGAAGCGTTCGCCCTTGCACGGCAAATTTACATTCATAAAACCGACGCTCAGCCCCTCAAGGACCTGATTGAGCAAATTGATCTAACGAAGTGCCCTGTGCTCGGCTTTGTGTTCACAGCGGCGGTGCAAGTAGACAATAAGAAGATTGCTCGGGAGGTGATTTCCGAACTGTGCACTAGGTTCGAAGGCCATCCAAACCTGACCGCCACTGTGGCAGTAGCGGCGATCCAAGCGTGTGAACTGGATCTGCTTGAAGAACTACCGGCCCCTCTACGCGAATTGGCCATGAATGTACCAGGGCTGCAAGTATTGGAGGCTGTGGCTAGCGGCGACACCAATGCTTTGGTGGCCGCCATCAGGAAGGTGCAGAGTGACGATGGCCCACTCCTCTCATCTGATATGGCCATTCACGAACGCCTGTTAAAAATCACATGGCGGCAATGGGATATAGGAACGTGGGCGCAGCCCCATTCGCTACTGACTGAGTGGGCGACCAATCTCGTGCCATTACTGCCTGCGGGGGATCTCCGCGACTGGATCTTGGTGGAAGCCGGCTCTATGGGAATCAATGATCTGGAGCCCTTGACCCCCTATTTTTGTGAGCTCTTCAACCGTAAGCCGACATCCGAAAACCTTACGCTGATGAACGTTGACCTTCCTCTTGACCAGTTGGATGATCAGGCGCTGACGCAACACATCTTTGATGAGGCCATAGCCGAACACCCCTACTGCGGCCTGGTTGATCCTGAGTTTGGGCCTGACCTCGAACCATTCTTCAAACGTGGTATTGCTGACGCCTTGATTGCCAGAGCTGCCACTCTCGCCGGCAACGCCAAGGACAAATACCTGCGCGTGCTCAACCAGTGGGGGCTAATTAAGCGACCAGAGGGTGTCGTAGCATTCGGTTTTGAAAGGCGACTCTTGGGCAGTGATTTGCCCGAAGGCGTACTCGGATATTTGGCATCAATCCGGGCAACGATGGGGGATGCCAGTGGCTCACAGCTGGTGTATTTGCAATCGCAACTCGACAAGCTGTCTGCGGAGGTCGGTCGGGCAACCCCAGCTGCTGCTGCAGAGCAGACCGTTGTTGCAGCCATCAACGAAATATTGGATCTGCAGTCCCATCACCTAAACGAGGTGGGGGTTAAACGAGTCACAGTACTCACCAAGCGCTACGGAGCCCCCAGCCTCCTCGCGGAGTTGCGTGAGTTGGCTAAGGTTTCGAATACGACCTTGGGGACTGATGTCGTAGATGCCCTAGCAAAACACATGGTTCGTGTGCAGGGCACCCTGTCCACACGCCGAAGTTATCTCGCTGCCATCCTCCGCAAGCGACTGGTGAATCTGAAGAGCGCTTGGCTCGACCAGCAGGTGTCCAAGTGTTTGAACAGCGGGATCGACATTGAGCAAATGATAGAGTTGGCTAAGGGCGTAGATACCTGGGACGACTGGCTGGTTGGGCTGGAAAAGCTACGCCCTTACTGATTTGCCGAAGAAGCCTAATCGCTAGGCTTCAAGTTCGGCATCCAAGGACGAATAGAAGCGACCCGCCGAAAGGAGAGCCTCAAGCCACGGTCGGTGAGAACATCGACCGAGTTAGCCATCCTCTGTTACACAACCTGCTCCTGAAGCTGTTCAATCAGATGGCTTCGGCGCGACGCTTGCTGTTGCAAGGCAAGGTCGAGCTCCGCATTCATGTGTTCCATCAGCCTGGCGCGGTTGACCCCAAACATGTCTGCTTTGTCGACCATGTAGACCGCGATGGTGGAGATGAGAGCCGTGGATGCGCCTACGATCGCCGCGGTTGCCATGTCTGCGAACGGCAGAATTACCGGTATTGCTTTCAGCTGAAGACTGATCGCCTCCTCCAGTACAACGCCGCCGACAATGATTGCGCCACCAACAACGACTTTTGACGCTTCATGTAACCCCTCGGTAAGTGTCATGCCTTCTGGTCGGACAAGGACAGTTTTGCAGGCAGTAACCAGCGATGAGGCACCTTCGCGGATCATGCGTGCTGTCCGCTTGGCGGTGGTAACGAACGCGTTGATTAGGACCGTCAGAAGGTTGGCCAGAAAGCCAGAAATGAAACCACCAGCCCCGGCGGCGAGTACTTCTTTCCATTGCTTGGCAACTCGCACTCCAACGCGCTTGATTCGGCGCTTGAGTTCGGTACCTACCGTCACTTCCTGGGCTCCGTTCTCATACCAGTCGCGAATCTCATCCCATATCCCTGCGAACGCCTCGACTAGAACCGCCCCAACTGCGGCCTGGAACGCCGCACGGCCACCAGCTTTCGCGCTGGTTTTAAGGCAGTCTGAACGAAACTTTGGGCTGCGGTAGTAGGTGTTTATCTCGTTCTCATAATCAGCCCTAGCAGTCCGGTCGGCAGCGAGAAGGGGTTCAGGATTATTAGAAATTTTCTCCTGCTCAGTCAGCTTGGCAAGCTCTTGAGCGCGATCCTTCCTCAGCGGTTCGCCAGTAGCCTCTAGGGCGCGCAACTCTGCCAATCTTGCGTCGCGCGCTGGTTTGTTTTCTTTAACCCAGGCAACGTATTCAGTCGCCGACTTCTGCAACATTGCCGAATTCGTCGTCTTGGTCGTTGGATTTAAATTGCTGGCCTCATTGGCCAACTTGGGGCCGTCCTTATCAGCCAGAACCCGTCCAGGGTCTTTATGAATCCACTCGGCCGCTATTGTGTGGTCAAGGCTTTGGCTATCCTTGAGGCCGAGCGGGTCTCCGGTGTATGCGTCGGAAAGGTTGTCACGCAGCCGGGCCTCGGTCGCCTTACGGTTCGTTTCTGCATATCGTGGATCTTTCTGGTGATAATCGTAGGTGTTGTACGCACCACGATCCTGGTAAGCCAGTTGGGCTTCGTCGGTCGCATAGACTCCAGCGCGGGCATTGTGGATCGTGTCCACGCTTCCACCAGTCTTGTCATAGGCACTGAGAATCTTGCCCACCCCAAACGTTCCAGCAACAGCCTGGAGCGTTGACCGCCGTGTCTCAGCGAATAACCTCGAGACTCGTTCGGCGTTAAACGCTTCCTCTAAACCCGAGAGCCGAGCTTCAATCGCTGCGGCGGTGACGGCAATCGGAGGACTTCCCAAAGGAGCCGCTAGCGCCAGGCCATCAAGATACGCCTGATCGACTGGTGCCGCAGACAGTCGTCGTGCGTCGGAGGAAGAGGGCATAGGGATAAGTTCGGCACCGGCACTTCTCTGTGCTCGGAGAGCCTGGCGGAGGGCAAAACGTTCAAGAGTACTGCTCATCATTTCGCCTCACGCTGTCTCGCGCAAATAGAACCATTCGGATCGGAAGGCGGTCAGTCCAACACTTGCAACATACTGGAGATCAAAAAGAAGTCCGACGAGCTCATCAAAGAAGCGCCAGGTTTCAGTACTGGCTACGCTTGCGGCATGGGTGAATGCGGTTTTTACATCAGGTGGTGCGAGAGCCACGCTGTCCATTTTCGTGCGCATGTACTCAGGCATCGCGATCTTTGATACACCTACGATGTACTCTTCGATGTGCGCCTTGTGTACAGCGGATACCGGCCCAGAGCTTGCCGCACACGCCAATCCGACTGAATACAGGGCCAGGGTCATCTTGAACATTCGCCGGTTTTCTTCGGCCTCTGCGTTCAGCTTTTCCAGATTGTCGTTCTCGGCCTGGCGCTGCTGTTCCTGCCTTGCCTTTTCTTCAGCTGCACCCTCCCGCTTCCCGCTCGCCTCCGCGGTCTGGACGTTGCTACGGTTGAAGTAGTACATGGTGGGGACGATGGCACAGGCTGTTACTGCAACGCTGGCAACCACATATACGAGCTTCCCTGCTGCGGCTGCAGAACTCATGAACCAATACTCCGTGATGTTATTCAGTGGGCGGATCATCCCACCAAAAAGTGATTCTTAATAGCCATCACTATAGCGGCTTTGGCAACATGACCCTGCGATCGAATGAAAAAAGGGAGCCTCGGTTTTCACCGAGGCTCCTTTATTTTAAGTTGGGGTGGCGTCAGTTCTTACGCTGCCGCGCCACTGCTGCTTCCACGCTTTCGTGGTCCATCTTGTATTTCGTGCCATCTGCGGTCATGACGGCCCAAGGATACTTGGGCCGGCGGGGATGAAACTCCACAAGTTTGAAGCTACCCAACGAGCGGCAGTTCAGTGACACATCCGGGTCAAAGCCGTACACCGTGCACATT
Organism: Pseudomonas silensiensis; assembly: GCF_050434865.1. Taxonomy (NCBI): domain Bacteria; kingdom Pseudomonadati; phylum Pseudomonadota; class Gammaproteobacteria; order Pseudomonadales; family Pseudomonadaceae; genus Pseudomonas; species Pseudomonas silensiensis. Next base: position 262,499 of record NZ_JBNDJH010000002.1, read on the forward strand.
TGTTCGAGTTGAACCCGTGCAGGATCTTTGCCGCCAGGAATCCGGACCTTGATCTGCAAGGTCACTTCGTTCTGGTTAAAGCTGCCGTTCCCGGTTTCGATTTTGAAGCCGATGTCGATCGCACCGAGTGCTGCCTTGAGGGCATCGATGGCACCTTGCGCTGTAGCGCGGTTGAAGACGGTTGCGACGGTATTGGTGTTGGGGGTGGTGTTCATGGTGAGGCTCCTCAGTAATTGGAGCCATTGGAACCCGTTGCAGGTCGTGCCAGAACCTTCCCGGGCATTTCGTTTTGAGATACTGACCGTACGCTAGCCGTGTCGAGAAACAGGTGGCCACTCATCATCCTCGCGATGCAGTATTGACGTGGAACCCCGAGAGTCGAGCCAAGCAGATGCGCGGATTGCTCTCGGGCGCGGGGGAGGCTGTTCAAGCCGAAATGATTGGTCCTTCCATGGAGAGTGAACGCCTGTTCATAATCACCAATACGCGAGGCGCGGGGAGGGTGACAAGACCGCCACGGCCGCCGGCAGACTTCAACCCAATACCCAATCAAGAGCGCCGACCAGTTGCCCTCAACCAGACGATGCAACCTTTGCCTTAAGCGCGCCGCCATGACGGAGGACCATTTATTCCCACGGGGCCTGGTCCGGCCTGGCCAGCGGCGTGTCACCAAAATCCTCCAGAGAATCGATCCCAACTTCCGAGGCCATAGGACGACATTTCTTGCCCAAAATGGGGTGGTTAAAGCGACGCTGTGTGGGGACTGCAACAATCGAGTGTTGGGTGCCGAGCTCGATCCGGCTTTGATCGACGCCTACAGGTCCGCGTCGGCGGCGTTGGAGAAGGGGCGCTTCCCGGTGATCGAGCCGATTCAACTTACAGGTGTGAACATCAACAAGGTGGCTCGCGCCGTTGCTGGGCATCTGATCGCGCTGGACGACAAGGCTCATCACCGGCACCGCATGATTCGGCGTCTGAGGCGATTTGTGCTGCAGGAGAGTGCAGGCCTTCATCCGGATCTGCGCTTTCATATGTGGCTCTATCCTTTCAGTCGGCAGGGGATGCTCAGCGACCTACACCATGCTGAGTTTGGCTCCCCACATGACGTGCTCTGGATCTCAGCCTTTAAAACATACCCACTCGCTTTTGCTTTCAGTACCGAGGTTCAGAATCCAAACTATCGATTGCCTGGGGTCATTGATCTCACCCAAGCGGTTACTACGGACCCGACCGCGCGTTACACGGTGCGGGTCGCTACAAAGCCTATCGTCGACAGCAACTGGCCGTTCGCGCCCTACCGCAATGGAGCGATCCTCGCTGGGGACAACGCCAGCGTTACTACAGTCCCGTACCAGAACAGAAGCTTTCCTCGTTAGCCCAAGGCGGGGATTGATATGTTTATTGGCCGCAATGACAGTTGGATGAGTGAATCTGACACACCTCTCCGTGGCGGCGCGCCAAACGGACATAATCCATATGGAGGTTGTGTCCGTTTTACGTATTTGGCTCTGTTATGGAAATTTAGGTGTACCGGCAGTTCGCACATTTTGCGGTCGCCCCAGTCGCGCAAATCTAGGTTCTGGGCCTGCTGGCGTCTGAATGAGGCCTGGGCAGCAGTTGATGAAGGCAGGTGGACGGCTCAACAGCGCCTGAGAACCGGAACAGGAGGTTGCTGGAAGCATTTTATCGACGAGTATTGGCTGTGTGGGCGCGGCCATTTCAGACCGCACCGCACCGCGCTGCGCTAAGGCTGCGAAAGCAAACCCACCATTTCAGCGTTGTCACCGGCAAGGAATTTCTCGATAGCTCTTTTATTATTCGCGAGGTCGACTTTTTCAGAATCGGTCATCACACCGCGCATTACAGCATCGAAATGAGATGCGGCCTTGTCAAATCCAGGATTATTAAGATGCAGTTCGTTCACCCAATCAGTCGGCTGAATGACATTTCTTAGATCTATATGTATTACCTTGTCTTTATACTTTATAGCAAGGCGGGCAAGCATTTCATTGAATGTGTCAACTTGCCGTTTCACGATATTCCACTGTTCTATTGGGCTTGTAACTCCCTTGCTTACTAAAGCTGGTTTTAGCCATGGGCCAATAATGTGCTTCCCAAAGAGATTAATAACACCTTTGCCCGTTGGTACAGCGTATCCGTACCCGTGAATCAATATTTTAGTATTGGGAGATGCCGTGAGAACTGTTGTTATCATCTTTTCATAACCATTCCAAAATACGGTGTTTATCATGTAATTGGAATAGTCTCTGCGCAGGACTTCCGCTTTGCCTTCTACAGAGTCTTTGTGATTTAGGTAAGAAGCGAATTCATCGCCTGCGATGTCATTTCCGCAACCTGAAAAAATGAAGAATCTAGGCTTTTCGTTTTTAACAGCATCTAATACTTCTGGATGCTCGCATGATTGTCTTACCCAGCTATCATTGTACTCGGAGCCATATAGCATATTTTCAAGAGTATCACCGGCAGTGCCAAAATTCCTGATCATATATCCAGTATTTCTAAGGGACTTAATCAGGTCATTTCCAGGTGGATATTTCGTCCACGAATCGCCTTGGGCGACGACGTTGAACGGCGCTCCTGCGGTCATCATTTTCCCTGACTCGCGCAAGGTATCCAAATAAAAATCCAAGATATCAAGCTTTGCGTATTCGTCGAATGCGTCTAGCGCGCGAGTCATGTCTTATGTCCTCATAGGTTAATCTGAGTCGCTTGATTGATTTTGAGAGAAGTTTAGGTGGCGTTTCAAAAAGCGCCTTACCGTTTGTCTGTAAGAAAAACCATAGCGTTTGGCATAATCGCGAATAGCTTCTACCGTCATAATCGCGCCGCTCATAATTCGTGAATGCGGCAAAAAAATGAAGGTGGAGAGCAAAATGGAAATAACAAAAGAGCAGCTCGAAGCACTTAAGAAGGAAATTGAAGCAAATTTGGGAGATGAGTCTCAGATGAGTGCATTGGCCGCAAACACTAGTTTTTTGTGTGCCAACAGAGAGGTTATTACAACTTTTGCTGTGAGTATTGCCAAGGCTTGGGTAGGGGCAGGTGGTGCAATTCTTGTGAAAATGGGAATTGACTGGTGGTACAGCAATAACTGCAAGTAGCTTCTACTTACGAACGGGAGGGTAGGGAAACTCTCCCGTGTATATTGGTTTTACTCTTGGTATCAACGATCCTCAATGCTGAGATTTTTGTTTGAACGATGACGCTCTTCATCTCTGCTGTTGTAGTACGTATCGACAGTAGTGGCCAGGCTTTGATGGCGCAAGTCTGCTTGGAGATCCTTGTGATCACGCACTTTGGCATCGGCTGTTGCCGAGGTGTGGCGAAGCCAGTGGAGGGAAGCAGCCCGAAGGTTGTTGATGTCACCGTCTGGGAAGCCCTCCGCACGCATGCGCTCCAAGGCCAAGTCGAAGACTTCCTGAACAAGGCTGCGGATATGCCCCTCTGACAAACCTGACCGGCCTTTAATAGACTGGAGAAGCGGCGCAGAATCATCAGGGGAGGGCGCCGGGGTCAACCCGAGGAATCGCCTGTAGCGCGCCATCCAGACGTTTATGTACTCGTCCTTGACGCTAATCTTGGCCGATTTGTTGCCCTTGCCGATGACGTGAAACCACCAGTTGCCGTGATCATCTTTACGGAAATCGTTCATCATGGGTTGCCAGTTATCACGGCCAACCATATCGGAAACCCGGAGATACATTGAATAGATGGTAGCTATGATGAAAAGGGTGCGTTCGTGAACCTTTCGTTTGGTCTCAAGAAGCTCTAGTTTGGTCTTAAGTGCCTCTTTACCTGCATCGTCTAGTTCTTCGTTGTCCGTGTCGGCTGCTGCATGCAATTCGGCTGATGCTTGATCAGCCATTAATTTGGCTGTTTCTAGTACGAAACTCCACTGAAGCGCGGTCAGCGCTTTTGCCTTTTCGTCTGCCACAACCCGTTGCTTGTACTTGGATTTTTGCTTGATTGCGCGTATCGGGTTTGCGTTATTTGACAGGCCTTCGTCAGCTGCCCATTGGAAGAAGCTACCGCATACCGCAAAGATCTGGGCGATCGAGTCCTGTTTCATCTTGTATGGCTTAACCTCAGGTTCTTTGTTTTGTTCCTGGGCGAGCTTGAGGTCGGGCTTCTTGACCGTGAGGAAGAATGGTCGCCATTTTGGGTTGACTGTGTAAGTGTCAGTGTCCTTATTTTTTGTTCGACCGCCGACGCGCTGATAGCGTGCTTTGACCACCGGCCCGATCCAGTCGGCATGTGGTTTCAGGCAAAACTCCATGAAGCGTTCGCCATCTTGGCGGGTCATTTCCAGTAACGGCTTCTTGCACACCAGCAGAGACCAGAGCAGTAAGCGCTCGACGTGGGTGCGATAGGAATTGTAAGTCGCAGCGTTGCCTTCATATGAGCGAAGGAAGCTTCGGACGGCTCGATAACCATCGATTGCGCTGAGATCATCAGGGAATGATTCCAGGTAGCTGATGACTACCGGTTGTTCTTGAGTTAGGTTGTTGTGGTTCAGTTCAAGGAATCGATCATGCGATTCGAATAAAGGGATCAGCTTCGCGGCCATGAGATTTCCGGTTTTGGATTCCATTAAAAACGGAGAAATCATACCCGGATTCCGTGATCTCTGTAAAATACGGTTCTACTCATTATCGAATATTACACCCATCCCTGATGCGTCACCCATCACTAAGCCTTTGAATTAGCTCATTAAAATACTGATTTAGATGAGCTATTTCTTTGCGCATTTCATTCAGTACTGCCAACCCTCGATCGTATTGCAACCCTCCGCTGAATTTTTGGGGGTTGGTTTGGCGTGCGATATTTTTTTGTGTAGTTATCCTGATCGTAAGAACTTTAGAAATCGAAATATGAAAAATCCAACGAGCTCTGATTTTACTGAACCCGACACAGCGAATGGTGCTGTGAGCGTGCTTGACCTCTTAGGCAAATGCTCTGATCGTGAGCTCTCTATTAAGACAGGGGTCTCACCCTACTTCTTGCGAATGATGCGAGAATCCCTAACTATCCCATCCATCAAACAGTCACCTTACCCGGATGGGCTGGTCGATGATCTTGGCGAGATGCCCGATCGGGATATTTCCGCTAAGTACAATATAAGTAAAAGCAGAGTTTTTCGGATCAGGGAGAAGCTTGGGATTGCTCGGTTCCCAAAGGGTAAAGTCATACCTATCGTTTCGTCTAGTCCTGGTGATTTTGGGGAATCTCAATCGCAGAGGCTGGTTGATTTTTCTGAAACAAATATGTTTTCTAACGCCACTGAAAATTCAAGCAGACAAATTGGGGCGGTGGCGCACAGCCAACAATTCACCCCTAATTCAGCAGTTGCAGTGGTTAGTACTTTGGGCTCCCCTTCCCCTTTAGGGAAATGCACTAAAGCGAAATCACGTTCTAAATTAGAGTGGTCGACCGAAGCAATTTCATTGCTTGGGACAATGACGGACGCGAATTTTGCACGGATATTCGGGGTTTCTACCTTTACAGTTCAGAAGAAGCGTTCCGAGTTAAATATTCCATCATTTGCGAAATCACTATGGACCGAAGACCTCATCGCTATGCTTGGAACTGTTCCAGACATGTATTTATCGTTGATCTCTGGGTTTTCTTTGCCGACGATAGTAAATGCGCGTATTAAGGAAAATATTCCGGAGTATTCCGCGGTTGTTACCCCTCAAGCAGATATTTCATTGCTCGCGTCGGAGACATATGAGCAAAAGCAAGACGAGATAATAAAAGCTCTAGGGAAGCGTGATGATAGAGAAATTTCTCTGCAATTCAAAATACCTCTAGTCCAGGTAATCAGGTTGCGATTAGATCTTGGCATTCCTCGCGTTTATGGACCTAATGGCAATAAAAAATCTAAAGAGCTTGAGTTGTTGCTTAGTAAAATCCCAGCAAACGTAGTTTCTCAGATAGGGACGATGCCTTACAAAGGTGGCGGTCGGATTTGGTCCGTTGAGCAGATTAGTGCTCTTGGAACTGATAGCGATGCCAATATCGCTAAACAATTGGGTTTCACCTATAACCAAGTTTTTTTTAAACGGACTCAGCTTGGTATTCCACTTTATAGGCTGTGGACTGCCGAGTTTACTTCTCTCCTTGGTGCGATGACTGATGCTGATTTTGCGCTAACTGTTGCAGGTGGGAAATTTACTCCTGAGCAGGTTTATAATAAAAGAGCTAGCTTAGGTATTCCTGCTTTCAATAAAACATGGACTCCTGAAAATCTGGCTCTCTTAGGGGAAATGACCGATAAAGAAGTTGCTGAGCAGATTGGAAATGGAATTACATTTCTCGGCGTTCGGAAAAAACGTCGCGCGCTGAATATAAAAGCATGCAGGATTTCAAAAGCTCCTAAGGCGCCTCGTGCTCTTGACGAGTGTTGGACAGATGACGTTCTTAGTCAGCTTGGTAAAATCAGTGATTATAAGTTATCAAAGCAAACCGGGATTGAGCGCTCAAGGATTACCCTGATGCGACAAAGTTTATCAATTCCTTCTAGTTCAAATGCGGGGAAGAAATGGAATTGGACTGATGAGCAGATTAGCATTATAGGAACAATGTCCGATCTGGAGGCTGCTGCCAAAATTGGTTACGGTATCGGTGTGTCTACTGTGAGGGCAAAGCGACTTGCACTAGGAATTATTTTTTCATGATTCCGTGCTGGTTCAGTCTGTATTGTAGTAAATCCGTCGCTTTTTGGGTCGGGGTTAGTGTCACTGATAAAGCCGCTTAAGATTGCAGCGTAAATTTAAAGTTACTTATTTTCCACAATTCAAAAATAGGAATTAAAACGTGGGCGCAGGCACTCTTTGGGTCTTGATTGATGATATCGCGTTGGTTTTAGACGATGTTGCGGCACAAACTAAAGTAGCCGTTAGTAAGACAGCAGGCGTGCTCGGGGATGATCTGGCACTCAACGCCCAGCAGGTTACTGGTGTTCGAGCCGATCGCGAGTTGCCAGTTGTTTGGGCGGTGGCCAAGGGATCACTGCTCAACAAAGCCATCCTCGTGCCAGGTGCCTTGTTGGTAAGCGCCCTGGCCCCTTGGGCAATCATGCCGGCGCTGATGATCGGCGGCGCATACCTCTGCTTTGAAGGTGTCGAAAAAGTTCTCCACTCTGTGCTGGGGCACCGTGATCCGGCGGTTCACGAAGAGCGCAAGCTGGCGTTGTCGAACGATGCTATCGATATGGTCAGTTTTGAGCGTGAACGAATTCGTGGGGCCATTCGAACAGACGCCGTGCTTAGCCTCGAGCTCCTGGTTCTCACGATGGCGGTTGTCGCCGGCGCCCCTCTCCTTGAGCAATTTCTTACTCTGGTGGTGATTTCCCTGATCCTCACTGGCGGCGTATATGGTTTTGTCGCCGCGCTGGTACGCTTGGATGACATGGGTCTGCACCTGACCGTCAAATCCAATCGGTTCCTCGCCGAATTGGGGCGCGGCCTACTTTGGAGCGCGCCAGTGATGATGAAGTCTCTCGCCATCGTCGGCACTGCCGCCATGCTTGTTGTTGGAGGATCGATTATTGTCCACGGGGTCCCTGCCCTACACCACTTCAGCGAGTCGCTGATCTCCACCGGTGGCTCCATCGGTGGCTTCGGTTTGCTGCTGGCGGGTAGCGCAGGCGTGATCATTGATGGCATGACTGGTCTCGCCGTAGGCGGCCTGCTGGTATGTCTGGTAGCAGCGACTAAGGCGATTTTCTTTCGTCGACGCACTGCCTGATCCATCGACTAACCCCAAAATGCCGTCCACTGCTGGGCGGCATTTTTGTTTGCGTCGTGTACTGCTAACGAAAAAGCAGCGGCTTTTTGGCTCGACACCGCTCGCCCTTCGGATACCCTGTAGGCCTGGTAGCGACTGGCCATTCGGCTGGACCAACCCAGTATCTGATTTGAGTACTACCCGGCCTGGCGTAATACAGGCGATTTCCCGGCCATCGGCCCTTGCAGGTGTTTCAATGAGTAAAGTCCTAATTGTTGAAGACTCTCCTACGGACTCCTATCTTGCGCAGAAGTGCTCGCGTGAGCTGTTTGACGAGGTCCGGGCGGTTTCCAGCGTGAGTGAGTTGTCGACGACGCTGGAGTCGTACCACCCTTCCCTACTGATCATCGATCTGAACCTGAACGATTGGAAAAATGGCATTTCGGTGATTAGCGAGATCCGCGATACCGAGGGCGAGATCTCCAACGTTCCGATTATTGTCCTATCGAGCCGAAAGACGCCGGCCGATCGCGCACATGCTGAAGAAGCTGGTGCCTCTGGCTACCTGGTGAAGCCCGTGACTGTGGAGGCACTTCGGGAGATGGCTATCAGTGTCGGAGTTCTTGCCGGCCCCCTACACGTCGCAGCGGCGCGTGGTTAACCGAGAAAAGGCTTGGCAATGGCAGCAATCGATGTACTGGCGTTTTATCCCTGGACCTTCGCGGCCCTGATCGGTTTGATTGGACTTCTGGTTGGCAGCTTTTTGAATGTTGTCATTTACCGACTGCCAGTCATGATGCAGCGCGATTGTGAGAGCCAGGCTCGCGAGTACTTGGGGCTTGGAGATGGTTCCCAAGGTGAGGTTTTCAATCTCGCCTTCCCCGCTTCGCAGTGCCCGGACTGCACACACAAGATTCGAAGCTGGGAAAATATCCCGCTGCTTAGCTGGGCAGTTCTGAGAGGAAAGTGCTCCTCTTGCAAGGCGCCTATTTCCCCGCGGTACCCGCTCGTTGAAGTCATCGCTGGCGCCTTGTCGGCACTCGTGGCTCTGAAATTTGGCTACAGCCTGGCCTGCGTTTTTGCGCTCGTTCTTGTATGGGCAAGTATTGCCCTGTTCATGATCGATGTAGACCATATGTTGCTACCGGACTCGATTGTAATCCCTGGCGTCTGGCTGGGCCTGGGGGCTGGGTATCTTGGGCCTTTCACCTCTTTGGAGAATGCGTTCATAGGCGCCGTATCTGGCTTCCTTTTGTTTGCAATCCCAGCATGGGTTTTCCTTAGGCTCACTGGTAGGGATGCCATGGGGGATGGCGACTACAAACTGATGGCGCTGTTTGGGGCGTGGCTGGGCTGGCAGATGCTGCCTTTGGTCTTTCTGGTGTCCACTGTCACTGCAGCTCTCGTAGGCCTCGCCTTCGCACGGTCCCGCGGTGGGAAGTTTGCGTTTGGGCCATTTATCATCCTCGGCGGGATGGTGGCTTTGTTCTTCGGCCATGACCTCTACTCGTGGTATTTCCAGGTCAATGGTCTTCACGTTGGTGCCAGTTTTTTTTACTAGATCGGCATTGGGCCTGATTGTTGGAAAGCAAGCGGTCTCTGACCCGGGTACTACATCCAATAAGGAGTTTGATCATGTTCTATGGTGCAATTGAGCAAAAGTTCAAAACTGGGGCGGTCAGCGTTGGCCTCCACCCGGTAGGGTTTGGAGATGAAATCTTTATCGAAGCACGGGGTATGACAGGTGTGCTGGTAAAGTTTTTGAATCCATCCGAGAAACGGAAGCTTGCTGACCTCGCCAAGACCGATGCTGAGGAGTGCAAGCGTCGTATGGTTGAATATCAGAGTCTCAGTCAGGCGCAGCGTGATTCGTTGCAGGAAGAAAGCAAATTGGAGCTTCGTAAGGAACAGGAAAGATTGGTTTCTTCTCAGCGTAAATTAAGCTTTAGCCTTGCGTTGGCCATGCTCGCCATTTGTCTGTCTTTGTATTTCTGCATCCGTTAGCACTTAATTCAGCTTTTGGTTTTCGCAGCACGCGGCGCTGCCAAATGTCACTTCCGTCCGACAATCGCGGTACGAGGTGTTGCTCTGGGCTTGGCTGGTTTCATTTCAGCGTATTCCCTAACCGCTTGAACCCATTGTCCGCCGCAAAATATCCTCCCACCAGCTTGGGGTCGTGCATTCCTCTGGTGTTTGCGCGGCCCGGTAGCAGGCTGTGCGATCACGGGATCTGTCGATTGCAACGATCGTGAGTGCGCTCAGTGCGACAAAGCAGACCAAGGCTATTGGTACGATGGCCTTGGCAACGTAAACCGCTTGGGTGGGCATGCCGGTCTTCCCAGCTTTAAATTTCATAGTTGTCCCCCTCCGGGCTCAGAACGATCAGGGCATGCTCATCCCTAGGGATGAAGCCGGTCACCAGCCCTTTCTCCTGAAGTTTGGCCAATGCTATTTCTACTGTGGAAGTCGATAACTCCGTGCGCCGGCACATCTCGGCATTGGTCATAGTCTTCAATTTCCCCGCCTCAGCGGTCAGAGCGATCGGAGCATGCACTTCGTCAGTGATATGCCCGCTCACAAGCCCCTTCTTCTACAGTCTGGCCATTGCCGCTTCTGCCTCAACTTCCGTTAGGCCATTACGCCGACTGAACTCAGCTATGGTCGTAGTCTTTTCAAAGGTGGCCATTATTCCTCCTTGCGAGCCTGCTGCTCTACCGCCACCGTCAACGCGGTGATTTGTTTCTGTTGATCGTCGACCATTGAGCGGAACCTTTCAGCTTCATTGGCGTTTGCTCGCGAGCGATCCTCGGCTTCATTGTGCTGGGTGCGGACGGTCTCAAGTTGCTGGTTCAGTAGCGTTAGCTGCCCTTCTTTTGCGGCGCCGGCAAGCTTAAAGCTCTCCAGTAGGGTCTGTGCATTGTGCAGCTCGGCTTTCACTGACCCCAGCGATTCTCGGCAAGCGTCCAGCTCTCGAGCATGAGTTCGTGCATCGGCCACGAGCACGCCATTGGCGTGGTTCAGTTCCGATATTGTCGAGTTGTACTCGAAGTTCTTGTTGGTGAGGTGATCAACCTGGCGCTGTACGGCCGTCAATGCTTCGTCGTGTGCCTTTTTTGTGTCCGCCATGAGGCTTTTGGTGCTCGCCTGCAGATGCGCAAATTGAGAGCGACTCATGTCCAGATCGTGTTCAAGCTTATCGATGCGTCCCAGGTGTTCCTGCTGAATCTTGTGTTCGCTTTCCAGCTTCTGTTCCTGGCGACCGATTGTGACACTGGCTTCATTGAAGCGCTGGACCAACTCTTCAAAGCGCCTTGTGAGGGTGTTCAGTTCGTTGGTCGTTTCTTTCAGCTGTCCAGCTGTCTGCGCGTGAGCATCCTGTTCCGCTTTCAAGTGTTCTTCGGCCGCCGCGACTTTCGCGTCGGCCTTCACTGCTGCCTCAGTCACGGTTGCTGACGCCATCTCCTGCAATCGGTTGTGCAGATTCATCACCACATCGCGCAGCTCGGTGTGCACCATGCCGCCAACTCCGAAAGCTTCCCCTGACTCGGCTTCGATTTCCTTCAAGTGCCGGAGGATTGTGGAAAGCGATCCGTGGCCGAGAACCTCGCGCAGCGTCCGGGCGGAGACGTGTTTGCCTTCGGCAGTCAGTTGGTTCCTGGCAACCCGGACATCCAGCTTGGAAACACCACTACCCGCCATCGCTTACTCCTAAATTCCTGTTAAGTCAATATCTTATAAACATGGCAAAAGGCCATTAAGGTGTCATAATGTACGCCATTATGTACGGCCATTCTGTAACGTAACATCGTACAGATGAAGAACAATGTTTTCCAATAATATAGGGAGCATAATAGGCGTTATTCTGTCCTTTGATTTTTTCTCAGCATTTGGCCCCCTATGCTTTAAAAAACAGGAATTCATGCTCGCTTTTTGATTTTCTGAGCTCTTTGAGGTGTAGGTGTCGCTTCCGCAGCGTACAGTTTCTGTACATGGTTAAGCGGATGCTGCTGACAAGCGCCATGAGGAAACTGACTAGCGGTAGCACCATTCAGCGAGAGAGGTGCCGAATAATGCAGGTGCGTGACACGGTCTTGCCGGCGAAAGCACACGGAACCCGGTGTACGAACGAGAACTGGGTGTATGAAATCTGATATCGCGCACGCACTCGCGCCGTACGCCTGGCGCGGTCCTACAGGTGCCCTGGATGCTGGCCTGTTCAGGAAAGCGGCCCGGAGCGTCGGAAAGAACACCCCCCCCTTCATGAAAGACGCAACTTAGGAAATCGTAAGAGGGCCTTTAATTACAACTTGAATGACACGAAAGCGCTGGATGAGTGTTCGCACGTTGATGCGTGAAGCACGCAAGGCTGAATCTCGCCAAGGCGTCTCGGTGCGCAAGAAGACAGCATTGGTGCTGGAACCGCTCGAGGCCATGCTGGCGACCTGTACCGATGGCGTGCTGGGTATGCGTGATCGCGCCTTGCTCTTGTTGGCTTGGAGTGGTGGTGGTCGGCGCCGATCGGAAGTGGTGGGACTTCAAGTGGGCGATGTGCGGAAGCTGGATGCTGACACCTGGTTGTACGCCCTGGGCACGACAAAAACCGATACCAGTGGCACTCGGCGAGAGAAACCGCTGCGCGGTGCTGCGGCTCAGGCGCTCACAGACTGGCTGGATGCTGCGCCTGACACTTCTGGACAGTTGTTTAGGCGAATGTATAGAGGCGGTAAGGTTAGCTCGGCGGCCATGTCGTCAGATCAGGTCGCGCGCATCGTCCAGCGTAGAGCGAAATTAGCTGGATTGGAGGGGGATTGGGCGGCTCATAGCCTACGCTCGGGATTTGTCACTGAAGCCGGTCGGCAAGGGGTGCCCCTGGGCGAGGTGATGGCCATGACCGAACACCGTAACGTCGGCACGTCGGCACGGTGATGGGGTATTTTCAGGCGGGCTCACTGCTCACCAGCAAGGCAACGCGACTGATGCCCGATGACGAAGCAGATTGAATCGGTCTAATTTAGTGGGGGATGAACAGCTAAGCGAATCACCAAGCACAATGAAGTGTGCCGCTGGCGCCGTCTGACCGAAGTATGGGCGGGGTGACGGCCGATAGGAGTAGCGAGTCGAGTACTATTCAACAGATGTGATGAGTCCACCAAAAATCCTGAAAGTCCCAAAAAGTTGAAGTGTCCTTCGATATTAGAAGCAGCACACGTTTAGCTTCAGTGGCCTTTTTGAGAGTCAGTCGATCGCGCATAGGTGATTTCCTTGTTCTGGGAGGTGGGGCGCCAGGTGAAATGTGAGCGCACTAGATGGATTTGTTTCAAAAGACAAAAAACCCGCCTCACAGCGGGTCTTTATCGGTTATCTATTAACATTTAGATAACATTGTATCTAAAGCTCCCACTATAGTGGCGTGGAACATGCTTCGAAAAAATAGAGTTCGAAGTTTCTACCCTGGAGTTTCATCTCTCTGAAATTACCTACGGTGTATACATTGCCATTGTAAACGTAACTTCCCGGCCATCTCTCACCATTGTGCACGGCACCAGGAAAATTAACAATGCTGACTCCATTAAGGCTCAACCCCAAATTACCAGCCGGGTCTATGCTAGACCAATATGTTCGATTCGGTGGTATTGTTCCGTCATTGTTAGGGCCAATGTATTCGCACACCGGCGCAACAACTTTTGTCCCAACGTTCATCTGGGAGACTGAGATGGTGATTGTTTGATACAGAGGTACTGCAGGACCATTGTTTATAACGGCGCCGGTCACTACGCTTTGCAGGCGATCCTGACGCCATTGTTGCTGTTGTTGCCAGCACCACGCGGATTGTGTGAACCATGTGCCAGCCGCCACGGTGGAAGTATCAGGGGTCCAGGCCGTGCAGCTATAGTAGGCCCCGTAATTCGCCCATGCGGTGTAGGTCGAAGGATACGCCACCCACTTATCGATATATGGAACAAACAAAGATCCAGCTCCACCATAATCTAGAGCGTTAGCAGTAACGGTGGCCCCGCCGAGAGAGTGTGAGGACGTGAGAACGATAGTCGCGACACCGTTCGCATCTGTTCTTGATTCTGTTGCGCTTACAGAGCCATCTGTTGTCACCCAGCCAATACGAACGCCTGCCTCAACAGGGTTGTTATAGGCATCAGTGACGGTCGCATAAATGGTTGCCTGCTCTCCGACAGCAACGAGTTGGTTTGGCGCAGCAGCCAACACAATGTTCAGGTCGAGCTCGCAAGTGTTCCAGCCAGTGCCGCCTTGGCAAACAACATATTGCCAACCTGACTTTCCACTTGGTGATGTCCTGATTTCCTTCCAGCCAGCAGAGGTTGCCAGTTGGCTAAAAGCCAGCGCAAACAAAACAATTAAAGCACGCTGCGCCTGCTTCATTGAAAGTCCATTTACGGTGAATAAGCAGAGCAGATTACTTGCAAACATACAGCCTCCCAGACGCATCGAATCCCATAGAGCCCTTTGGATAATTACCACACCCGGAGCCTGAGGCGACGGTGCTGGTATTCCACGTAATAGGTTTTGCCCAAATACCACCTTGGCAGTAGAGCGGCTGTCCGCCGGCGGTTCGACTAACCAAACCAGTTGCGGGGCAGCCTGCGCTTTCAACTGCAGTAGTGGTGAGTTGTACATATTCATTCATGGTCGCCCGGCCACTCACGCTCAAAGTCCCACCTTGAACATTGCCGGTCGCATTTACCGTCGCGGAGCTAATATCGTTAGCACCATCGATGTTTTGGTTGCCCATGTGGAGGTTGGTCCGCATGGTGTTCAACTCTGGATCGCCGGTATTGGTGCGCGACAGCTTGTCGTACAGCCCTGCCTCGCTCCCGGGAATCCCCACAGTCGAACGAACTGTGTGTGAGGCGGCGTTTGTTACCTGTGAACCAGGTAGGCCGTTTGCAACAACACCGTCCCAGTCCTGCACGATGTCCTGGTCCACGCTGAAAGTTGTGGCGGTGCATGATGTGGAAATGTTCGAGTTGTATTTGTTGACGGTGCCAATGCCTGCCAGGAGCGGTGGCGAGGTGCCCTTCAGCACTGCCAAGGCGTTCGCACACACACCGGTGTCCGGCCACAGGCCTGTCTGTTGCCTGTAGACCCGAGCAGCATCGAGGATTGTTTGAGTCTCCTGGATCGTGACGTTTGCACGCCGATCGTTGAGCTCCTCGATGAAGCTTGGGGCAGCAACCAGGGCCATCGTGGAGAGGATGGCAAGTGCGATTGCTATCTCGATGAGGGTGAAGCCGCGTTGTGAGTTGCGTCTTGCCATGCTGAATAGCCTTTGTGACCGGAGAGCGGAATTTCGGTCGCTTATCCTTGCAAGGCACAAAGTGCACAGCAAACCAAAAAGCCAGCTGTTTTTCCCTACAATGCGAACGATTACCAAAAACGCAATAACGACCGGAAAGCGGGTGCGCGGTGACGATCAGGGGAGTCATGTTTGCGTGGGAGCGTTATACCGGTACCCTATTCGGCGTTTTCGTACGCTACCAATATCAGGAACAGGGCATCGGGGTTGATCATGGCGCTACCGTCGTACCAAGCAATCAGCATTTACAGCTACAGCCCCGTCGCGGGTGTGCGATGCGTTTCCGGCACCTCGAATGAAACACTTGAAGATCTCGATGCGCGCGGTCCAATGTTTCAGGCTGACACCAAGCAGCTGGCCACGTTGACACGACAGGAAGATCCAGCACTGCGTCTTCAGTTTGCATTGTGGGCGCTCGATAAGGCCCCATCTGAGGACCTGAAAAAGAAGATCCCACTTGAGGCTTTCATTCTTCACTACGTGAGAGGGACGCCTGCATGGGAGGCTCTTCGTGGGGCGCCTGCTTTGAATGTCATTCTTATCGACTGGCCTACCGCTGATGGGTATCAGTTCCGCGCCTACATGGTGGGTGCCGCAGGGCCATTCAATGAGCATGATCTGCCCTTCTTCTATGAGCAGCGCCGAGATGAGGCGCAGCCAGGCGTCCGGGCCTCGATGCCCCTCCCCAACTTCAATTCCCCAAGTGCGACCCCAGCAGCGTCAAGGCTTCACTAACCGGTGAATTGCTTACCTGCAGGGCCATCGCCGGCTTTCGCCAATCAGGATCGGATGTGACTGCTGGTCGCCGCGGGGCCAGGCGTTAAATTACGGACTGAGGGAATGCTTCTTTCTCGGCATCGATTTGAACAGGACCTGCACCAGTTACGGTGCGTATAGGGCGTGGGTACCGGCACAGGGTGAGGTGTGAATGTGAGGATGATCAAGATTGCGTGCTTAGTGCTGCCAGTGTTGTTAGTGGGCTGCACCAGCATAAGCACCACAAAGGGCGGTGTCGTTGGCGTGGACCGCGAACAGTACATGGCGGATTCCCTACCCTCCAGGCAACTCGCGGTTTCGTATGCCAACTCCTACCGCGCTTTTGTCCATTACGCGGCCGCAAATGGGAAGCTGCTGACAGATACCCCAAAGGGTCAGACTCTCCAAAAAATTGCTATCCGGTTGATTGCTCAAGCGCCAGTGTTCAAGCCTTCGGCGGCTAAAGAAGGATGGTTCCTGGCTTACATTGACGACGACAAAACAATGAACGCGACCTGCGGTCCGGGAGGCAAAATAGCTATATACAGCGGGTTGGTCCAGGGTCTGAAGCTCACTGACGATGAGGTCGCGGCTGTCCTTGGCCATGAAATCGCCCATTCACTGCGTGAGCACAGTCGTGAACAGGCCTCCTCCCAGGCGGCGTTCGAAGTCGCCGGTACACTCGGCGCGTCAGCACTCGGAGCTGGCGGCATGGGTCAGACCGTGATTACTCAAGCTTTGAAGGCAGGCGTAGGCCTACCCTTCAGTCGCAGGGATGAAACGGAGGCCGATTTGATTGGCCTTGAATTGGCGGCACGCGCCGGCTTTGACCCACGAGCTTCGATCTCCCTCTGGAAGAAGATTGATGCCCAGGGCGATAAATCGAACATGCCGGGGTTCCTCCGGACTCACCCGAGTAACGAGGACAGGATGCAGTTACTCAGTGAAACCATTCCGAAAGTGATGCCGCTGTATGTTGCAGCCGCAAAACAATGATCAAACAGACGCAGCGCCGCGCTCAGCGCCGGCGCTGGCGGTTATCCCCTCACCCCTTCTGAATTTCTGAGCCCCCTTTTGAATGGCTCCCTCTCAACTCAGCGATCACAATAGCTTTGTTAGGCATATCGCCTGCCGCCTAAAAGTAGGCGTGAATCCACAAAGGTGATGGATCGCAATGCAAAACACTCTGATCGATGCAGTTGCAGCTTCTGAAGAAGACACCACGGTCAATGTAAAGAGAACGACCCTGGTCACAGTCTTCCTGGTAGCGCTGGCGATTTTGGCGGGAATGGCGTTTGTGGCCCTGTATGCCGCGTACAAAGCCATGAGCGCAGCCAACAACCTCGATGAGCAATGGCAGCAGCAACATGATCGAATTCTCAGAATCGAGGCAAGCTCAGTGCAGGCCAGTGCCGATGCAGCCGAGGTGAAGGCTGATCAGAAACGTATTGATATCGCCATGAACGATGTCAACAAAGGGATGGCCGAAGTGTCTCAATTGGCACGCCAGGTCACGGCCTATCAAGCGGCTAAGGACGCGATCGACGAGGAGAAAAACGAAGGGCAAAAGAAAATCGCCGACGCCCGCGCCGAGGCCGCGCTCCAGGCCGAAGCCGCTGAGAAGAAGGGTGCTGAGAATTTCGACAGGCTGGTTGCTATGCGGATGCACCAGCGATGGATGCGTCCAGCCACGGCGCTGGCGGGCGCGAAAGTGGAAGTAGATGTTCACTTCGCGAAGGATGGCACCATCACCAATGCGGTGATTGCAACGTCGAGTGGTGAGGTTGATGTCGACCAGTCGATTCTGAAAGCTGCTGCCGATCTGTCCAAGATTCCAGAGATGGGAACGGTCTCCCCCACCATCTACACCAAGTACCTGCAGCAGCGCCGCATTTCATTCGAGATGTGACCCATACGCGCCCCTCACCAGAGTGGGCGCGCTGATGTCTCAAGTAACAGTTTCGGGATGTGGGGTGTCTGCGAACAGCGACTCCTCATCATCGACTGTCTCCCCTTCCGCCAACTCATAACGAATGGAATCGTAAATGCGTTGTGCCTTTGTGGCGCCAATTCCTTTGACTGCCATCAACTCCTCAACCGAGGCGTTAACAAAGGCGAAGGAAGAACGGAAATGGTTGAGCAGTTTCTTCGCTGTTGAGGGGCCGACACCGGCGTAGCCCTCAATGGAAAAAAGAGCTTCGCCTTTACCCGGTTTGGTTTTGCCGCGGCGGAAGGCCACGTCGTACCCGAGTCCAGATTGCGCGTGCATTGCCATACGTCGAATGATCTTTGCAGCCTTCTTAGGCGTGCGGTAGTGGATAACCGAGCACCCCATCAATACGGAGAGCCAACTCAATGCGCCGATCAGCGCCTCCTCTTGAATTGCCGATCGCGTAGCAAAGATGTCCCCTTCAACGAGATAAATCACTCGCTTGAAATTGAAGTTCATCTTGGCGGCCTGGTTGGTAAAGCGCCCATCAAGCAAGGAACTGATGAAATCAGTCGCGGTTTTTCGCTCGATCACGCAGGTGCCGCTGATCACATAGTCACCGGTCTCAAGATTGCCCACCTCGATCTCGACACCGAGAGCTTGGAGCTCTGAGGGAATACCTGAAACCATTTCGCGTGAGTCGACATAAATCTTGACCATCTTCGTTCCAGGCGTGGTTGATTTAGTCATTCACTATAACGGGGTTTGGCACTATCTCCAGACACCAAGCCTGGCACTGGAATTTCTAGGCCCCATTTTGGATTTTGAAAGCCAGGTGCGGCCGTTACCCTATGTGCACGTTCTGAAGAGGTGCGCGTGGTGAATCAAAAGCAGATTGCATTGTTATTGTGCTCGGTTGCGGCGGTGCTGATGGCTCTGTCTGGTATTGCGATTATCCGGTCGGAAAGCCTCCGTACTGAAATGGAAGGAAAATTCGACGCGCAGGAAGGAAAGCTTGAAACGCAACAACGACTACTTGATAAGCTGACGGCCAACCAGCTCGCGATGTTGCCCCTGCTTGATCCTGATCGAGGCCAGAATACAACTGCGGCCAAACTCGACTCTGCCCAGGTGATGTATGATGAGTCCATCGCGCCGCCGGCCACTGGAACTATCGATCCGGCAAATCCAGCCCCCGCGTCCAACGGCTCGGGTGCATTGGCACCTGACCAACACGTCCCAGTGCAAACTGTTACTGAGCCGCGTGACCCGGGCCCCGGCCTTCTCCAGTCTCAACCATTGACCGGTAATGCTCCGCAAATGCCGGATGACACCATCTTGGCCTTGGCGAGCCCCGTGAGCCTACCGCCGTCGCCCACTCCGAAGATGGTTGTGATTCATGATGGCGTATCTTCGGTGGCAGACGAAGCCCCACCTAAGCCTGCACCGGTATTCCAAAACGTAGATGAGATCCTTGTCCAGAAGATCGTTTCTAAATGGCAGCGGCCAGCCAATGTCCGAGATGGGATTTCAGTTCGAGTGAAAATTTGGATGGAGCGAGACGGGCGCTTCAGGAATGCAAAGGTCACCAGGACAAGTGGCGATAAGCAGTTTGACCTGTCGGCCATCGATGCAATCATGGCGGTGAAGAAGGTGCCTGAAATCCGGAATGTCTCCGATGACACGTTCAAGCGCTTGTACAAAGAACGGACCTTGGATTTTTGAACCCCACATGGTCCTGATAAAGGTCGGCGATTGCCGGCCTTTTTTTTGCCTTGCGTTTGCTCGCTCTACCGCGAAACACCAACGCTGGCCAGGCTACAGGATCTGGTTATCCTATACTTGTACGACTCGATGCATTGCTTTTGAACACCCCTGCCTTCCGCCGCCGACAGGCAGCTTTCCTGACTCCGGCCTTGAGTGCTTATGACCAAAACCCTGATTGACCAGAACCCGCCGAGTGAAGCGCCCAGCACCCAGCAGAAAATGGCTGAGCTGCTTGCCCGGGGAGAGCGCAAAAATACCAAATCAACCTATGACTCCTCGATCAAGCACTTTGTTGACGTCTGGCACGGCCTTTTGCCTGCGACTGAGCTGGAGATTTGCCGCTATCTCACCGAGATGTCGGATCAATACAAAGTCAACACTCTAAACCTGCGTCTATCCGCCCTTGCCCAATGGCATAAAAGCTTCGGTTTTCCGGATTACACCAAATCACCATTGGTCAAACAATTGATGCGGGGAATTCGAGGTAAGCACG
The DNA here is from genome assembly GCF_050434865.1 of Pseudomonas silensiensis. Lineage (NCBI taxonomy): Bacteria > Pseudomonadati > Pseudomonadota > Gammaproteobacteria > Pseudomonadales > Pseudomonadaceae > Pseudomonas > Pseudomonas silensiensis. The sequence goes on from NZ_JBNDJH010000002.1 coordinate 282,524, forward strand.
GTCAGCCCCCCCGACAAGCTGACCCACTGACGCTGGTTCACCTGCGGGCCATCGTTTCGTATCTGGACGGTTTGGCCGCTGGCGCGCTACAGGTGCTTCACGAGCCACTACCAGGCCGCTGCTCGGATGAGGTCCGGAAAGAACGAGAGACATTGTTCACTGTTGCGCGGAAGGACCTGTTGAGGGCTTCGCGCGACAAAGCACTTCTATTGATTGGGTTCTGGAGGGCATTCCGAAGCGACGAAATCTCCCGGATGGATGTAGAACACATCCAGGCAACAAAGGGTCATGAGATGAAGATCTTTTTGACTCAATCAAAAACAGATCGCGAGGCCCAAGGTAAGACCTATTTATTGCCGGCTCTGAAGGAGTTGTGCCCTGTCACTGCTTACACGAACTGGCTCGAAGACTCGGGGATTGTGAAGGGGCCAGTCTTTCGATCAATCAACAGATGGGGAAGGCTCCAGGAGAGCGGGTTAAACACGAAGAGCATCGACAAGATCCTCAAGCGTTTCTGTCGAGAGGCAGGTGTGAATGGGCAAATGTCGACGCACTCGATGCGTCATGGTTTCGCAAACTGGGCCAGTGATGAAGGTTGGGAACTGTATCGCCTGATGAAATACGTAGGCTGGTCCAATGCAGCTAACGCTGAGCGGTACATCAGGCCGTTTTACGACTTTGGCGACATCGGCCTAACCCGCGATCGACTTAGCGAACGAAGCAGCAAGCCTATCAACGAGCTCGGGACCACTATCGCAGGTTCTGCCGTGCGTGAAGATGAGTTGGACGTGTGACCCGGCCGGCGCGAACTTTCCGTCTCGCCCGGCGTCAGGTTTGCACGGGATAGCAAAGTCCCATCAATTGGTCGTGGCGACTGTCAGGTGCTTCCCTGCATATGCAATCGTCACCACTCCATCAAGGATATCGAAGTAGATCCGCATGCCCCGTACACGACCGGGGTCATTCCCTACCATCAGATGCCGGCAAAAATATCGAGTCTCTCCGTCCACCGTGAACATTCTTTCGGACCTAAGAGCAGAATTCGTTTCCACGGTTTCCGACTCTTGCGCGCTGTAGTTGGTACCCAAGATCTCACGCGCCTCGGCGTCTGGTTTACCGTCCGCTAAGCAGGGCGCGTACTCGAAGACCAATTTCGCAAGCAGCTCAAGCATCCTACCGCTCAACTCAAAGTGTGCGGAATCCTCGGCGGAACGCCAGGCGCTCGGCAGTATACGGACACTATCCCCGCCAATATGTTGGATATACGCGAGGACATCCACTGGAGTGAGACTGGCCGGGGCCAAAACGAGCTTTCTGGCCAATTTAGGATCGAGGACAGGTCCGGTGTAAGCATTGGCCCGGTGATGCTCAAGAGCCTCTGCTTTCAATCCCAGTTGATGAACCTCCTGAAGTGCGACTTGAAGCCGGGTGCGCAGCCCCTGGGACTCCTCGAGGGCCATCTCCAGCAGTTCCTTGTCCTCATCACTCGCGCTGTCCGACAAATGCGCGGTCGTTGCGATCGGTGAGTCCAGCTCGGCTACCAGGCTGTTCCAGTCTGCTGCTGCAGTGGCACATAGACTGATAACCCCGTTTACCTCTTCGACGAGGCTTTTGGTTCGTGTGATGACGTTGGCCGTCAGCTCATTCAAACGCCTGGCTGCCTCGGCGATATGCACTGGGTCAACGCTGGTCTTGCTGACCAGACTTCCGAGTTCTTGGCGAACTTTTGCGGCGGCCTGGGCCCTGCTGCGGATGTTCTCGACCTGATCAACCCACGTTTCAGTCAGCAGGTCCTGCTCGATCCTTGCGAGGGGTTGTAGGGCTCTGAAATGGGCGGTGGATATCGAGCCGGATGGACGCAAAGACCAATCGGCCGAGTAGTCAGGAATGCTCAACTGATCCGTTATGCCGGCGAGCTGCAGAGCTTCGGATATTTTGGAAGTGATCCAATACAGTCGGGGGCGGATCTCGTAGTCGATGACCTCTTCAGTGGCTTTGCGCAGCCCTTGTTGTCCGGGCGCATACAGAGAGAACAGCAACTCGTGGGTATTGAGTACGCTACAAGTGTTCGTCTCAAGGACGTCTATAGACAGCTCCTTGAGTGCAGCGGACATTGAAAGCGCTGCAGGTAAGGGGTTTGGAGAGTCCCGCTTTTTTTCGTCTATCAAGGTCTTGATTGGCATTAGGCCTTGGTAGACATCCCGGAACCCAGGATGCTTCGCGGCGACCTCCTGAGTGAGCTCCATGATTGGGGTGTGAAGCAATTCAACGAGCGTGCTGTTTAGTGCAAAACAGGCCTGAAAGTAACTCCCAGTGCCAGGCTCAGTGAAGTTCGCAATTTCAAACAGGTACGCCAGGGTCAGAACACCCGGGTAAACGCTTGAACCCCAGCCCTGCTCGAACAACGACTGCGCCTGAGGCAAGATCTCACAGATCCTGCCTTTGATTCGCTGATGATCGGCGAGGGTAAGGATCTCCCGCAACTCAATGGCACGAGTGCCCAGCAGGTCAACAATAAAGCACCGGGTCAGGGCGCGCGGTGACATCGCGTCGTACTGCTGCTGTGATACGAGTTTCGAGAGCTGTTGGCAAAAATTCGGTAGCCCGTAGCACAGGCTTAAAATGCCGGCGTCTGAAAAGTTTTTCCATTCACGCCGCGGTATCGGGGTATCGAGTTGTAGCTTTCGAAGCTTGTCTGCCAGCTGTCCGATTCGATTCTTGCTTCCAATGATCGATTGCCACGCTAATTCGGCGCGGTCACTGTAGAAGTCTGGTGGTAGGCCTGGGTAATCCAATCCGCGTGCGGCACCGGCGAAGTGACTTCCGCCTTCCTGATCTTTCATGGGGAGTCCGTTTTAATCAAAAGGTTGGTGTCGCAGCTAAGTGGGACTTCAGCAGTGTGCTTTGGAATTGTGGGTTCTCAATTGCACGACTCAACACCTGGTGAATTGAGAATGGTGCCCAGTTTATCACCCACCTTCCCACCGCCGGCGTTCTTCGCGTTCTTGATTAACCTGTGAGCGTGCATGGCCCACTTCAAGTAGGCATCCAGTTTCTGTTGAAACATTAGGCCGGGTTTTGAATGTGAGTTGCTGATCTCTGCTATAGCGCGGTCCACCGCGCAAAGGCTGGTCCGAAGCACCAGGTTGTGTCGGATTTTAGAAATGCGTTCTTTTGCGGCCGAGGGCGTCAGGTGTGCCAACCCAAACAGTGGCATCGATTTGTAGCATTGCGTTGACAGGTTTGCACCGTTCCACGCCAGGGATGCCATCCAACCATCCTTCTGCGGTTGCGGAATTTGCTTATCACAGGAGGTGCAAGCGACGATCCATCGAACTTTCCTCTGTCCGGATGTGATCCTGCGGCTCTCTGCAATTGAGTAACAGGAATCGCATGTCGCAAGCGGCACATCGAACGGATCATGGAAGCCAAAGGAGACCGCGGGAGTGTCCCTATAGTGATCATCAGATTTGAGTTCGTCGAGGAGCGCAATTCGTCGTGCGGTCAATTCCGCAATTTTTCCCGCATGTAACTGATCAAGCATTCAATGCATCCTTGCCGTGTTATAGCCGACTCCAGTCGGACGTTTATTGCGACTTGCAGGCTATGGGGGTATTCGAATAGTGATGCCATGCATCATCGAAGCCAGTGGAGTGTGTCGCGGTGATGCTGGCGATCTCTAGGCATGTCGCGCCGAGTTGCTTTGCATATTCCTGGGCGATTGCCGGAGGCACGACTGCGTCGTCAGTACCCACGATATGCCGTTGTGGGAGATTTCTCAGCCTGTCCTGGTATTGATGCGGTGTGATGGGATCGCTCAGCGGGGACAGCTTGTGCAGCTGCGTCCAGAACACTGGATCAACGTTGCCGGCGATGGTTTGCACTTGCACCACGTCCCTACGCATACCGGCCAGGACGAGTGCCACGTCACCACCGCCCGAATGACCTACCAATTCAAACTCATCGACTCCGAATCGGCTCTTCAATGAATCCAGGCTGGCGTTCATGGCTTCCATAACCGGTCTTGCAAAGCGCCGGTCGGTCCATGCCCCGACGTTGCAGCTGGACGTCATCACGAATTGACAAGGCCGGGCCAGATACGCTGCTGGGGTCCGATCCTCGGAAGCGTACTTGAGCATCAAAGAGGTGCGAGGTGTTGGGTCTGTACTGGGCTGGCTGCTGGTCGCCCAGGCATGGCCATCGCCTTCGATGTAAACACGCAAGTGCCGATACGTTCCGGCCGGTGGAATCATCGCTTGGAGAGTGTATTGGCTGGTCTTGAGCGTCGCCGGAGCCAGGCTGGGGGAAGTGAATTGCTCGAGGCTAATTTGAGAGGCGCAGCCGGTTAACTGCAAGAGCCCAGCGGCTACTGCGGCGAAAACCAGTGTTCTCTTCATATCAGCTTCCTTGAGTTGCAGCTCTCGATAATGGTCGGCAGACAGCTATCGGCAGGTGCATCCATTTGTTGAACATAAAAGCGGCCCGAATAACGGGCCGCCCTGACACTACATTACGTTAGGTATTAGAAATCATACCGGCCCTTGAGGGTGAAGGTGTCAGCAGTAAAGTCGGTCTTCTGCAGGTAGCTGTAAGCAGCACCTACAGTGAACGCGCCGATGCTGTAGTCCGCACCCAGGCCCAGTTCGTAAGAGTCACGCGCCGCTTGTGCGCCCGAGGTCACGAACGGGGAGCCACCGACCACAAAGGCGCTGGTGCTGTTTGCTTTGTCGCCGATGAAGTCGTGGTACGCCATGGCGGTAACTTCTGGTTTCAGAGTGCCTTGGCCCATTGGGAAGTTCTTGGCGACGCGTACACCGGCACCCATCTCACCGATTTCCATGCGCTGACCGTTAACAGACAAAGCGGCGCTGGAGTTTTTCTCGGTGTAGCCGTCGATTTTCAGGTTGGCATAGCGTGCAGCCACTCGCGGCTCGACCAGCAGACCATCCTGCAGGTTGAAACCGTAACCTGCCAGCACGTTGATACCGAAGAGGTTACTGTCGTAATCGCCTTTTGCTGTTGTGCCGGCAACATCACGCTTGGATTCGTTGTCGTTCTTGCCGAAGGTCAGGCTCGAATCAACGAAGATTGGACCCTGAGTCCAGTTGGCGTAAGCGGTCAAGGCATCACCGGTAACCTTGGTTTTGCTGAAGTCCGAATTGACGTCGGTGTCCAGGTGGCTGAATGCAACACCCAGTGTCAGGTCTGTGGTCAGCTTGCCGTCGGCGCCGATGATGATGCCGTTGGTGTAAGCGTTGTAGCCGGCAATGCCATCACGAGTACTTTGGTCCGCGTCCGAGTAGAGGCCTTTGACCCATACGCCGGTTTCTTTCAGGACGTCGCCAGAGGACAAGCCACGGGCGTCTGCGGCACGGGAAGTCAGAGCGTTTGAGATCAGGCTCTGGCCGCCCATCGCAGCTTGGGTTGCACCGCCGTTGACGACTGGAGACAGTTGCTCAGCCAGCTTAGCCAGTTGCGCGGCATCAGCATTGGCGAAGTTTTTGAACACGATGTCGTTGGCTTCGAGTTTACCCATCACGGTATCCACAAATGGACGCATCGCGTTCTGTGCGTTGACCGAAGCACCAGCCGGGATCAGGACCTGAGTGATTGTCTCGCTGGCGGTCTTGGTGGTTACAGTCGCTTTGACGGTCTCGCCGTCAACAGTGAAGCCAGATACCTTGAGCAATGCGCTGTCGCTCACTACGAGCAGTCCGCCATTTTCGATGCTGCCAGCCTTGACCAGGGTGTAAGTTTTGCCATCGCTTGCCGAGGTGAAGTCACCTGGTTGGGCGGACAGTTCAACTTTGCTGCCAGCGGCAAAGGTAGCTTTACCTGCGACGGTGACCATCGGAGTCGAGTTGTCGGTAGTGTCACTGATAGGCATACGCAGCGTTGCGCCTTGTGCCACATTCAGATTGCCAGTGAGCTTAGTGCCAGTTTCCGAAGCCAGGTACAGGCTGCCGGTTTTCACATCGACCAGTAGTGCGTCGATGTTCTGGCCGTTAAAGGAACCGTTGCCGGCCACTTGCACCAGCTTCATGCCTTCCATATCACCGTTTACGGTACCGGCAGTCCAGTGCAGTTCGGTCTGACCGTTACCACTGATGGATTTATTGCTGCCACTGATCAGGCCGCCGTTCTGGTGAATAACGAATACATCGCTCGGTGTGGTGCTTTCCACCTTGATGGCGGTACCACTGGACAGGATCACGCCGGAGTTGATGATTCCGTTAGTGTCCAGATTGCTTGCCGGACCTTTGGCGTTTTGAATGCGGACGGCAACTGCGTTGGCGCCGGAGGCCTGGATGTTGCCTTTGTTGTCCAGTGCGTTGTATTGCATATCTTTCAGCAGGACAGAAGTCGCATTCGCGCCATCAGCAGCGATTATGCCGCCGAACTGGTTGCTAACTTTGCCGTTCAGAGCAACGTTGTCCAGCACCAGTCCGGCAGAGTTAGCGCCGGTCACGCTGATGATCCCGGAGTTAACGACATCACCGCCGATGCTGCCGCGGACAGGTGCAGCGCCTGAAGTCGAATGGACGTACAAACCCTTGGCGCCGTCGCCGCTGGAAATCAGCTTGCCGTTGTTGGTGACGCTGCCAGTCAAATGGGTGTCGACCAACTCGATCGCATTCGGCGTCTGAGGAGTACTGCCCTGACCAGTAACTCGAATGGTGCCGGTGTTGGTCAGGTTGCCGCTGATTTCCGCAGCGTCAGCGTAGATGCCAACGGCGCCAGGGCCGAGCAGGTTTAGCGTGCCTTCGTTGGTGATGTTGCCAGCGATGGTGGTGGCGACGGCGTCCACATCGTTCGAGCGCCCCAGGCTCAGTGCTCGTACATTAAGGCCATGCACATTCAGGGTGCTGGTGTTGAGGAGGTTGCCCGCAACTTCCGCGCCTTCAAAACTGACTCCATTTTCAGCGCCGTCACGCAAAGCCGCCCCGTTCAATGTCACATCGGTGTTGCTGGTGCGAGAGAGCGTAACTACGTTGGCGCCACTGACATCCTGTACTAACGGGCCAGGAGGCGTGGCGAATGCATTTGCACTTGCTGCGGTGATTGCGAGGGCCAGTACGGTTTTGCTGATGGTGAAGTTGCTCAAAGGTAAGTCCTTGTTCGGTTTTTTATGATCGGGCCCCTCGAACTGGATAAAAGAGTCCTGATGGCCATGTGCAATCAAGATCATAACGGCGTTTGCCGCGTCGACCAGTCAAAATGGCCATTCTTTTTTCCAACACCCAAACCTTTGATTTTCGAAACAAAACCATTGGTATAGCTCGGCTCCCCCCGAGGTGGCAGCAGGCATTTATCACAATCGACGGCCGATCGACAAAGCATTTCGGTGCGTTTCGATACATTTCCAAAGATTGGTGATGAATTTCTCTGTGAAGCTTTTCACAAACGATGTGGCAATGTAGTATCACGGTCGAAGCCCAAAAATGGGCTCATAAGCTTGGCGTGTATGCGATAGCAACTGCCAAGCACTTAGTAGAGGGGGAGACCTGGTCTCTCTGCCGAAGTTGTTAGGCATTGATGTGGCCAGGAGGATCTCCTGCCCTGCTTTCGGATACGGTGTGCGCTCGCCTGCACATTGGCTCCGACGCCTGCTGGCGCGCCCAGCCTCCTTCCGCATTGTCCCAGATCTTGGACGCCCCCTCTCAAACCACGGTAGGGGGAGTGCATTAATGAGCAACGTTTCGAATCTGGACGTGAAACCGGAAATGGCTGCCAAGGCGTTGGCGGCCGACAATGAAGCTAAACGTGAGTTTTTCGAGAAGGTAGTAGAGTTCAGCAAGACCTTCTCAGTTAAAGAGACGTCCCGCCTTTTGAAAATCAGTGTTGGCTGGCTTCGCACCTACTCAGCCGAGAAAGGGATTACGTACCCTGATCCGCTGACCAGGTCAAAAGAAGAACAGCGTGCGGTGAACCGGCAATTCGAGAAACTCCGTCCATTGAAGGAACTGCGCAAAGTAGAACCCGTCGCCCGTGCCCTCCCCGGTCAGATCCAACTGACACCCGAACTAGAAGCCCGTTCCCGCCACGCCCTTCGCCGCGCCAAAATCGCCTTTCATAAACGTGTCGTTGCGTTAGCTGAAGTCTTCAGCCTGCACGAAGCCGCACAGCTGCTGAATGTCGGCGTTCGGTATCTCACGAACTATGGCTATGACTGGGATATTCAGTTCTGTGGTGAGCAGCGCACCTACGCGATCAGTGCAGCGGACGCAATGAGCGAAACAGCTATCGAAGCAGTGGCTGATACGGCGGTGGTTGCTGACGTTCCTGTTACTCCCCCTGCTGCTGTTGTTATCGATGCTCCTACGATCGTTGCTGTCGTCGCCGCGGAAGTTGTTAACGTTGTACCTGCTGAAGTTGCGCACCTGGTTGCTGACAACGTGGTTGCCGCCGCTACCCCTGTTGTTGCGGCATCTCGCGTCGCAAGCAAACCTTCCTTTGCTGACACTACGAAGACTGCCCGATCTGCGGTTTCTCCTGTCCGGACGAAGAATCCATTTGTGAATGCTGTGATCCTCGGCGGCGACCTTACGGCGGCGGCCCCTATCTCCGCTTACCCGAAGAACCAGATCCCAATAGGGTCATCCAATTCGTTTAGTAACGCCGTGATTCTCGACGACAACCCTGTGGTGGCGACTCGAATCTCCAAGTATGAGAAGAGCCAAATCCCAATTTCGGCCCTTTCACATAGCAGTGCCGAGATTTTCGATGATGACCTTAAGACGTCAACTCGATTATTCCATTATCCGAAGAGCCAGATCCCAATTGGCTCGCCCTTTTCACATAGTAGTGCCGAGATTTTCGACGACGACCTAGCGACAGCATCTCGAATTTTCATGTGCCCGAGGAATCAGGTCCCAATAGGGTCATCCTATTCGCTGAATTAGACGGCGCCGTCCCTTGGAAATGAGGAGTGAGTCGTTATGGTCTCGCTCCTCCTATCAGTCCAGAACGGAGGAATACCATGGACACAGGTTTAGGTACGCTGGAGCGATCCACCGCTGATTCAGTGGATGCCCAATATGATGCAGATCTCACGCAGGAACATTTACACCCGGCGTCAGATGGTCCCCCAAAGGAGGAAAGAAAACCTCCTCATTTCATTATCCCAAATGCCTTTACTCAGCCGATGACCATGGAGGCCGCCTGGAGCTCTTGGTACGGTTCGCTGAAAGAGGTGAGCATCATTGCCGACAGGCTCAAGAAGATCCGCCACCCCAAGCTAGTCTCTGCTCACGCGGCCATGAAGCACGCGCCTCAGCCAGCATTCATTCTGTCCAACCACCTTGGAGTTGCCGAATTCAGCCTGGCATTGCGTGAGTCCAATGCTGACGCTTTCACCAAGGTAGACCCGGCGAATCGCCTCGACACCAACCTCATTCTGTTACTTGGACAGGAACGACGGGATCGCATCAAGTCACTGTGTTCAACCTCTCCGGCGGTCGACGTGATCGACGCCGTTGTCAGTGCATGGCCATTCATGCAAACCCTTTTCGAAGTCGGTGCATTCAATCGCGACCTTGCGTGTTCCTTGCTCTTTTTATCCAGCATCGAGAAGGTCATTGGGGATGGTCTACCGAAGCTCAGCCAACCTGACCGCTACCGCAGGGACATGGCTGCGGTATTGCTGTTGGAGCAAATTCCGCAGGGCGTCCTTGCCCTGGTCTTCGATTCCTCCGAATATCTCGCTGGCCTCCTGAAGGTCTATGCTGAGGTCCGCGCCCAATACGCCAACCTTCCGGGAAAAATCGACCCCACTCAACCGCTTCATCTGCAATTGTCCCATACCCAACTCGCAGATCTGGTGGAGGGTGTCCATGCCGCCTATTTCGGTCGCGTCAGCAAGTCTGCAGCCGGGGTACCGCGCTTGCTCGCTCTGGTTGAAGGTCAGGCGCTGGCGCTGAAGCCTGGTCGGAACGCGCTGAGCGTCATCTATTCGCAGTTCGTTGACGGCTACGCTCGGCAGGAGTGGCGAACGCTTGTTGAGGCCCTCAGGAGTCACGCCCAATCGATGGAGGTCCACCTCGATCAGAAGCTGTTTGCGCCAGACCTCGTGGGCCGCGAGATAGGTTCGGCCAAAAGCGTCAGTCTTGATGCCGTTGACTTAATCCGTCGCCTAATCAACGCCACCCACGGAAAAATCGATGCCGGCGATTTTATCGCGCGCGCTGACAAACAGCTGTCCAAGGTTCGAGACCTGCATGGCCAAATCGCTACTCTTGGCCAGAATCTTACTGTTCAGGCGATGGGCAAAATTCAGGATCTGGCTGGTACGGCCCGGGATGAAATTCTCGCGAATCGTGGCTGGTTCCAAACTGAAGTCGATCGCTATATTCCGCTGATCAGAGCCTGGCAGCGCTTCTATGAAGAATGGGAGCGCCATTCGCGCAAAGGCCCATCCGCAACTGCATCGAAGTCCCCTGCCCCGCTGGCATTGGTGGAACGCCTTCCAGCACCGGCGATGGTCCCACCCAAGCAGGTTACTGCTGAACTGGTGGAGCTCCAGGAAGAGTTGGAAACGGCGTTAACGCATAACGTCCATATTGAGCGTGAATTGTCAGAGGCCCGGACGGAGATTTACAACCTCCGAGCGTACCGTGACTCGCTGCCGGTGGCCGAGGCTTCTGGGGTGATGCCTCAGCCGGACACCGACCTGCTACGCCGTGTCGCTTTCCGCGAAGCCCTGACCCCAGTCGATGTTCTGGCGTTCATCCAGCTTGTCGCCGGCGACCGGGTGGTTGTTTTGGATTCGGCCTGGAAGTCCGCCCGTGAAGCTTCGACTTTCCAATATGCCGGCCGAATGCTGGATGCTCTGAGAACGATGGTTTTCCCCTACTTTGAGTCGCTGGCGAATGGAAATCCGGATTCGGTTGCTCGTGAACTTCTGGCTGGGGCGTATTCGGCGAAGGAGTCGCATTCAGTTGGCAGTTCGACCAAGCTGCGCTCACTTCGTGAGTTCGTTTACGAAGGCCAGGTACATTTTTTCGAGCGTCACCTGAGAATCGGAAACGGCGGCGGCATGGAAGGGATGCGCTTGCATTTCGATATTTTCAACGGCGAAAAAATTGTGATCGCCTACGCTGGGCCTCACTTGGAATGCCCTACAACCACCTGATAATTGGTTGAGTCGAATCAAGCCGCCGGCTGCTTAATACGCAACGGCGGTTTTTTATTTTGGCTGGCAGGGAGTTTTAGGTCGGCGCAACACAAGCTTTCTGCTGTTACCCTTTGCCTCAGCTTTGGCAGCGGATTTGAGTCGGGTTTTTTCTTTCCGTGCTTTCTTGCGGGTGGCATGATTCCCCCGACCTTTGTATTCCAAAAACAAAGGCAGGACTTCATTGGCACGGATCATTGAAATGTAGGATTTTTCAATGAAACGGATGTCTTTGTTTGACCGTACCGGTCCAAGCAGAAGCGCCTTCCTATCGTGCTCAATGACAACGCCAATGAGAGGAAGGCCGGACTCTAGGATGACGGTGAGGGTCACCCGATTCCTGACGCAATAATCCAGAAACCGGTCCTGCTCATTTGTGGACCGATCGTCTTGGCGAATGGACGCTCGATCCGCAATCTGTGGTGTCGTCATGCGACGTTCCTGGGCGTTACTGGGTTCATGGATCTCTTCTGAGCGCTAATGCACACATTCATTGTTGCCTAAAATGATATCAATATACCATCTCGCGCTCACTTTTCCTTAGCCCGTCGTCAGGTCACCTGCTGACAAAAAATAATGTACTCATAACGGTTTTTTTTGGGTTGCATGCACCTATGGAAAGCCCGGTTTACGGGGCTTAACACCGTTTTGTACAAATTAAAAAAACTACACCAACGGCAGTTCTGACCACGAGGTGGTGAATCGGGGCGAGACAAATTCGCGCTTCATGCCCCAATAGCGGTCAGCTGCTGTACCACCAAAACGGACAGTATCCTTGCCCAATAAACCGTTTATTCGATCGATTGATTGCATCAGTTTTTCCGAGCGCTCTGGCAGCGGCGGGGCAAAAAGGTCGCCAATATAACCAATATTATTGCTGAGTTTGGAACATATGATGCCTGCCCTCGCATAAGCGACTCCTGATCGGTAGATGTGATCCAATTGCTGGATAACCGCGTGGATCATTTCCCGGCTATCACTGGTGGGGCGAACAAAGACTACTTGACTGGATTTGCTATATCGCGGGCCGCGAGAATCAAATGGGCTGGAGCAAATGAAGATGTTGAGCACCTCTGCTCTGGAACCCTGCTTGCGTAGCTTCACTGCCACACGGGCGGTGTACGTGGCCAAGGCTTTGGCGAGCGTTGCTTTGTCATAAACCCGCTGACCGAAGCTGCGTGTGCACGCGATCATCGCTTGGGGCCCCGCCACCTCGCCAAACCCGAACTGGTACTCCCCGCGTAACTCCCGAACGGTCTTCTCTACCGTAATGCTGAAATCTCTCCGGATCTGGGCCGGGTCCGCTCTCGATAAGTCCCAAGCCTTGGTGATGTTGCAGGCATTCAGCCTGGCACTAAGCCGCGAGCCGATACCCCACACCTGACCCACATCAGCGTATCGCAACAGTTTATCCAGCCGATCGGGTGGATCGAGCAGACTGACGACGGAGCCGGTTTTCTGCTTCCAACGCTTGGCCGCGAAGTTGGCCAGCTTCGCCAGTGTTCGATTCGGGCCAATCCCAATGCCGGTCGACAAGCCAGTTTTCTTTAGCACGTCGGCTTGCAGCTTCCGCGCAAATTCTTCCAAATCGCCTTTGATTCCAGTAAGCAAACAAAATGTTTCGTCAATGCTGTAGACCTCGTTTCCAGGCACGTTTGAAGCGATGGCTTGGATGAGCCTGTAGTGCATCGACTGGTAAAGTGAAAAGGCACTGGAACGAAATATCACTCCATGGCTGTCGGCAAGACGTTTGATTTCGTGGAATGGCTGCCCCATTGCAACACCGATGTTTTTCGCTTCTTGGGATCGTGCGATAGCGTTCCCGTCGTTGCTGGATAAAACAACAACTGGACGTCCTCGGAGTTTTGGTTCGAAGAGACGATGGCAGGACGCGTAAAAGTTGTCAGCGTCAACTAACGCTATGATTTCGTTGGATTTATTCACCGGAATGCGGTCCTTTGGACATTCCAAATCACCGTCCCCCAAAGAACAGGTTCGTCTTTCTCCAGCAGGGGAATTGGTTCGAATTGATCGTTTTCGGATGTGAGCGCTGGTCCGCCATCCCCTGTGCCGAGTCGCTTCACGGTGAACTCACCGGCAACGATAGCCACGACCACATAGCCAGGCTTTGGATCACATGCTCGATCCACAACGAGCACGTCGCCCGCCCGGATGCCGGCACCTTTCATGCTGTCTCCGCGCGCTCTTACGAGGAATGTTGAGCACTGGCTGATCTTGACCACCTCATCAATGCATGAAGGGGCGTCCCGTTCAATGTTCGGCCAGGTGCTTGCCCCCGGGTGCCGGTGTAGGTTGTAGGTGCAAACGCCTTGGATCAGAAATTCTTGTTCATCTCCGATCATCAGAGGTGAAATACCGGGCGCATCCGCCATTAACGCCGGCGGCTGCCCGCGCCCAGATAAGCGGCGGAGCAAGTGCTCGCCATCGAGTAGCACCAGTACGATGTCACCCGGTACCGGCTGCATAGCTGTGTCCACCACCAGGATGTCGTCCTGACTGATTCCGGAGTTGGCCATTGCGCCGTCGGTGACCCAGGCCAGACATGTCGAAGCTGCACCAACACCGACCAGATCATCAAGGCTCAGCTCCGCTTCTGCCCAGTCCAGCGCAGGCGATGGCCAACCGCATTCGGCTCCTGGATACAGGGAGAGTTGTATGGCCGGCGACGCTGGTATGAGGGGGATAATTTGTAGGTTGCTCATGACGCCACCATTGCTCTGCACTGTGTATGTGTACAGTATTATGGCTGGCGCTGAGACTTTTTGGAGCCCTAGAAGGACAAGCGGCTGTTCAGCAGTTCAATCACGAGGATTGAGTTCGGCCTGAACGATATGGATTGGACGCAGCGTCACCATTGCGGCGACCTGATCAATTTCGACTTCCAGCGACTGAACAGTGGATTGTGGCATGCACCCATCGCCATGCTTTCGCCACAGGAAGGACTTAAGGTCGGCAGGCCAACATTCAACCTGATACAAGGCGCGAGACGAAATTTCCCCAAGTCGCGACTCTGTCAGGTTCTTGTAGATGTCACGTTCGATGGATGCATGCACCTTTCGCCAGAGTGCGGCCAGGGCAGACTCGTATTGTGCGTTTATGTCCTCAGCCATTGTTTTGCCTCATGCACGGCCGGGATACCCCGGCCGTTGGGTGAACGTCTTTAGCCGGTTTGATTCTGCTGCTTTGCGCGCCGTTTCAGCTGGTCAGTGATTTGGGTCGGCACGCTACGGATCAGGAGTGTGCCGTTGGTTTCGTCGAATTCGATCTTTGAGCCAAGCAAATGGGCTTCGAAGGTGATCGATAGTCCGTCGATTCGGCCGGTGAAGCGCTGGAATTGCTTCAGCGTGCGCTTGTCTGGCGGGATCTCTGGGGACAGTCCGTAGTCCTTGTTGCGGATGTGATCGTAGAAGGCCTTAGGCCGTTCTTCGTCGATCAGTTCCGATAATTCTTCCAGGCTGATGGTTTCACCGACTTTGGATTGGGAGTTTGCGTAACCGACAAGGGTGTTCAGGCGTTCCCGGGCGGCATCCTCGTGAAGGTCTTCTGCTTCAACGAAGTCGCCAAACGCCTTCAGGAGCGTTCTGGTTTCACCCGGGCCATCAACCCCTTCCTGAGCCCCCAGAAAATCCCGGAAGAGCTCATGAGGGCGCTTACCCTTGATGTATGAAACATACTGCTTGGACTTCAGGTTGGTTTGCCATTCGGATACGTTGATACGAGCCGCGAGTTGGAGTTGCGAGAAGTCGATGAAGGCGGCGGGCACGAGATCGATCTTTTCGTCGACGGAAACGCCATGGCTGTTGTTGAGCACCGCAATCATGATGTAGTCCGTCATCCCTTGTTGGGAGTGGATCACCGCAAGCTGGCCGCCGGTGCTGAGATTCGATTCCTCGAGGATGCGGGTGTAGTGCTCGGCGGCGTTGCGGCTGAACTCCACGAAAGTTGCTGTACCTGCCAGGTATTCACGGAGCCATCCACTGAGTGGGTACGCGCCCGACTCACCGTGAAAAAAACCCCAGCCCTTTCCAGCTTTTGCGTTGTAGGCGTTGTTCAACTCGAACATGAGGTCTTCAAGTACCGTTGACTCCCCGAGTTCTGAGTCTCGTAAGATCAGCGCCGCCGGGCTCCCGTCAGGTTTCTTGTCGATCGTATGGATGATTGCATTGCGTACAGGCATCTGGTGCTTCCCTTTCAGCTGTGTCGGATATGACATCGACAACACAGGATAACGAGGCGATTGCTTCCGGCCATTCGCCAGTCAGCCAATCCAAAGTGGTGAGGTGAGGTTTACCCCACGATTGTCTCCGCGGCATGGAATCACGGCTGGGCTCACTCAGCGTGAGATGCCCACCACGTTTTTTAACAGGCTGGCCGGCACGCGCAAGCCAAACTGACGCTTAGAAAATCGACTTAGGTTTTGAGCTGCTGCGGTCCCCTGAACCGTTATGCTTTGCGGGATCAACAAGCAGAATACTTGAGGGGCAGCCGTGGAAAACGCGACGATAAACTTGGACAGGTTTCCAGATTTTCCGCCATACGAGGGGCATTGGGCCGCGATTTATTACGAGCCGATCCCTGCGTCCGGGGAGCGCCTGACGATCGCGGTTGCTGCCTGGGACGCCGATGGCCATTCCATTGAGGACACAATTCCTCCGCACCTTTTTCCTCACGCGATGCAGGCCATGATCGAGCTACTCCTCGCGGGTACCAGAGGGCAGTTCGAAGAAGGTGGGATCGAGGCAGTAGCAATGCCTGGTATTTTTGTCGGGGCGGTTAGGCGCGGTATGGGAAACGACCGCGCGGATGTTCTGCGTCAGGGTGTATCTCTGACAAGTTCCATTGCGAGAACGACGCCAGGTGTCTAACCCAATGACGGAATGGCGCAGGGCTGGCTGCCTCCGTCTCAATCGACCTTAACCAGATTGGTTTCGTCGCGTGTGGGCGTCGAGGAAGCCACGATAAGCTGTCAGGATCTTTTTGGTATCTCTGTCCGGAGCGTGGGCCTCAAGGGTATCAAGCTCCTCACGGCTCAACGCGGTGATGCTCTGCCCTTCGTACTCTCCAGCCAGGATAGTGCCCTCTACGGCACAGCTCCGTGTGTTGATCTGCAGGCGAACGAAGTCGGACTCAAGCAGTGCGGTTTCTGGGATCTCCCCATACCTTTGCAGCAGCGTAACCGCCCGCTCGAACTTACGCCGTTCCCGCTTAGCGATGGTGACTTCGGATGCTCTTTCACCGGCTGACTCAAATTCATGACCGATGATCAGCAATATCACTGCCCCGATCAGCGTCGGCACCGGCGCAATGATTGGAGCTACCACTATGCCAATCATCAGGGCTGCGCCTGTCACGTTGGCCACTCCGTCGACAACGCCAGTGACGGTACCGACGACTTTGTCTCGGGCATCCAGGACTGAGTCCCGGGCTCCGGTATAAGTAGCATCTACAGACGAAGTGATCGAGCGAGTGGCCCCGGCAACGGTTTCAGAGATACGACCCTTCACATCACTGATTCTGTCCTGCGCATCTACGAGCGTGGATTCAGCCTTGGCTGACACAGCACACGCAACGCCGGCGGCGGTGCCCTTGATTTGGTCCAGGTACTTTTTCAACTGATTTACCTCTATGGGCGACTGGTGGAACGACAGATGCGCGTTCACCAGCCCCCATGCGAAAACGCGTTATAAATCGATACCAATGAGAGAATTACAGTCGAAAGAAACTGTATGGCGGTAAGAGAGCGACTAATCAAACTAATCTGAAATACGCTGATGAAGACGACTAGGGCAATCCAAAAACACAAAGAAGCGTTCATCGCCCAGCCAGTAATCATCAACAGAACCCCAACAATCGAGAGGCCGGTACATATCAAATCTTTTGTGCGATCAGTTGAAGCCATGGAATTTCCTATTTGGTCGCGTGGGTCGTTATTGCCATTCACCTACTGACTTAGCCCCAGTTTTTAGGCCGGGGCTTTGGGTCTGCTAGCCGATTTCCCTCATGTCCTACAGTCTGGGCGCAGTAGAGGGGCAAAGGGTTTAGCTAAATTCAAAGCACCCGGCAGGACAGGTTTGCGAGGTCATACCGTGACTGCAAATTCCCTTCTTCCAATTTTCGGCATCGGCTTCACGTTCCTCCTCCGCAGAAACGTAGCCGTATTCCTCGCGGGCATAAAGAAAGGTGGCAGCAGTAGCGGCGTCCAATTGTTCATCGTCGCCATACTCAGCTCTCACCCCTTCGCAAAAGAAGGTTTGGACAACGGATTCATAAGTGCTACCACGTGCGCAGGCGTCTGCAAAAATTTCGCCAAGCTTGGCAACAATCGTAGGGTCGACATCGGACATCCGAATTACTCCCAGCCATGCATGTAAGTAGGTTCAGCCAGGATCGCGATGTCTTGGCGCAATGAAGTTTCGAGGGTTTCGACCTTCCCTTCGTCCTGATTGAAAACCTCTAGCGAATCTAAGGTCTTGCGGCCCACCCGGGTGACGTCCGCCAGCGTGTAATCGGAACGTGGATAATCAGTCTGTTCACAGAGGACATCGATCGCACCCGACGCGGAGAACGCTGCAACGATGTCGCAATCACCGACCTGATATGCCTTAAGGCTAGGCCCTTTCCCTGCGAAGAAGCGACCGCGAGGAAGCCGGCTTCCGCCTTCGACCCTGTACCGCCATTCCTCGAACGCAACTGAAGCACTAGGCGTCTTTTCAATACCCGTCATTACAAATTCCTTCTGGTGGTGTTCCGGCGTAAAGAAGCCAGGTTGTGGGGCGTGGTCTGCCCCCTATTCCACCAAGCACTACTGGCCTTGGTGCTCCAAAGAAAGCGGCTCGGCACCTTGGGCGTACTCCCCCTCGAAGGCCAGTGTCATGCCAGGCCGAGCATCCTGCATTTGGGTGAGTGCCCTCTTCACTTCTGCGCCAAATCGGGAGAGTGTGACCGGCTCGATGATGTCGCCGTGGTCGCCGAGGATCAGCAATCCAAACTTCCGTAACTCCAGAATTGCTAGGCGTTCATTGGGTTCGTTTGGTACAGGCTGGCCGGCGACGAACAATTCCAAAGCGAGTACTGCGGCGCCTTCGAAATTGAGAGTCCATTCCCGGAGATCAGTTTTGTAGTGAAAGATGTAACCGTGGTCTCCCTTTTCGATCGCCACCGGTTCGCGGCATGCGTTCGTTCGGGCCGAGCCTAAGGTCAAACTGTTTTTTGTAGCGATGTCGTTACTCATAGGCCGCCTTAGAAACCGTCAGTCGTGACGAAGTCTGCGACGTCACTCACTACCGATGCTGCCGAGTCCAGGATCGAGGAACCAATGCTTGGGCTGTCGTAGCCGAACCCACCGGAAGATGACGAGCGTGGTATTTCTTCCCGATAGCTTTGCACCTCATCGGCGATACTGCCTCTGGAGTACTGGCCAGCCATGTATCCGAGCACGAGCGCATCGAAGTCGAGATCGTCGCGGTAGCGGTAGTTGGAGTTCGTGTAATCGCTGCTGCGCAGCGTGCGCTCCAGGTCCTTGGCTCGTTCATAGTTGTTGTGGGCAACTTGGCGTGAGGCTTCCAGCGGCGGGATGGTTGCGTGATGGGCGACCAGTTGCTCCTGCAGGCTGGAGATCCGTCGAGCGAGTTCGTCATCAGTGTTGCTGGTGGTCGTACGCACCAGGCGCTGCAACTCTTCACGCGACTTCATTTTGAGCGACCCAAGCATCATCTGCTCGGCGATCTTGAAGTGCTGGTCGGTCTTGAGCGCGAAGCCGCCTAACAGCTTGTGAATGCTGTTCGCACGAGCTTTGTACCCTTGAATCCGATCTTGGAGGTCGGCCAGTTCCGTTTGTTGTTGATCAACACCGGCGGCATTTTGCGAGCGTTTCACTGCGTCAGTGAGCAATTCATCGCTCGCATCCATCGCGTTTTTAAGTTCGCTCAAACGAACCACGGTGGCGTCCTTCATCGCTACCAGGGTTTGGTAACTGATGAAGTTGCCTTGGAAGTTGATCCTCGCAGCGAGCCAATGGTCTATATACCGAACAAGGAAGCGAGACTTGTAATCCTCGGTGCCATATTTCGCGTTGATCAGGTACATGAATAGCGGCGCTTGCTCAAAAGCTTTCAGCTTCTGCTTGCATTCCGAGTCAATCTCGCCGTGTACGCTTTTGTAAGCATTGAAGGCGTCCCGATCCGTATCGCGCGCCTTGAGCAACTGAATGTAGCCAGAGTCAACGGAGAGAGCCTGAAACAAGCCAGTTCGCGTATCGTTGACGAGCTTGAGTACCGACCCGGCCCTTTCCATATGGTCGGAAATTGCTTTCTCAACGAGGTCAAGCTCATGACGAAGCCCGGCCTCCTCGCTTTTGCGGACACTCAGTTGCCGCGTGACATCGATCGGCAGGGTTGTCGAGCTGCCAAGCTGTACTGAACTGATCTCCCTCAACCCTGAAAGGATATCCGCCTCCAGGTTTAGCGTGCGCTCGTGCGCCTCGGAGAGACGCCGTTCAGCAGTCCGCAACTCTTGTTCATACTTCCGACTGTTGCCCTGTATGGACGTAGTCATTGAGGACGGATTCATTGTTCCCTCCAGTTCAGGATGGTGTCTGGGTTAGCCGAAAGAGTGCGAGAGGTCCAATCAATGGTGAGCGACTTCGCGGGCTTATCACCAATGTGCACGTCTTCAATGTGCCCATCGGCTTTGTCTTCTTTGAGGCGGTTGTAGGCATCGTTGGAGACTTGGACCCCGAAGATGCTGGCCATGGCCCGTTCACCCGTTTCGCTATCGGTTACTGGCGCACGGATCACGTTGCCACCCGCGTCTTTTGCTTGCACGAGGAAAAACCAGGTCTTGCCGCCGGCTTTATAACGGCGCTCAACGGCCGATTTCGGTTTGGCGACGATTTCAAGGGTCAGTGGTTGCTCGGCAAAGGGAATCATCCCGGTCACAAACTCGATGAGGTCCTTCGCACTGTCGTAATCCATCTCACGAATCAATGAATTTGCCTTTTCCAACGTAGCCGTGACCTTTGCCATGTCCGTCGAATTCAGGCCGATCCGCTTGTAGGCATCGAGTGCACGAGCCCCCTTGGACGAAAGCATGTCCAGGTTCGGAATATGACCTATAGCGGTGCGCAGCTTCTCGCTGGCTTCGGCTGCGCGCCGGCCACCGTCTGCCCTTGAGTTCTCAAGTGCATCCTTGGCCTGATCAGCCATGCCCTGAAGGACTGGGTACCGAACGACCGACTGCTGAAAGGAGGCAGAGTTGGTCAGCTGCTCGATCGAATCGCTGGCGCTGTAAATATCCGTCAACGCCGGTAAGGCCTCACGGTTTCTCCACAGCAGGTCCTTCGATGCATAGAAGTCTTGTTGGTAGCTTTCCAGCTTCGTCCGGGTATCGACGTAGTTGGAGGAGTCAATTTCCTCTGGCAGCGTAAAGCGGATCAGCTCACGGGCTTTCTGCAAATTGGCCCTGAGCGTTACAAGCATTGCGTCCGCGTCCGGAACAGTCCCTGTTTCATGCGTAGCGGACAGTCCATTCACGATATCGGTCTGACGGGAGATCTCAGTGAGCAATCCTGAAACACCGAGTGCAGCCTTATCGGCCTCGCGCTCAACGGCATTGACCTGGTAATTGTGGTAACCCTTTTGGACACCAAAGCCAAAGCCCGCGAACAACGCTGCGCTGATCGAAATAGCCAGTAGGCGCTTCGAATAGATCTTTCGTTGGAGGTGCGCGCGAGCCAGCGCCCTGGTCCAGAACCCAAGTGGCGGTTCAATGTAAATGAGTCGGTGGGAGAAATACTCACGAACGCCCTTCTCAATCAAGGCGTCATCGGCCTCGATGTTTTGCTGCAAGTAGTACTCACGGATTCGGCGCGCGGCCTCCTCGCGGCGTGCCGGCAGGTTAAGGTGCTCGTTCAATTGCAGTTGGTGGTGGCGAAGGCCATCAACTACCGCCATCGCTCCCATTTGTTCAGAGAGAGTGAGTTCCCGCATGTTTAGGAGGCCTTAGCCACGAGGGCCGCAAACGCACGTTCGTTCTCGGAAGTGGCTGTCTCGATTTCATTTGCGCACTTTGTCGCCTTGGTGCGGGCAGATTCAATCAGGCCGGCCATGTCGGACTGGAGTTGCACGATTGCCTCAGCCAGTTGTTTGACCGGTGCGGAGTCGAGTGAAGCTCCGTAAGCCAGGCTGATGGCGTCACGAACATCCCCACCTGTGGAACGTGCCAGGGCTTCAATGGACTTCTCGACACCTTCCTTCTGCGCTCGCAACACGTTAGCGGCGCTATTCAGGCCACTTTTGGCGGTAAACGCCGCGGACAGTGCAGTGAGAACTCCTTCCTGGCCGCTGAAGAAAGAAATCATCCGCTGGTGCAGGCGATCCTTAACAAGCGAAACCTGTTCCAGTTGCGCGAATACCACCTTCGAGGTGTTGTAGCCGGTCTTCTGGTCTTCGGCGATATCCTTGGCAATCTGGTAGGACTTGTCCTCCATTTGGAATGCACGGAGGGCTTCATCGCGTGCCAACTCTAACGAGGACAGATTGATGCTGTCGCCGCCCATGGCCGATTCAACTGCTTCGTTGCAGGCTTGAAGTTCGGACCGGCGCGATTCAAGTTTCTCAGTAGCCAGCTTCAGCAATTCTTGAGCGAGGATTTCTGATTGCTTCATAGCCATCTGGTAGCTGTGGTATGCGTCGCGGATGATTTCTTCGCGCTCGATTTCCTTGCCGATGACCTTCACCGAGGACAGGTAGTTTTGCTGAATCGACGCGAATCGCTCAGGAATGCTGCCACGTCGAATTTTGATGAACATCATCTGAGCGCGCTCGAACAGATCAAGCTTACCGTCCGCCATCCACTCAGCCATCTTGGTTGAGTCGGTGCGGATGCTGTCGAAGTCGTCGGTGATGCTTTGATACAGCGCCGAAGAGTCCAATCCCTTCAACTGCTCACGCACCGTCTGATGGAACGAGGAGGATTGCTGGAGAGTGGCCGCTATCGCGATCACCTTGTCCTTGTCGTAGTGCTGGACTTTCTCCAGCAAGCTTAGTATCGGGGCGGTTTCAACGGTACCGGTGACGTGAATGCCAATCGCGGCCAGGCCAGCTTTGGCACGTTCGAGGTAGTTGATCGTCGATGGAGTCATCTGCTGCATATTCCTGTTTGTGGACGCCGTGTTTTGGGTTCGTAAGCAGGATAACGAGTGTGAGGTTGTTCACAAGCCAATCTACCCCGTGAAAATTCATGCCGTTTTTTTGGATGAATGAAAGCCATTTGGCCTCATGCCCATAGCGGCTGGGCCGCGAGTGATGTGCTGATTTTTCGGCACTGTTTTGGCTCGCGGACACCTGACTGGGTAGTTATGGTGGCTTTCTAAATCGCACATCCACTGCACCATTCCCAGAGGTTGGAAATGAAAAAAACCATGATTGCGCTGGCGCTGATGAGCATTGCCGCTACCGCCTCCGCCACCGATGAAATTCTGGTTCAGGTTGAGATGTACCGGGGGACTGAACGACTTCACCTGGTTGCCGATGTTGTTGAGTCCGGTGAAACCGCTGACATGCAGGACAAGCACCTTTACGGCTATGGGGAGCGTCCTTCCCTCAACGAATTGCGCCTTGGCGCTATGAAGTCACCGAAGGCGGAAGAGAAATCGCTCGTGCTCGGCCTCGAAGCCCATGTCACGCCGCGCCTGCAGCCTGATGGGCGAATCCTGGTTGATACCGACGTTAAGTACACCGGGTTGAAAGACGCGAAACACGATGGAGGTGATAGCGCTCAGGGCAAAGCTCCAAGCACCCAAATCCAAGTTGCTGCATTTCAGCAGGTTGTAGGAAGCGGTACCCGCACGACCTATACAGGCTTCGACGAAACAGACCGTGAAAAGCGGGTAGTTATCACGGCAATCAAAATGATGTAAGCACCGCCGCAAATGACATCGGTACGACTGCTGGGTATTTGAGACTTCTCAAACGCATGACTAGCCATCGGAATGGTCAGGAGTAAAGCACCCTGCCTGTACGGGTTCTTGTGTATGAATTTTTGGCCGGCGTTTTGGCTCGCGGTGACTATGTATGGTCGATATGGTGGCCTTCAGATCCACATACCCACTGTATCGTCCACTAGGATTGGAAATGAAAAAGACCATGATTGCCCTGGCGCTGATGAGCATCGCCGGCACGGCCGCAGCAAACATCGAAATGCAGGCAGACGTCTATTCGGGTAAAGAATTAGTGCGGACTTACAAGGCTGTCGTCGCCGAAGGTGTGTCCACGGAGATCAAAGATAAAGAGGTAGCAGTTAAGTTTGGGAGCAAACCTTCGCCGTCGCCTGAGGCCAATGCTCCATCAGCGGACCTTCAGACTGAGGAGCCTACGCCAGAGCTTGGGTTATCCCTCAAAATGACGCCACGCAAGTTAGCCGATGGCAGAATTCTGATCGACAGCGCGTATTCAATCACCACTGCAATGGCAGGTATGGTTGTGCATGACGGCGTTGAAAAGGAGGAACCCATCACCCATATCAGATCTGTTGAAACGCAGCTTGTCGTAGACGAAAAACCAGGAAACTGGCCAACGGCTTTCAACCCCCGCCCTGGTGAACTGGTCATCAACTTTTCAGCAAAAGAAGTTCTGTGAACTGACGTTTGCCAGCTCGCCCATCGAACAAGTAGCCCCGAAAGACGCTGTGGATTAACCGCTATCCAATCATACAGGTCCTTCAGTCCTGCCGAGGTTTCAGATGCCCGTTACTGTTGAATCGCTAAAAGCCCTTGTGAGGCGTATCCCCCTCATTGGGTCGAAAAAATTTCTAAAAACCCTCGTTGCTGTCATCGTCGCTATCTGGGTTGTGGAAAAATTTCGGCCGCACACTGGCAGTCTGGAGGATATGTGGTTTACCGCATTTTTCGGTTTCTTGAACTCCCTTGGCATGATGTACCTGTGCCTGGCCTATTTGGTCTGGGACTTCGGCAAGAAGGATAGTGTCGGAAAAGTTGATAGTGGCCCAAACGACAAAGCTGATTAGCAACCTTGCCCCCGGACGTCGTTACCAAAAGCCCGCTATCCAGCGGGTTTTTGTTGTCCGGCGCGAACCAGAGGTACGTTTCTCCATCGGCACAGCGCCGCACGCATCGGCATAGCATCGCGTGCCCGGGGCGGGCTGACTCCGTAAATCACTGTATTGAGCGTCGGCATAGCGTCGCGCGGCCGGGTCCGGGCGAGCTGACAATTCAGTGGCAGTACTGTCGGCATAGCATCGCATGGATGCATCGGCATAGCGTCGCGTGCTGGGTCTCAGGGCCCGGGAAATTCAACTGTGCCAGCGTCGGCATAGCATCGCATCCAACGGCATAGCGTCGCGCGCCGGGGTCTCGGGCCTGGCAATTCAGAGATTTTCCCATCGGCATAGCATCGCCTGCCCGGTGATGGCTGCCCTGGTAATTCACTGGAATCGGCGTCGGCATAGCGTCGCTCGCTATGTGGGGGATTCATCGGCATAGCATTGCAACTCATGGACATCGCGCTGGCGCTTGAGCATCGATGGTGGATTGGCTTTATACCACCCTCAGTCATTTCAAACGCGCGGTGACTTCGCTGGTACCGTCGCCTTTGAAAATCATGCGGTAGACCTCTCCATTTGTTTTTGTCAGTACGGATGGTCCTACCATCGCCCCTTCTGCGTACGTTCCTTCGATCGTCCAGTCCTTGGTTGTAAATTTCCCTTTTCCGTTGAGTGCCCAGATCCCTTTAACGAACTCCCATGGGGCGGACTGGGTTGTCACACCATGGCCGGCAGTGATGGTTGCGCGGTAGTGGTCGTTGCCTAGGGCGACAACACTCAAGCTGGTGTTGGTCTCGCTATCGTACTGGGCAATTATTCGATTCAGGGGTGACGCCTGGTTGCCCCCTTTTACCTGATAGAGCGTGCACAGGTAGTCGGCGCCGTTTTTCTTGGTGGCACAGGCGAATTGAATCGTATCGACGTGTAGGCGGTCGTCTGGGTAGGCGAACCCATTTGGCCCGAAGCCGATATCCTCAACTCTGTCGGGAGCGTTCAGCAGCACCGACTCGTAGAGTTGCTCATTCGATTGCTTGACGGCCTGCGCGTGGGCAGTGGAGTTCAAAACTGTCTTCAAGTACTCCAGGAACTCGATGTCGCGTTCTGGAGTGAAGGTGAAAGTGGGTTTGGCCGAGCTGCTGCCTGGCGAGTTGTGCAGCGCAATTAGAAAGGCTTTGGCCGCGAGGAGAAAGGGGCCTTCGGCCGATTTGAGTTTCTTCGGTCGAATCCGTGGAAGCTTTGCGCCGATGCTTCCACAGTAGAGATTTGTGCCTAAGACCTCAGCCTCTTGAGCCAGGCCATAGTACGACTCCATAGGCGCTTTGATTGAAGAGTCGAGGTGGGCCTGAAACACCCGGGTTCCGTAATCGATCAGATGCGAAGCCGTTTGGCCGAGAGACCCGCGGCCTTTGAGCATCACACAGATACTGTCGCCGGAGACGACTACCGCAGTGGGAGCACTACTGACCAGAAAGAGCGCAAAGTCTTTGTCAGATGGCACAGGGAAGTAGAATGAATCGCCTTCAGACCCAATCTTGGGATGCGTATGGACCGTCCCCAGGACTATACCTTCGCAGCTCGCCATGACGGCACCCGACTCGACGCTTTGCTTTGACCCTTGGATAAGCGAGGACATCACAAATCGCTGGTCTTGCGAGAGCATTAGGCATGCTGCGTACTCACGGTGATCACGGTCGGTCAGCTGGGCAGCTGTACGAAACCCCTCCTCCCAATTATTCGGCAGCACCAGGAATTCAGGCGCAGGCATCTTGTTTTCCAGCGACTCACCTGCGGCGACGATGTAGGCCTCAGTAGCGCTGGAAGCTTTTGCTGCGTTTGCATGCGGTGCCGTCAGCCCGGCCGAGAACAACAATGCACTGATCACCGGCAGTGCCCACGGGGTACGCGGCATTCGATGTCACTCATGATAGGTGTTGTTGCGTAACTGCTGACTGGAAGTCTAATTGCGTTTTTGAATTGCGCGAACGCGCTGATGTGGCGACGTTGAAAATGTGGGGGGTAAGAACAATGGCGTTCAGGAGGGGGATGACTGGCTGCGCGAAATGGACATTTTTCCAAATAGAGATGTCCATTTCGCGGAGGGGCGGCGGTTCAATCAAATGGCAGGGTTGATTGCCCTACGATCGGCGCGACCTTTTCTGTTTATCTGCCGCACCGCCCGGTTCACCACCTGTGCTGGCAAAAAGCGCACGCCGCGTTTTTGCATTTCGAAATGACGGACAAGGCTGGACATAGCCTCGTTCACGTTGCCAGCGTGCATCCTGGTAAATGCACGGTGACCGTCAAGAGATCGTTGAAGTGGCCGGTATACGGACTCGCGCACTATTGCACCCTCGTTAGATGGGCCACCAGGTTGGTCCCATACGCTGCAATTGGAAGTCATGGAGTCTACACCTCGCTACGTAGTTTATGCTGCTGGACGGCAGCAGCATTCTTTTGCTCGATCTCTTGCACCTGCGAGCGCATGTACCCAATTGCCTGGGTCAGAACCACTGCCGCGATCCAGCAGATTAGTCCCCCTTGCCAGAGCATCTTCCAGCGATCGCGCTTCGCTTTTTCGGTACCGGCCGTTCTCTTCAAAAATGGCCACATAATCATCATCCCAACGAAAATCCCAACCGCTGCGGCGGCGGCCAGGCCAAATGCTGAGTCCATGTCGAATCCAAGGTTGGAGGGTGGATTTTTCTGTACTGTTGAGGTGCCGGTGGCGACCTAAGAGCAATTCAGCGTTGGATAACAGGCATGGGCTGAACTGAGCACCATGCCTGGCCACAGGCTCCAATCAAGCCGCAGATGCCGGTTCAAAGAGTGTGTCGGCGCCGACGTAAAGCTCCTCTGGAGCGTTCGGCCACTCGGCTCGAATGGTTTCAAAGTCCCCACCTACCCAAAGGTCGAGGAAATTCGCCACTTCACATCCCAGAGTCAGCCCGAAGGTAATGGCAGCGAGTGCGGCATCAGGCGCGGCGTCGATAGCATCAGCGGCCTGGATAAGCGCCGCGGCATGGCCCTCGCGGTATGCCTCACTCTGGGTGGCATAAGCGGCATTCGCCCTTGATGGGTCGTATTCCAGCGAGAGGATCTGTTCGGAGATATCTTGCATGGTTGGTCACCTGGCTTGTTGGCTTGACTGGCGGGCGGTATCAACGTCGGCACGACGCCGGCGAATGGAGCGCAGGATTCGCCACCAGAAGCTCACCTGAAGGCGTGACTGCTCGAGTTGCGGATTTGGCACCCTGAAATACGCAGGCATGACCGGCTGAATGCCATTGGCCTTGTTCAGGAGTGCGGTACCCCGGTCATTGATCCAGTACCACTTAACCGGCTCTCCCGGGCGTAAAGGGCTGAAACCGGTCAACTGCTCTGACGTCACCAGCCCCCTCCTGAGGAGAGACTCTGCAGCGACCCTGGCCTCCTCTGTGCGAAACCAGCCAAAGCGCCAGGAGCGATTGTGTCGCCAAAGAACCGGGTCAACTGAAAGCCAGGCGCTCTTTGCCAGCGATCGAAGCATGATGAATTCGAACTTGGACAATTTGGTGTGCGGGAGTCTTTTCATGCTGAAGCTCAGCTATGTCGATGAGGTGATGCTAATCCACCGTCAACACCTCAGCGACCCAAAACGGGGCTCGAAAATTCAGCTTTGGAAATGAAGGTCTACAGGGGCCTTGGCGAGTGTTTTCGGTCTTGCATCTCAGCACCCGTTGCAGGTGCCGAGGAAGTGACATAAGCCTAACCGGCATAGCCCGACGTTCAGATCAGGCATTCCTTGGACTTGTGGGGGAAGAGCGCGTTGTACCCTGCTTTGAATGCCCGCACGATGGTAACCCCCCCTTCTGGCTCGGTGATTTTTGCCTGGCATGCTTTTACTTTTTCCGCTTGCTCGGTGGTCAACGAACTGAAGAAGCTATGTTCCAACGCCATCGACTCTGCGTTCGAATCAGGTAGAGCTGAGAACAGGGTAACCAGCTGGTGGTCTGGGAGGCGGCTGATTTCACCGAGGATGTATTGATTGCGATCTTCAAACTTGTTTTCACGATGAAGAATGTCGGCAACGAGCATGGCATTGATCCCGGAAGCACCAACGCGAGAAATGCTTTCCAGTTTGGCTACTGCGAGGTCACCGCTGATCTTCCCGTTCGCGTACTCACCGCGCACGGCAATGCCTTCTTTGACGGCCAAAGCGTTGGTTTCTGCAGCGTCTTGGATCAATAGGTAGATCAACCCATAAAGGGCGAGGATGAAGCTCATCAGGAGAAAATGGCCCAGGTAGTTGACCGTTTTTTTCAGTGTTAGCTTTGGTTTCGCGTCGATGGTCGTTGCAAGGGGCATGTTGTTGCTCGGGTTGTGGGTGAGTCTCAAATTTTCCAATGCGCAGTTTCGACGTGCCACCCAAACCACAAGCCAGAAATTCCGCCTCTATCCCTACTCCCGACCTGCATCTCCCGTAAAATGCCGAGCCCTGCTTTGGAGTGTGACGGAAATGGAACTGATTGAGCTGCTCCGGCAGGCTGGCACCCTTGTCCGCCGAAATGAAGAGCGCCAGGCTGCCGGCGGTGAAGCCTTCAACATCTTCAGCATCACCAAGATCGAACGCGCGGAGGTCAACACCCACTCAGCGATGATTGCTGAGTTGTTGAATCCGCGAGGAAGCCATGGCCAGGGATTAACTTTCCTTGCCCTCTTCCTGTCCGTGATGGGGTTTGAGCATGATTGCTCACTGGTACATGCCAGCGTACGAAAGGAGGAATCCTTCGCCGGCGGCCGCGGCCGGGTCGATATCGTGATTCACCTCAAAGAACACCTGATCCTGATCGAGAACAAAGTCGATGCCCCGGACGGGAAAGGACAACTGAAGCAGTACGCTGATATTGGTGAGGCCTCGGGGAAAACCTGGCACCTGTGGTACCTGTCGAAGCGCGGCGGGGACGCCTCGGAACGAAGCCATCACGGGGTTAGGTACCAGCGGATGTCGTACAGGGAGCACATCCTGGATTGGCTGGCGCTGTGCGTCTCCAACTCATCATCGACACCGGCACTTCAGCAGGCAATTGTTCAGTACAAGAACCTGGTGCACAAAATCACAGGGACAACCATGACTCACCTCTCCCGGGCGGCCATGGTCGACCTCCTCAATACCGGTGACAACCTCAAAGCAGCTGACGCGATCGTGGCGGCGCTACCGTTTGCCAAAGGCGCCGAACTACTTCGCTTCTTCGACGCTGTAGAAAATGGGCTATCGCGGCTCTATACCCGGGCCGCCGCGCCGAACAATTTCCCAGGCCACGATTACACCGAGTCGACCTGCAGCAAGTGGTTCATGGTCGGCAAGGACAAAATTGAGCACGTCGGTCTGTTCCTCAACATTGGAATCGACGGTGTGTTGTTCAGGATTGAGGTCGCGACCGAGGCGCTGCATTACGGCGTGGTGTCCGTGAGAGATGGGAAAACGGGGAGCATCGACAACATCAAGGAGAGTGTTCGACACCTGCCGCAGAACCTCCTGCCACGGCAGTGGAGGTCCTTCAAATGGCAGTCGTGCATGTTTCAGGACGGTGTGGCGACCAACATGGAGTGTTTACAGAGACCCGACCAGGTGGTGACGGAAGTCCTGCAGACGATAGAGCAGATCAAGTCACGCCACTTATCGGCCGGCGACCGCTGAGGTTGGTGCCCGACCCATAAGGTGATGCTTGTTCTCAAAAAGCCAGAAATTAGGCGGAGGTGCTGCTGTTTCTCGCAAGGGAAAGCCAGTTCAGTGAGAAAGAGGGCCGAAGCGATTTGCCCCGGCCCCAGGTTGGCGTTCAGAAGGGGTTACGGCAATAGCTCAAGACGGTATTGGTTTTCAGCTTCTTCATGAACCACAAACGTCTTCTTCGGTTCGGCGACGGAGACCGGAGTTTTGACAACATCACGCGACGTCGCGTCGACTGCCGCGCCCACAGCCCAGTACCCATGCCGGCGAGCATCAATCCAACGGCGGCTTGCGCCAGCATTCCATTTTTTGGCCTCAAGGATGTAGCGATCTTGATCCGCCAGTTTGTTCAAGAACCCAGTCAAAGCCTGGCCTTCGACTACTACCTCCTTTATGGCCAGGCTATCCATCAGGATCGCCCCCACGAGCAACGCGCGCGCGTCTGCAGAGAAGCGTGCTGTTTCGCGAGCACTTTCAGCCGTCTGCAGGCTAAATATGACCAACCAACTCAACAGCGTGGCTTTGGCGCGAAAATCATGAGCACCGGGAACGTTCAGCGAATACCCGTCTGAGGACATCGCGAGGGCCACACCGACGACGTAATCGTTGTAGGCGTCGAGCTCGGGCATGACTTCCTTGGTGCGCTGGCCAGCGGCAACCAACTTCTGATCACTGACCCGCTGGATGATCACCGGCGTTAGGATCTGGGCGAAACGAACATACGCCTGCTCGGGGCTCAGGTGCCGCTGGGCGAGATCCAACACCTTTTGAGTGCCGGAGGTCGAAGCGATCATGCGCTGCGCCTGGAGGATCGCAGACGCTACTGATCGATCAAGCTCGGAGTGAAGCTCAGTTCGGTAGCTTGGGAGCGCCTCAGTCAGCATGTGGTCCCGTTCCGTCTTCACGTTGGGTATACCCATGGCGGAAACGACCGTGTGCGGAATGTCGTCGACCGTGAGCCAGTTGTGGAGACGGATGTAGGTGATTTTCCTTTCGTAGAAGCTTGGACCGCACAGGCGGTCAGTTGCTACCGATCGAGGGCGCAGTTGGCCATCTACGGTTGGTGCACCGGGCGCGATGTCCATGAGGTCGTCAGGGAAACGGCCGTCATCGAGCACAACACCTGGAATGACAACCAGATCAACCGGTTCCATTTTCACCAGGTCCGCCTGACCTGCTGAAATGAGACGGCCGATTTCCGCTTCGTGATGAACTGCCTGTGGCGCGAGCGCATACATCTGCTCGGCACCTTCGTATTCAACGTAGGTACGGCCGGGCATGCGGGGCTTTTGGTTGTCGACGAAGTCGTGGACGATGCGGCCCCCGGTTTCTGTGTCGAAGCTGATCAGCCGGCCCTTGCCTTCGCCGGCATCCAGGTTGCGGACATTCAAGTGCTGGGGAGCACGCCCCCCCGCGAGTGAGGCCAATGCCTGGCTGAGACCGTTTTCGTCGCGACTGATCACAGGGACCAGGCCGCGCAGCTGACGGTTGATCAGGGTACGACCGCGAAACACCCCAGCTGCGTTGAACAGCGAAATGGTCTCATACCCCAGCGGAGCCAGCTCTTTCAGGCGGACAGCATCAAGGAGCTTCTTTGATGGCGGGATCAGTACATCACGCACGTAAGCATCACGCAGTGCGCTCATGTCAGAAAGCGTTGCGTACTGAGGCTCGAGCTTCATCGCCTCAAGGACCTCCGGCCGCAGTTGGTCGACCGCAGTGACCAGCTTGTCCCAGACGAAGGTGTCGCCGTTTTCAGAGATGGCGTACGAGTAACCAGGTGCCCCCAAGGTAACCAGATCGGAGACTGACATACGAGGCAGCCCCAGGGTGGCTGCGTGGACAGCCGGGCTCAAGCGATCATCACGCAGGGCCGACGGAGGGAATGGCCGTGCTGCGGAGCGGCAGGAATCCAAGCTGCCGAGGTGAAGCTTGCTTGCAAGCGTCTTAGCGTCATCGATCGGAAGGCTCCATTGCGCAGCGATCCGAGCGCTAACAGCCTCAATCACTTGTGCAAGTGGAAACGCGACCCCCTCATAAACAGGACCGAGCTTCCGGGCGCAGATGAGCATCTCTTTGTACTTGCCGTATCCAATGAGAAGGGCGAAGTCGTTCTGCACCGTGGAAAGCGATGGGGCATCAACGGGGGCGGCACCAATGGGGTAGTGCTTACGAAGGAGGGCAATGGTTTTTTTGATCCGAGCACTGTCGACGTCGGACGAGGTAACAGGAATACGAAGCATGTGAATCTCCCAATGCAGGGCACGTGTCTCGCACAGTAGCTGGCAGGCTGTGTTGGGGTGTGCGCCTGACTTGAAAGGTCAAGGTTCGTTTCCAACAGGAAGTGATTTATGGTGAAGCGGTACCGCAAAGATGGTTTCGTTTCCAAAGAATTCGCTGAAGCCAGCAGCACCGAGCTAAACCATCTCGGCTTGCCGCAAATGGTAGAGGGCAAAAAATAATTGTCAAGCACCATCGTTAGGAGTTGCTATGACTACGGGGGTTGTCAAAACAAACTTGACCGTTTGAACGGGGACGGTGCGTGATACGGGGGACGCTACTGCTGGCGGTGGTGGAAGGAAGAACCAGCTACTTTAGTGCGTCTGATCCTCGGACCGCGGCTAAGCATGACATGACTCAGATCGGGCGCTGGTGTGAGGTTCTCTGGGATATTCAAAAGGGCAGCGCCGGTGGTTGAGTGCAAGGCGCTTTTCCAGCAACCGGCACTCCTCGCTTAACCGTACTTTTAGAGGTTCACTGTTGCCAGTTCAGGTCCTTTGTCACCATCAGGAAAAGGGCGTCTAGGGCGGCTTGCCGCGCCATAGCTTTCCAAGGAGAAGTTGCTCCGGTTGCATCCCAAACCCGGCCATCGAGAGTGAATGATGCCGTTGCTTGATACCCGATATTTCGGTGGGGATCTTCGTCCACCAGTATCGTCGTCGGGGTGCGGCCACCGACTTCCAGCAGAAAGGTGCTCCACGGATTTTGCTTCGGATCAGGTAACGTCGACTCGACATCGCCACCACAAAGTTGCAGAAGCAACCGCTGATAGGCAACAGTGCGTGCGACTTGGTAACTGGGACCTCCACCCGAGATTTGCAACTGCCGGCCAGCCCCAGACACCGTGACACTGGCCTCGTAGATGTGCCGAGTCTGAAAAAAGTGTTCAACCCGTCTGCTCTCTGTGAGTGAGATGAACCCACCGTCCCGCATTTGGCCACAGATTCCACTGACCTCTGTTGGATGGGAAACGATGTAGTCCTGGAGTAAAACTGACACCTCATCAGATCCCTTCCAGGCATCCGTTTCTATCAGCAACCGCACATCTGAGGTTTTCAATGTTCCGTTACGCAGGCACTCGGCCACTGAGGGAATAAAGTCATCCGAGTTCGCTTCCAGCCCTTCTCGAATGGTCGACTGGTCAGGCTGCAAGGTGTGCGGGGAGGCTAAGCCTGGGATAACAGGGGGCGGATCTGACTTCGGATCGAACACAGCAGCTGTGCCGTCGATTCCACAAAGCTGCAGCATCAAGTCTTGGTAGCCCGCAATGCGCGCAATTTTGTAATTTGAACCTGTTCCAGCGATTACCAACCGCCCCTCCCTCCCAACGACAGCCACGCTGGCCTTGAAGGTATGCAGAGCTTGAGGATGGCGCTCAACGGTGCTGTTCTCTGTGAGAGTAATAAAACCATCGAGATGCATCTGAGTGCCGAAGCGACTGACATCTGTGGGATGAGAAAGAATGTAGGCCTGGACGAGTGCTGTCAGCTCATCAGATTTGCTGCAGGCTTCCATCTCAATCAGGAGTCTGATGCTCCAAGCTTTCAATGTTTCATTACGAAGGCATTCGATCACAGAAGCAAGGAAGCCCTCGGAGTTCGCTATTAGAGCGGTGCGGAAGGCCGCAGGAGTCATGCGCTCCGAATATCGGGCGTCGATCATAGGGGGCTGTCGGGTTCCCTCAGCAAGGCCCTTCCCTCCCCCACCTTTGCCACGCTTGCCGCGCCGATTTCTTGTGCCTGATCCGAGGCCAAATGCAGCAGCATCGGATGGACATGAGTCAAGCTCGTACATGCTCTGTTGGCGGATAGCAATAGGCTTTCGAGGAGGGGTGTAACTTCCAGTCATTTGACACCAAGGTAGTCGATGAATTTATGAATTTGCCATCTGGCCGGAATCGGCGCGGCCAATATCAGCGGGCAGCTGACCGTTGAATTACCTTGAAAGGGATCATCATGAAGAGGAGGACAACGAATAGTGCGATGAGTCGCTTCTGATCGTTGCCCGTAATAAGGATGAGAGCCGAGACGGCGCAAGCGGAACAAATCCACCACCGCCCCATTTTGGACATCACGATTTTCACGAGGTAGGACTCGGCGGCGAATTCAAACTGCCATGGTAGGTATCCAGCCCCTGTCGCGAATAACAACGCGAATAACACCAACGTACCGTTGCCGTTAAACATAGCCGTTCCAAACATGAAAATCGCTTCGAGGGCAAATAACCCCCAAACCCACTTCGACCCCATGCCGGCGCTGAATAGTGACCGCTTACCGATTGCTCTGGCCTCACCGCGAGCGTGGCTAAGGTCGACCAATGTCTCGCCTTGGCCGCCGGCGCTGACCACGGTAAGACTTTGCAGCCCGGTCATATGCGCGGTAAACGCGGTGCGACTTTCATTGAAATCACCGAGGATGGCCATGTCCTGCACCAACAGCACCATGGCGACATTCAAGCGATCGCAGACGCCAAAGAGTGCCGACGAACTCATGTCCTTCAGCGCTTGGGGCTCCTCGATAATGATCAGTGCGCCTTCTGGCGGGGTAAAACGCTCCAGAACCTGTGCCAGTGTTGGACGTACCTCAGGGTCGTCGAGCTCCATGACATAGGTCGCATAGCTCCAGCGGTGAGTGCGTTTGTTGGCTTGAACGAAGTCGAGCAGAGAGTCGTTTGTCTCTCGATAGGGCGTGATGCGGAGGATGTACCCGCCGGCGGCAAGGAAAGGCAAGACAGCCGACGTTAGCGCTTCAACCTTTCCGGTACCGGTTCGGCCGGCCAAGACGCCGATCGGGCGCTGGCGAGTAAGTTCGCTCTTCTGGTGTTCGGCGAATGACAGCGTGACTAGGTCATCGAGGGACTGGCTGGGCGCAGCGGCTTTTTGCATGGCGTTGGTCCTGGCAGGGGGAACAGGGGCGCGAGCATGCCAAAGCGCAAACAGGGTCGCGACCCAAAACAGGCCTTAAAAATCCACCAGGCGTGCCGGCATTGCAGGGGCATCCTGCGGGGAAATCTGGCCTTGGTTTTGGCTCGCAGAGTCGAATTCGCCTCGTTACCCTTTCACCTCACCTCAAATGGCGTCAGGACTGCCGAGCGCCAGATCCGTTCACGTTAGAAGGAGTCATCGATGCAAGAAGCAAAGGCCGTCCGCCTTCAGCCGTCTAGTACTTTGCCCAGTAAAGAGCAACTCGCAATCCTGCTGACATTTCAGTACACCGCAGATACTGGGCACACGGTCATCGAACTTGCAAACCGCCACGACACGCTCAGCCGCGGTAGTGAAACGAAGGAGGGCTGGGAGATTTTCCGCGATGCGGTCAAGAGTAATACCCCTATTGGGATCGCCTTGGCGCAAACAGGGTTTTTTGATCCTGAAATCGCAACCATCCTGAGCGTTGTACAGGACGTCGAAAATGCCCCGAAAGCGGCCATCGAATATCTGCGTGTGATTGTTCACCGTACTGAGGGCAACCGTTTCTGGTAAGCCTGGCCCGGCCAATCCGTCGCCCGGGGTGCTTTGTGCCGACCACCTGTGGCATGCCGGCCCCTGGCAATTCAAAACGAAATTCCAGCCTGATGTTCGGCTCGCGAGCAATCGACCCACTATGTACCCTTCGATTCCCCCAACATGAAAGCGCCTGCCAATGCGCGGGGCGCTTCGGTTGGAATGCTGCGGTTTTGCCAAGACACAACCTTTTGAGGATTTACTGATGTCGGATAACCAGACCCCGTCCCCACTTGAGCAGCGACTCGCGCTGTCGTGCACGGAGCAACTCGCCATCTTGGTGACGTTCCAGGCCGGCGCGAAATACCACATCAAGCCTCTGGAGATTGCCGACCGGTTTCACAATGCGGCCCGGGACGCAGAAACCCAAACAGCCTGGCGTTCCTTTCAGGAAGAACTGGGTATGGGCAGATCTTTTGCCGGCGGACTGGCAGAGACCGGATTCTTCTCCAAGGACGTTCTGCGCATTATGAACATCCTGGTGGAGCAGGAGCCGGCGGTGGATGCCGCCGTTGCGTACCTGAGCGCGGTTATCCCGCGCAAGCCGTAATGCCGGTTGCCGTGGCCATCCCGCGGCCACGGCAACCACGACCGCAACACCACGTCAAAAATACCCGCCATCCACCACCGGCCACCTGGCCACGCTGATCGCCCCCTGACCGGGCCGCCGATTGCTAAGGACCCCCACGTTGTTACGGGCACCCCGCTTCACCATCTCCCCCGCCGCTGCCCAACACCCGCCACGCCACTGCCTGGCCGCCGGCGACCGCGATGGCCACCCTACCCAGGAGCCCGGCCGGGCCGGCTGCCGTGCGAATCCGCACTTGTGACAACCTTTATTGTTTGCCGCCCAAGCGCCAACGCCTGCCAACCGCCCAGAATTAAAGCTACCTATCACATCATAACTAGGTGGACGTTTCCCCTTAAAAACCCCCGTTTTTCCCGCACCATCTCCGCCAGCCTCCCCGGCCCAGAGCCCTCCCTGCAAAATCTCAGCGTTCCTACCCTCGCCACAGCAGCCCTGCCCCGCCCGGAAGGTTTGCACATCCTGATCACCCTTTTAAGGGCGAGCGCCGCCGGGGACCAGGCACGCCGCGCGGTGAGAAAGAAATGGGGAAAAGGGGTAAAGAAAATGGAAAGTAAGGAAAATCAAGAGCTTGTAATCAGGATGGGGGGCACCACAGGTCCCCTTTCGAGGGAATTCCGGCGTTCGGAGAAGGCAAAAAGGTACGCCGGTAGGGTGAGAAGACCCATAGTTATGATGTGATAGCTTTAGGTCGGAATGTGCCGAACTCGGTGGTTGTGGAACTACGAAATAAAGTCTGTCGGACATCAATTGAAGCTGTCGTTGATTTCCGCCGCGAGGCGTCTAAATCGGGACTTTAATCTCTTTTCATAGCGTGCCCGGGATTTCCTGAGCGGCTTTGGCACCCGTTTCCGACAAACTTTATTTAGTAGGTCGCACGCCAAGCTTTCAATATCGGGGCTGCGACAGACTTTATTTCTGATTCGTGCGCCGGCGAGGCCCTGAATCTGCCGGGCTCAATCCGACAGACTTTATTTCGGGGGTTCATGGGGGGTTTGTAATTTTAAACCTGTCGTCGGCCATTCAAGCCTGGCCCGGGGCCCCGGGCACGACGTGGCGCGCAGAAGATGAGGTGCGCACACTGAGCAAGAATGGGAGCACCGACTATCCTTTAGCGCTGACAGAACAACTCGCACCGACAGTCGCACTGCTGCGTAGCAGTGTTAGATGCGCTCTTCGACGTTGAATCCTCCCTCAGCAAGAAAGAAGCCCACTATGTCCTTCCACGACCGAATAAAGTTCTCGCCCTATGCTCCGGTGCGCAATCAGAACGCGTTTTGGTGGACCTATGCGTTGGAAGCTGCTCGCGCCGGCTGGGTTCTAAACGATGGGCGGGTTGCGGCCCACTTAATGGATAAGATTCAAGATGAGTTAGTCGTACCAGCACTTGAAATTGGAATGAAGCATTTAGAACAGGAAATCCCAGATCCGGGTGAACGCAGCCAAGCGTTAGGCGCAAGTTATGCAAAATTGGCTGAACTGCGTCATTGGGTGCCACTCACGGCTCAGTTCTTGAATTGCGGTCGCCAGATATTCGACCTTACAGATGACGTGGTCGAGATGCTGGAGAACACGGATTTTGGCGACTGCACGCTCGAAGGTTGGCACCCACCTTATGAGGCTTTCTTTGTTCATTTCGGCAAGCGCGATGCAATCCGTATCCCTTTTGGAGACGACTTTGAGTATCTAGATGGAGCTTTCGTTGCGAGGACCCCATACGACGAACAAGGCAACATGCGTTTGAAACTCGGGTTCTCGACGTGCAAAAAGAGCGGTGAAGGTGTCATGACGCCGGGCTATTTTTTGGACTTCACACCGGTGGAACAGACTATGCCAGTGGCGCTGGCCATTGAGCACGCTATCGCCCGTCGCGACAGCGCCTTTTTAGATCAACCCGATGACTCCGAGACAGTTAAAGCGCTAAACGCTCATATGCGTAGTGAAATCGAAGATGCCGGCGAAATTTTAAAGCTGGCCTCAGGTTTAATCGTGAATGTTTTGTTCTACCTGGAGTCGCTTGGTGATCAGCGGCGTCTAGAGCCAGGCCGTGACGCCCCAACTGACTATACGGTACGTTGGGAGCAGTCCAATCCAAGACAGCGTGAGAAGTTAAAATCAAAATTGCTGTCCGAGGGCTATACGGCGGTATATTTACTTGGCAGAGAGTTCACATCCACTAAGGCAGCTCCACACGGGGGCCACCGTCGTACTCATTGGCGACGAGGGCACTGGCGAGACCAACACCATGGTAAAGCCAACAGCCTTATCAAGCGGAAATGGATAAAACCGCAATTAATCGGCGCAAGCTCAGCTGATGATTTAACAGGCCACGTCTATGTCGTCGGTAACGCTGAAACCCCCGACACAAAGCACTGATCCACTGAGTATTATAGGACTGGGGCTTTGCTCGCCTGTGACTGAATGACCTTGACCATTGGCAGCAGCGCGAATACCACCTCACTTCGATGAATTTCACATTCTGAGGGCCGACAATGGCCTTCCACATTTTTTTCCGGACGAGACTCATCCCAAGCACATAAATGCCTGAGATGAGTCAAAAAAATGAAAGCCCGTCGGATTGTAGATGCGTGTCGAAGCCGATCTCTTCGTCAAGGGAGGCCAGATATCCTCCATGCGCCCTGCTGAAAAATAATCAGCTCTGTGTCCAACAGATGAAAAGGCATGCCCCATTTCAGTCACCCTCGGTCGAGGCGTTCTGCATATTGTTTGTGTTTCGTGATGCACCGAGAGAAAGGTAAGTCGCAGCAAACTTGGCCCATGCTCCGAATGACGCTACGTGTTACTGCGCCACGCTGTCTGCTCCGAATGTTCGTGCATAGCTAGTTACAAGAACACTCGTTGGATTTAGGAATCCTGCATGGACGAAGACATCATTGTCAAATCCTTAGAAACAAGCACGCGATCTGAAAGGTACACTCCGAAAGGGGCAGCCGTAGTCGGGGTGGTGAACTTCCTTTTTCGGCGACACTTAGGCTGGTAAACCGCTTCAGAACATTGGAAAAAAAAACAACGCCCGTTTTGGCTTTGGTTTTTTGGAGGAGCCGATATTCTGAGCCAACCCAAGTTCAGGTATAGAAAATGCTCCTCCACGTAACCCCAAGGCTCCACCAACCTGCAGAAAGATTTCACGACGCTGAGCTCGTGGATATTCGGATTCCAGCCTTGGGGCTTCACCTGCGTGAGGGACGGGACGTCATAGCGCGAACCCCCTACCCCAACAAGGAATACCTGGTCGCCAGCCGAAAGTACGGGCGCAAGGCAGTCACCGGTTTCTTCATCCAGGCGCCGACTGAGACGAGAGAGTTCACCGTCACTACGCGCTGGTCTGTCAGCGCGGAGTTTGTGTTAACGCACACGGTTGAATACTCCATCCTGGACTCTGACTGTGACGCCGCCAGCGACAACATAATGCTGTGGGGCAACCTTCACCCGAGCCACGGTGGTTGGAGCTCCCGCTGGCCAAGTGTGGCCAAGGACTGGACACCCAGCGCCCATGCACCGCAGATGGACACCTACCCAGAGGCAAGCAGCAGGTCCAAACGCGAGGGTGATGTCCGTGACGTCATCAATGACTGTGGATTGATCGTCGCTCGCCAAGAGCGTTTCAGGCTGCCGAGCCTTGAACGCGATCGTGTTGTCATGCGAAACAACCTGACCGAACGCATGCCGTTGATCGAGAGTGCTTTCGTGTCGCCGCTGTGCCAGGCATCAATACAGAGCGCAGCGCCGGCATCTGTATTCATGGGTCGCACCAATTAGCAACATCTACCCCACCCTCCGTCGACGGAAGCTTTTGCTTCCGGGGACTTGCCATACAATGGTGTTTTTCACGGCGGGCACGATTGCGGCTGAACGCGGCCTGATTTAGCTTGTAACCACTGACATGGAGTTCAGCGACTATTGCGGGCTCCTCTACTCTTGAAGGAGCTCCACATTGAGCGAGAACCAAGTATTTTTCGAAGCTGTCTCTGATTTCGCCACCAATCCTGAACCGAGGGTACCTTGCCTTCTTTTGCTCGATGTCTCCGTGTCTATGCGCGGCCGCCCGCTCCAGGAGTTGAATGAAGGACTGCAGGCATTTCGAGATGAGTTGGCATCCGACTCCCTGGCCATGCAGCGTGTTGAGGTAGGCATCGTCACCTTCGGCCCAGTGCAAATCGTTACCCCCTTCACCACCGCTGGTGCGTTCTACCCTCCTACGCTCACGGAACAAGGTGATACACCATTAGGCGAGGCAATTCGCGTCGGACTCGAGATGATCGAGCAGCGTAAAAGTGAATATCGTGCGGCCGGGCTACCTTCGTTCCGCCCTTGGTGCTTCCTCATTACTGACGGCGGCCCAACTGACGAATGGAAATCCGCCGCCGCGGCTGTACGCGAGGCTGAGGCGAACAAGAAGGTTGCATTTTTTGCTGTGGGCGTCCAAGGCGCTCGTATGGATATCCTCAGTCAGATCAGTGTGCGCCAACCATTGGCTCTCGATGGTTTGAAATTCCGTGAGCTGTTCCAATGGTTGTCGGCCTCGATGAAAAGCGTCTCGCAGTCGACTCCCGGTACCGAAGTGGCGCTGATCGCACCGAGCGGATGGGCCACCGTGTGAATTGGGAAACCGTCAGCGCCATTGCCATTGGCACTTCACACATTGAGCGCGGCGGCGTCTGCCAGGACCGGTGCTCCGCGAAAGTTGTTCATCAAGGTGCGCGCCCGTGGCTGGCCATGTTCGTCGCCGACGGCGCCGGCAGTGCTTCGCACAGTGAAGTCGGCGCACAGATGGCCATCGATATCGCCAACGATTTCGTTCTGCAGCTGATGTCCGACCAAGAGTTTGAGTTGGGCGATGCGTTGGCGGTGGAGATTGTCCGTGAGATCCGATCAGCCATCTACGCCACCGCCGAGGAAGAAGGACGTACGGCGCGCGACTACGCGTGTACGTTCCTTGGGCTCCTGTCTTCGGATCTGGGAACACTCGTTTTCCAGATCGGCGACGGCGCGGTGGTACTGGACGTAGGAAATGGTTTAGAGCTGGCCATCATCCCCCAGTGCGGCGAGTACGCCAACCAGACGTTCTTCATCAGTGAAGAGAATGCCCTCGACAATCTGGTGACCAAGCTCTACGCAGGGCCGGCACTTCAGGCTGCAGCCTTTTCCGATGGCGTTCAACGCCTGGCGTTGGACCTGGCCACCAACACACCACACAAACCATTCTTTTCCCCGTTCTTCAACGTGCTCGCCACGGTCAGTGCCGAAGCTCGGTATCAAATCCCCGGTGCCCTCGCCGCTTTCCTGAGTAGCGAGAAGGTGAACAGCAGAACCGATGACGACAAGTCGATGGCATTAGCTGTATTGAGGGACTGACATGGCGAAGTCGTTGTTCAATTCTGCCGGGCAGCTGGTTGCGATCGGGAAGGAGCTCGGCAGAGGCGGCGAAGGTACCGTGTTTGCTATCACCGGTGTGGATCACCTGGTGGCCAAGGTTTACCACAAGTCCTTGGAGCACACGAAACAGCTCAAGCTGAAGTTCATGACGGGCTCCAGTGATGAAAAGCTCTTGAGTTATACCGCTTGGCCTCAGGACACACTCCACGCCAGTAATGGCGGCCCGGTAATTGGGTTCACGATGGCGAAAGTCGCCGGCATGACGCCCATCCAGATGCTGTACAGCCCGGCGCACCGTAAGGTCGAGTACCCGAACAGGGGTTGGGATTTTCTGTTATGCGCGGCCCGCAACGCAGCCGCGGCGTTTGCCGTGTTACACGACCGTGGCCACGTTCTCGGCGATGTGAACCAGGGCAACGCCTACGTCAGCAATAAAGCCACCGTTACCCTCATCGACACGGACAGTTATCAGATCCGGGATCAGACAAAGTTGCATCTGTGCGAGGTGGGCGTCAGCCACTACACGCCGCCGGAGCTTCAGGGTGGCTCATTCAAAGATCCCCGCTCAACCAACCATGACAACTTCGGCCTGGCGCTGCTGATCTTCCATCTACTGTTCGGAGGCCGGCACCCATTCGCCGGTGTCCCGCAGCGCGATGGCATTGGCGAAACGCTCGAGGACAACATCAAGAACCTTCGCTTCGCCTACTCGCATACCGCCGCGCAGCGGATGCTCACCGCGCCGCCCAATTCACTGCCTTTGTCGATCGTTCCTCCCCGTGTCGCCCAAATGTTCGAGGCGGCCTTTACCGAGGAGGGGCGCAGTGGCCGGCGGCCGACGGCCAGGCAATGGCTCGACGAGCTGGACAAGACACGAGCGGAGCTGAAGGTGTGTCCGCAGTCGAAGATGCATGTGTTTTCCGCTCACCTTCATGGCTGCCCCTGGTGCAGCCTTGAGAATCAGGGGGTCGTCTATTTCGTTACAGCGA
This sequence comes from Pseudomonas silensiensis, assembly GCF_050434865.1. NCBI lineage: Bacteria > Pseudomonadati > Pseudomonadota > Gammaproteobacteria > Pseudomonadales > Pseudomonadaceae > Pseudomonas > Pseudomonas silensiensis. The sequence continues at coordinate 325,235 of NZ_JBNDJH010000002.1, forward strand.
CGCTGTACACCACGACCACTACCACCGATGGGCCGCTCAGGGTGGCCGAGATCTGGGCCGCTATCTGCAAGGTGGCCGCGCCGTCAGACATCAAAATCCCAGACCCATCATTGCTTCACCCGAAGCCAACGCCGCTGCCCGCTGGCGTCGTCAGTGATGCCTCACGAAAGTTTGCCTCTCTTGCCGTCATTGCCGCGGCCGTCGCCGCCTACTCCATGTTTCACGGTATGGGGGCGCTGTACGTCACCGGGGCGGTCGTTGCTGTGTATGTTATTTGGGTCTTCGGACTTGAGGATCGTCGTCAGGAGGCCCGTAACCGCTCTGCTGCGCGAAAAGCAGCTCACCAGCATTTCCAACAGGTTGTTGAAGCGATACGTCGTGAAGCCGGACCTGATGCATTCAATGCGCGCAGGGAACATCTCAATCGACTCAAGCTTGAGTTCGATGAGTTGGGCACCCGTGAGAAGAAGGACCTGCAGACGATGCATTCCCATGCCGAGAAGCGTCAGCGCGTTCGGTACCTGGAGCAGTTCTTCATCGACAAAGCCAACCTGCCCGGTATCGGCCCGGCCAATCGCGCCACGCTCGCCAGCTTCGGGATTGAAACTGCGGCCGAAGTCGAATGGAATCGAATTCGCCGTCTCAAAGGGTTCGGCGATGTGAAAACGAGGACGTTGGTGGATTGGTGCAAGAGCCTTGAGCGGAATTTTAGATTCAACGCCGCGCAGTCAGTCACTCAGGCTGACATCAACCAGGTGAAACAGAAAATTCACGCCCGGGCTCAGGCCATTCAACAGGAGTTGCGTGCAGGGTTGGCGGAGATTCAGCAGTTTACGGCGAAACAGGAGCAAGCAATTCGCCGGCACAGTCCGAACCTGCAGCACGCCGCAAACCGCCTGGCGCAGGCCAACGCGGACTGGGAAGCTTTGCACTAATTAGCAGGTCCTCTTGTTTACGGTGGGCCCTCGGCCGGGGCGCCCACCGCTCTCTCCCGTCAGTGGGCAATCAACGTTCTTATCGATGTCTGTTGGTAATCTGGCGTGACTTCCATCATCAACACCTCGTTGGGGGCATTTCGGAGAATGGCGATCACAATGATTTTTCCGCCACTCTCTCCTACCAGCGCGGGTGCCTTAATGCCCCGGACAGGTATCAAGGCATTCGACCATGTGTCATCTGTGTAGGTCACGTAGTCGTCCGGATTCACGGAATTGGCTTTGAAGATCCCAGAGTCAGATTTGCCTTGGTCTTTTAGCCGCAGACGCATCAATTTGTCGATGTCTGCGTCAACGTCTACAAAAGTCTTTTTCCCCAAAAACCGCTCAACCCCGGCCGGCATTTTCTCTGGTGGGGTGGTGAGCCATGCTTTGATGAAGTTTTGAGAAAAGGCCACTGACTCCGGTGTCGGGCTCACATCCGCCCTCATCAGGAAACTTTTAAGTTGTTCATCCATTTCGATGGGTGGAAGCCAGCCTGGCTCTTGGTTTTCGTATTCTGGGATGATTGCTTGCGCTGCGTTTACTGAGGGTGGTCCCTCCCGTAGATCCATTCTCGGGGCACCTGCAAAACTTCGGCCGCCGTCGGCGAGACTGGTGTTTCTCGCAATGGCCTCGCCTTGAGGGACCTCCTCGCTCTTAAACCACTGCGCTTTCTCAACCTTGGTTTTGGCCTCGCAAAATTTCCCGATCGGCGCTTTTAGATCGTCCGGTTTCATTGGTGTGCTGCTGAGCTTCATCGTTGACCGAAACTGGAGCATGAGGTCATAGGTCTTCAGCGCCGCGCTCAAGCATTTGGCCGGAAATTTGTAAGTTCTGTCGGCTTTGTGTGAAAACATTCCCCCATTATCGTGAGGGGTCCTATCGACTGGGTGCGTCCAAAGCCACATTGTTTGGCAGGGCGGCCAGAACGTTTCGCTTTGACCGGCGTGTGAGTAGGCGTCCTGTCTGCCGTGAAGCGCCTGGCCAAACGAACCCAGCGTTTTGAGGTTTTCATGATCGGGCGTGAAGATGATGCTCCGTGTCTGTGCTTCAGCATAAACACTGTCATCGGTGACCAGACGCTCTGGCGGTTCCGCGGGCGGTGCCTTCTTGGAGCGGAAATGCATAGCCCTGGCCAGATCACTTGCGCGTGTATCTTGCGCTAGACACAGCTTCCAGATCATCGCGTGCTTCGCATCGAGCATCCCGGTGTCCGTGAGCTCATCCTGCCTGGCGATCTCCTGGGTTTGCTGAGGGTTGAATCCGGCCTGGCGGGCGAGCCACCAGGTCAGGCCAAAGTGGAAGTCCGATTCGTACGCGTTGGCGGAAAGGCTTACGATGGCCACTGCGAGGCCGACAGCGATCGATTTCAACGTCATCATGTGTGCCCACTCGTGAGTAGTCGTTGATCTGTTCGCCGTCCCCCGCCGGCTCGCGTTGAGTGTAGACCGGTCCTTGCATCTCGCTTCCCCCCGTTCCAGTCTGAAAATTGGCTAAAAGCCTTAGACTTACAGAACTCACAACACTGCCTAAATATCTAGACGGTAGGCCTCCGAAAGACCTCTTTTGTACGCAGAACTAGACGTTATCAGAATTTCGGTTAGGCTTTAGGCCATAGAAAGAAGATAAGGCCTAGAAAATGAGACATAAATGCTCATTACGCCGCTTAAGGTCTAGGTTTCTAGACGCTGCGCTTGAATTTTGCCTTGATATGCCCAATTATGGATAACGTCTAGTATTAAGTACATAAACCTGCATTCTCCACCATTTGGCATAGGAATCTAGACATTATGCGCCTTCACGCCATGACTGACGATGCCATAGCCAGCGCCATCGGTGCGCGGCTGCAAGAGTTGCGTCTCAAGAGGAACCTGAGCCAGGAGCAAGTGGCTGAGGAAGCCGGCATTAGCCGCCAGACCCTGATCAATCTCATGCACGGGAAAGGCACCATGGTGAATCTGGTGGCCGTTCTTCGCGCCATTGGTGAATTAGAGCGGGTGGCCTCGCTTATCCAACAGGTCCAGCCAAGCCCGCTACAGGTGATCAAGATGGCCGGTTCTAAACGCGTGCGGGCCACCGGTGTCCGCAGTGCATCTATGGCCGCCAAAGGTTCGGCCACAAACAAGGTAGTTTCGCCCCCCAGGGTGGGCGTTCATAAGAAGGGGGTTGATTGGTGATTACTGCAAAGGTGTATCTGTTTGATCAGTTTGTCGGGGGCCTTCTTTGGAATGAAGAAACAGCGCTGGGCCTGTTCGAGTACGACCCTGAGTTCGTCAAGACAGGCATCGAGATCTCCCCAATCCATATGCCACTTGCAGCGAACCAAACCTATTCATTCCCTAGCCTTAATCGAGACACCTACAAAGGCCTCCCGGCAATTCTGGCGGATTCCTTGCCGGATGATTTCGGTAACGCACTGATCGACGCCTGGCTGGCGAAAGAGGGTCGTGACAAGGCGACCTTCACTGCTGTCGAACGAATTTTGTATCAGGGCGCCCGAGGAATGGGCGGGATGGAATACCGGCCAGCCCTCGACGGTGCAGCCAAAGCCAGTGAGAGTTTCCAGATCCAAGCGCTGGTGGAACTCGCCAGTGAAGTGCTCTCGCAACGGGAAAGCTTGGCCGACCGCCTGGCAAAGCACGACCCAAGCGTCGATGATAAAGCGCTTCAACGCTTGATCCAGGTTGGCACCAGTGCCGGCGGCGCCCGGGCAAAAGCTGTCATTGCGATGAACGAGGCCGGCGAGATTCGCTCAGGACAGGTCAAGGCACCAAAAGGGTTTACCTATTGGTTATTGAAGTTCGACGTCGCAAAAGAAACCGACGTTTTGGCGGATTCCCAGGGTTTTGGCCGCCTTGAATATGCCTACTCGGTCATGGCTCATGCAGCCGGCGTCACCATGAACCCATGTGAACTGCTGCAGGAAGGTGGGCGCGCGCACTTCCTCACGAAACGCTTTGACCGGACTGATAATGGCGACAAAATCCACATGGCCACCTTGTGTGCGTTGGACCACGCCGACTACAAGAAGCCTGGTGGCTACTCGTATGAGGAGGCTTTTGGGGTTCTCAGAGTACTTGGGCTGTCCCGCGAGGAGGCTGTTCAGTTTTATCGCCGCTTGGTTTTCAATGTCGTGGCCCGAAATCAAGACGACCACACAAAGAACATCAGCTTCTTGATGGATCAGAGCGGCAACTGGACACTCTCCCCCGCCTACGATGTTTGTTGGGCGTACCAACCCGGCCATTATTGGATTGATTCTCACCAAATGACAGTGAACGGGAAACGCGACAAGTTTGAGCTCGCGGACTTGGAAGCCGTGGCAAAGCAAGTCAAAGGCATCGATGCTCACGCCATCATCAAAGAGGTCTGTGCAGCCGTTAAACAATGGCGCGCGATCGCTGAAAAAGTTGGTGTGGCACCGGAAATGATCAACGATGTAGAGGTGACACACCGCCTCTACCTTGGTGAATCGTTGGCCTAAACACCGCGGCCAAAGCCATAGAACCAATCCCAAAATCGGGCACCCCTGGTGCCCCACATGGCAAGGCAGCTATGTCGATAGAAAACGTAGAAACCACCCTCGAATCCTCGATCCTTAAGGTGGCGGCCGACGGTGGTACGGAACACACTATCCTGATCACCGTGTCTTGCAGAACAGCTACATTCGAACTGCATAACAAAGACCAGCAAGTGGTGACCCTCGAAGTCCTTGCGACCTACATCGACGGCCCGTTTACCCAGAGCAACTTCGATGCAGGGTTCATTAGTCGAATGGGCGGCCACCTCGACACGCACAACAAGACGGTAAAGCTCACCAACGCTGCCGTAGATTTGGTACCGCGCATGCGTGGCTTAGGCATCGGCACATTCTTGTTCAATAAAGTGGTGTGCTGGGCGAAAAAACATGACCCGGCGATTAATGTAATACCAATCAGAGTCGCCGCTACTGATGCTACAGAAGAAAACCAGACCAGGCGCAATGCGTTCTATGCCAATTTTGGCATTCTCTTCAGCGACGACCAATCCAATGAAGGGGTTGTCGAAGCGTACTCAAACCCCATCCGCGTTTCCGATCTCAAACCCCACGCAAGCAAGAAACCAATGGAAGAACAAACCGTCGAGGCAACGTTGCGGCAGATGGTTGAGAAGCAACGCGAGCTGAAGAAACAGAGTCGCGATTTGACTGTAAGCCTGCAGGGCAAAGACCGCGTCATCGCGCAAAGGGACAGATCCAAAGCTCGAACGGTTAAATTTCTTCTTGGGATCATCGGCGTGCTGGGTGTCGGACTTTTGGCGCTGGTGATGGTAGTGCTGGGGCAGTCCTAATACTGCGGTGGCCACCGAATTTTTGGCCAGGGTTTTGGCTTGCAGCGAGCAACCAGGCAGACAAACTGAAGTCCCCAAACAGAGGTCTTCGGTTATGCGCCCATACTGGTTTATGTCCTTTCTGCTCCTCTCGTTGGGCACCCTCCTCCTCGTTTGTTTCGCCGTCGACGGAGTGGTCCTGAACCTCGTGAAATTCGCCACCGTCGCACAAGGCTTCCCTCTCAGTTATTGGAGCAAAAGCATTGGTATCGGATTGATCGGCACCGTGGGCTGCCTGCTGCTCGTGGCGAAAAAGCATCCGGTCCCGGCGGCCCTGGCCATCAGCGCTTGGTGGCTGCCCCTGGCCCTACCTTCGTTCACGCTTATCACGTCCCTATTTTTTCTAAGCCCCAATCGGGTTGCGGTACTGGTCGGACTCCTGGGCTCCCTCGGATTCTCCGTCGCCCTGTGCCTGCTGCTGGGCCAGGTGCTTGTCGGCGGTTTCCTCTTTATCAGTTCACTCAAATCTTCAACGGCCACCGGTGAGGTATAGCAACCCGGCCACGGCCGGTTTCCGTACACCTTGATTCATTGGCCATGTCAGGCCACGAAATACGTCGGGATCTCGGCTTGAAACCCCGAACCCGGCCGTTAATCTCTGAGCGCTGAATCTGGACCCGATAAGGAACGCTGAATTGAATAGCTGCATTGAACCCGTGCCACCAGCGATTTCGAAAGCCGATGACAAGCGAGTGCGAAAGGCCACTGACGCTTCAATGATCAAGCTGCTTCCGGCACTGATCCAAGCGGCGATCTACCGTAATCAGCGGGAGATGATTTCCATTGGTAACCAATTGCTGGCCGCGACCGACGGGGCTCATCCGCGGGTGCACGATCAGTTAGCGCGCATAATGCGCACGCAAAACTCGGCCGTTCAGTTCAAAGAGCCCCCTCAAAATCTGGCACACATCGGGATGCCGACCATTCCTCTCGCCGACGTCGTGCTGGAAGATCACCTCGAGGTCGAAGTTCAGGAACTGCTGCTTGAGCAACAACGTCGTGCCGAACTTCAAGCGTTTAGCCTTGAACCTCGGCACAAGATCCTGCTGGAGGGCGCCGAAGGCAATGGCAAGACGATGTTGGCCGAAGCCTTGGCACACTCCCTCGACCTCCTGTTCATCCAGGTAAAATTCAGTGGTTTGCTGACTTCCTATATGGGTGAAACCGGCAAGAAGCTCGATGAGATTTTTGAGTATGCTGCCAGTCAACCTTGCGTGTTGTTCATTGACGAGTTTGACACCATTGCCACTCAACGAGGCAGCAATGCCAATGATGTGGGGGAAGCTCAGCGCGTTACCAACCAGTTGCTGATATCACTGAACAAATTGCCGTCTCATACGGTGTTCATCGCTGCCACCAACAAACTGAGCACAATTGATGGGGCAGCACGCCGACGCTTCGACTGCGAGATGTCCTTGGGCAAACCAACCCGGGCACTTCGTGAAAGGCTCGCGAGCAAAGAACTCTCACCCACCCTGACCCCCGGCTCCGACCTGAGCAAGTGGGTGGCACCGGTGGCCGCACTCGATCTTGCGAATCTCGATGCCCTTGTGAAGCTGTGTCGCCGCATACGGCGCGACCAAGCTCTCTATCAAGGTGCTGGAATCCAGTCCATTATCTCAAGGGCCCAGGCCCCTCTTCTGCCTGCGTAAGCGAGTTTTGCCCTTGATCGATCAGTTGCAAGAAAATAGCGTTGTCGTGCCGCATCCTTTCTATGCGTTGGATTGGGTGGCATGCTTTCAAAACGGGTTCCCAGAATTGAAGGATCTCGCGCGTGAAATCTACCTCACGCTGACTGGGCACGCAGATTGGGAAGTGATGGTGGAGTCGTGCTGCCCGAGCGCCGAAATCCTCAACTTCGAAGCGTTACCTATTGAGCTCCGCCTTCAGAAAAGTTCTCGCATGCGGAAACTTTTGGTCGAAACTTTCAACATGCGACCTTCTGTAGCGAACCATGTGGCGTGGCTCATCCCTCCCGGTTTCTACCTCTGGGAGCTGCATACCCTTGAATCGTCCGCCCTCCTCCAAGATGGCCAACCTCCGAACCTTGAGCAGATTTATGCTGAGCTCGATGCCCTCAACATGGGTTTCTGCACCAGCACCGAACAAGGCCAGGCACGCCTTCACCGCCGCCCGGAGATCGGCGCTCATATCGGACTTTGTAAGCTTCTTGGCTGGAACCTTGAACTGGCCGGCGACGTGGATCATCAGCTCACAGTGTTTAAGGACCATGACCTGTTCGTTGCCGAGCCTATTGGCTTTGTCAAAGATCCAGACCTCGGCCGCGTCCCGGTTTTCGTGGCCGGTTTCAGCTCAACCCCCGGCCACGCACACGACCAAGTACTCGTGGAATATTTGGCCGCGGCCCTCGCAACCGCAGAGCTGCTCGGTGGTAACGGCGCGCCGGGAATCGTGTTCTACGAGAACTCGGTTTGCAGAAAGAAGGATGGGGACTATTACTCGTGCTTCGGGTCAGTCGTCATCAACAGTGACTGGAAGGACCTATTCCTGAACAAGTCCTGCACGTCGGTCGGCGACCTCCTCGTAAACCTGATGACCACCAGTTTCCAGGAAAGCAACATAACCATTTTTGCCGATCGCAACCTGTACCTGCAGCAGATGTTCGAGATCGCACGTCAGAAGCACCTGCTGCCGCCGGGTACTTCGGGGACGGTCTTCGGCATTGAAGGACCGAGTGGGTGGTCAAATTTAGAGTTGCGTCCCACCTGATAGCAGTCGGTGGCCGACAAAACTTTTTGCAAGGTAGCTTGCAGGGCAACATGCCATGGAGGGAACCGTCAAAGTGCCCCTCCTCCGGCCAGCCTGAAGACCCACACTCCATAGCCTAAGCTTTGACACAGAGGAACCAACAAACCTGCCATCACAGATCCGTTCTGCCCAGGAGAGACGCCGATGAGATTTTCGTGGTCAGGCAGCATTACTCCCCACCTGACGCTGTTCGGTCTTTGTCTTGTACTCAGTGATGCGCCAGCTGACCAGTCTGCCCGTGACAATGGTCCAGCTCCATCTGAGGACGCATTCAGAATTTGTGAGGGCCACAACGAACGTGACCTCATCGATATACCCGGCGACAACGGGCAGGTTTTTCACGGTGTTTGCCTGGAGTATCGCGGCCGCTTGGCACTGCAACCGGCACACCGACACGGAACCCACCCTACCAAACCGCAACCCTCACCGAAGCCAGCCAACTGATGAGTCGGCGGCATAGAACCCCGACCGAGAGAACCGATATGAAACAACGTTTATTCCTGCTGACAACCCTTCTACTCAGCAGCGCATCAGGTATTGCGCTGGCCTCCGAAGCGCAAGTAACAGGCGGTACCGAAACGCCGCCGGCGATCGCCGTCCAGGCTTGCGAGGGCGAGACGGAGGGTGCCGCAGTCGAGTACTCCTTGAAGGGTGGTAAGGTGTTCCAGGGTAACTGCGCCATGATCGGTGGCAGCCTTGTGGCGGTACCGGTGACACCGATCCAATCTCCGCTGAACGACACCTCGGTTCCAGCACCCTCCTCAAGCCCAGAGACGCCAAAAACCTGAGCCAGCAGCGCTTAATCGTAATGCTCACCACATCCTCCTATTTCATCTCGGCGGCCAGCTCCCATGACATCTATCGAACCTCGCTTGATTGATTTCCCACTCACTGAGGACCAGGTGCGGACCTTCAACGTCAATCAGGTCCTGACCGGCTATGCGGGAGCACAAGCGGCGCCCTCGCCCATGCTGTGCCCTAATCACGAATGCACCGGGCACAACCCCGTTGCCGGCGTCGCAGGCATGTTGGTGGCGAGCAGAAGTCAGCTCGTTTGCCCGTGCTGTGAGTACACTCAGAAAGCGATATGCCAGGATCTGCTCAAGGACCTTCCCGCAACCAATGGTCCACTCGACGACGAAAGTTTTTCGGGCTTGCTCGGGTTTCTCAGGGAGGCAGATCAGCAGCTGACGTTTATGCTCAATAGCGAGCGTTGCTACGTTGGAATCAACGTCATGCAACCTAACGTCGGCCAGTACCTGAAAGACCTGTGCAGTCGGTTCCGCCCGAAAGGACCGGCAGTTGAATCGGTACCGTTGGCCCTTCTGATCACACTCCACAACCAGGCACCAGCCGATAGCCCAATTCGCCGAACAATAATCGGCTTTATCAAGGCGGACAATGTCCTGAAACCCCGCCAGCATTGGATGGGAGGTTTGTACCTCAATGCTGAGAATGACCTCTGCTTTGACGAAGCGCTCTATGAACATACGGTCTGGAGAGGGAAGCAAGAGACCTACTTTGAAGGGGTTGAAGAAGGCTATGAGAAGCTCAAACGCGGGCTTGAGTTCGTGCACCATTTTCAAACGAAGGAAGATGAGCCGCTCGCTTTGCCGGAAGGCCTGAAGCCGTTGCTGCCGGTCAGGGACCTTAATGACCAGGTGGCCCACCTAAAGCGTATCCAACCCCGGATTGAAGCGCTTGTTGACGTCATGAAGGGACGGTCGTTTGCAGAGCTTGCGGCCAACATCCGCCCAGAAAATCCAGTGGCGCTTGGCGACCAAGCCACGCCGATGGCTCTGAAATAGGCATGTTTCCGACGTGCTTAATCCACTCTCCAGACTCAGACCAGGCCGATATCGTTTCTTGCTATGGCTGACTGACCTTCTCTGGGCGTGAAGCGGCAATTGGGGAGTTCAGGAGTAGATGCTTTGGCTGAAAAGAGGCCCGCCAAAAGCGGGCCCTCAATCACGACACCCTTATAGGCCGGCGATTCGTGAAAACCAGTATGTGCCTCAGGTCCAATTGCCGGTTTCCGTGATCACAATAATTTCTGGCAGTAGGCACTTGATCATGTCACCGAAGACCCGCTTGAGGCCGGTAGTCATTCCCCCCTTAAAGGTCTCATAGGCAACTGCGAAATTCTCCGTGGCGTAGAACACGATCGCCGCAAGCACAGCTGAAACGATGATGACCTCGACGACCTGCTTCTTTGTCCAATCGTCGAAATTCATTGGCGCGTGTGCCAGCAGCGCGTACAACACGATAGTCGCCAGTCGCCACTGCAGCACTGGATACGTCACTGTAATGTGAACACAGCCGATCTTGAAAGTAGCTGTCACCCACTCGATCTTGACCTGCGGGTAGCTGAAGATTTCGGCGACTCTGATCGGATCTTCCCGCGTCAACATCGGGCAATCGGCCGGGCTGTTTAGGGCCACTACACCGTCGTAGGCCTTCTTAACTACGGCGGGGTCATTGGGATCGCTCGCCTCTACCTCATGCACCGGATCTTTAGTCTTTGCTGGAGGTGTGACATCCGGCCCCAACTCGGTGATGACAGTGCGATAACCGCCATCCTGCAAAGTCGCACACATTTCCGCACCATTGATCGTGGATCTTGTCTTGTTGTCGCTGGTTGCACATTGCTTGTTCAACGATGTTTCCCAGTCTCGCGGCAGTTCGTCATGCAACTCGCCCCGGTCCACCTTGGTAATGACGTAGAACACGCTCACCAGGTATTGGTCGCGCTTGATCGGGTTCACTGCCCGAGTCGCCAGCTGGTCGGCGATATCCTCCGCGCTCTGTGTCTGCGGATCGAAGGCGGCCAATGCCACCTGCATGTCGCCGATGATGGCTTCGGCGCCGTGCCGTACGAATAGTTGCGCGTGTAACTGCACATCAACGGTGTAGGTGACAGGAACGGCCTTGATGCTCGAACTGATCAGCGATTGCTTTTCGAACAAGTCGTAACGGCAAGCCACCTCCCCAGCCAGTTGCGTCAAGGGATTTCCGGCCGCATCAACAAAGCTACCAAGAGGCTTCTGCGCGTCAGGTCCTGGGACAAGAAGCAGGTCGGGATCGTCAGCACCCGGAACTGGGGATGTGTAGGTTTTCTGGTCTCGATCGTTCAGAAATTTACGAACGTTTAGAGCAGACAGATCGGCGTCACAGTGAAAGTTAAAGGCCATGAGAGTTCTCCGCTTTCTTTTGGATGAACACGGACATCGAGATAATCGGCTGGTGTTTCTCAACGCGCCCAACAGTTATTGAACGGACCTATCAGGGTCCGTACTGCAACTCACAAATATAGACGTTCGCCGGCGAAGAAGATGACCGCTATTGGGCTGATCTTCGTTCGTGGGAGGGAAGCCCGGCACCGGCGCGATAGAGCTAGGAAGGTAGAGAGGCCTCTCTCAAGCTGCAGCGCCAGCGGATTGCGCTGCTGTGCCTGGAGGCCGTTCAAAAATTACTTGAGACGTTGTTTGATGAACTCAACCAACGAGGTCTTACCGTAGTAACCAACGCTTTGGCACACCTTGAAAATTTCGGTGAGTTCTTCGCTTTTGCGCCGAAGAAGAGCGAGCTCTTCTTCTGGGGTTTGTGGTGCTTCAAGGTCAAGGTCACTCGTTAACAGAGTGTCCGGGGCAACGCGGCGAAGGTGTTTAAGCTGCTCAGCAAATTCTTCTTCATTGTGTACCATGGTTCTCCCGCCTCATTCGTGGGCGCTCGATGAATTTACGCCCCTCCTATGAACAAGCCCCAGTTTAAGACCGGGGCTTGGTATTTAGTACCTGTACTCTTAGGTCGCGCTGGTTGATGTGACTGAGCGCTTCCCGTGGAGATAATCCTCCTCCGACCGCCCGCAAGAACCTGACTGGCAGCCATATTCATGGCACGCCGAACTGTCACAAATCGCACGGTAGCCACTGCCACCGCACAGTTCGCACTCGACACCAGCATGCTCGGGGCAGCGATACACCTCTCCGGGATTGCCATGACGCTGAGACACCGTGTGACCGGTGCCTGCGTCTGGAACTACCCTGGCGTTATAGCGAGCCATACGGTCGGAGAGTGATTCAAACATGTGACGTTCCTTGAGTGAAGGCCAGAGTTCGATGGCGCGGTTAATAACTGCAGCTCGATCACACGCGAACGAGCGGTGACGCCAATCCTGATTTACGCAGCAACACTGCGTACGTGACGGCCGGTCTGTTCCAAGCGGGTTTGCTCTTCAACACACAGCGCAGCCGTCGGGTTCAAGAGCAGTCGGCGAAGGCCAATTGGCTCACCAGTTACGCACCAGCCGTAGTCACCGTCGTCAATCCGCGCGAGGGCCTGGTCGATCGCCTTCATATCAGCTCGCTCACGCAAGAGCAGGCCCATAGTCAAGTTGCGCTCCTCCTCGATGCTGCCGGCATCAGCGGCATCAGGAACCTGTTCACAGACGGTCAACGAGGTTTCACGTTCGCCGATCCGCGCAATCAACTCACGTCGTTTGGTCTGCAGGAGATTATGGAAAAATTCCAGCTGGACTGCGGACATGTACAAATCATCTGGCATGGCCAGTAGTGCTGTCTCATCAACGATCATGTGCTTATCTCTGTGGATACCTCAGGAATGGACTGAGGATAACCGCCTAACAATGGCTTTCAACCCAAAACGAGGGTTGGAATTTCAGGGATTCAACGCCTTGTAGACGGACTCGTTGGCGTTATGGTTTTGACTTCACAAACCCGAGGAAATAAACATCGTGAACTTCAGAACCACCTCCACTGACAGCACTCATTTCGACAACCTCTACGGCAAGGCCGCCCCCAGCGTCCGCAATCAATTGAGCATGGCGTACGGGATTTCTGCTGGAGAAGAACCCTCCGCCTGGGAATCACGTCTCTATGACAATGGCCTGGTGGTACTCGCACCGGTGGCGGGCACCAGCGAGCTCCAGAAGCGCTTCGACCTGGTCAACTTGCCCAAGACGTTCAGCAAAGCCATCTGCCGCGCCGCCGAAGCTCTCGCCCACCTTGATGAAGAACACGAAGCACTTGATATGCTGACAGCGGTGATGGAAAAGGCTGAAGAATTGGCCGCAGCGGCGTAATCTTTGTGGAAGAAGGTACAAAGGAGACGAACATGCTTACCAGCACAAAACACAACGAAGGGGCAGTTCAGATCGGCGGCTTCTGCTTCACTCACAACCGCTTCCTTGCGATGCTGGGATGCTTGGCTGCGCTGGCGTTTGTGCTCGCTGATAGTTTCGGCTTCCCGACGAGCAACGTTGGCGGTACCGGTATTTCTAAGCTGGCAACGCCACAATTGATTTGGGCCCTGCTGCTCATCCCGATTGCCGCATTCGGTAGCTGGGCGCTCAAACGAGCCGGGCATCGGGACACCGCTTTTTCGTGTGGGTTGATCGCCGTAAGTTTTCTGGCCGGCGTCCTCATCAAAATCTTCTGGCTGTAAGTCGCGGAATTCCCCGTTGAATTTCTGGACCTCACTTTGGATTTTCATTTGGAAATCGGCCCATATACTCGGACTGGTGACACCCAAATTCCTACAAAAGCCGCACGGAGCTTAACTCTTGAACAAGACCGAATTGATCGACGCGATCGCTGAGAAAAGCGACCTATCCAAGACCCAGGCCAAAGCAGCACTCGAAGCAGTGATCAGCGTGACTACCGACCAGTTGAAGAACGGCGGTGAAGTGGTGCTGGTGAACTTCGGCACATTTTTGACAAAAAAACGCGCAGCGCGCACGGGCCGCAATCCGCAAACCGGTAAAGAAATTCAGATCTCCAGCGCTGTAATCCCAACTTTCCGGCCCGGTAAAGGCCTGAAAGACGCATGTAACTAAGCGCACCGCTCGATCAAAAGACGCCCGCTCACCTCGAGCGGGTTTTTTTTGCCCGGATTTTTCTAAACCAACGAAAATGGAGCACTCCGACCCCACTATTTGAGGTAGAGACCCCTAAAGGCGGTGCAATGCACAGATTTTATACCGACGAAGCCAAATCGCTGATCGACGACACGTACGCCTTCAAGTACGTGACGCTACGGCGAGGCACCCTTCGTAAATTCCTCCATGACGGATCAAGCGTCATCTTCGCTTGCCGCATTCATGAGCGCTCCACCGCTGCCACCCATTTCACCAGTGGCATTGATGCCGCGATGGCCAAACTGGGTGAGATGTTGCAGCCATATGCTCACCTTGAGTGCGCGGGCCTATTCGATGGCTACACGCCGGCAGACGCGTATCCAGAAGGCATGTGGTACTGGAACACACTCCTCTCTGCAGCAGACCTCATCACCGTTTTCGACATGCTCGTGGCGCTTACCTACAAATATCCGAAAGAGCTCGGCATGAGCCCGGAGGACATGCGTAAGAAGGCGATGATCATCACCATGCGCCCTCTTGTCCGGACTGCGCGCGCGACACGAATCGTCAACAGCGGGCGACCATTCGAGCAAGGATGAATATGGCACGAGTAACCGACACAGCCGATGGCATGGTTCGCGAACAGGCCACTCTGGTAGCCATCCAATTCACGGACCCAAGTGGACCCTGGTCCATTTGTACGTTCAAGCGGGAGGACGGTACCGTGTTCAACGGCACCGGCAGCTTTGGCAATGCCGTCCTGTATGAGGATTTCATTCTCTACGGTAAGTGGAGCCCAGATATCCCGGGTGGCGACTTCGACACATCGATGTTCAATTCGATGCCGCCTAAATCAATGGAGTCGATGGCCAGCTATCTCTCGACCCTGACCCGGGTGTCCCGCGCCAGCACCAACAAGGCCGTTCAGCATTTCGGTGAGAACCTCCTCGACATCCTGGAGAAAGCACCGGGCCGATTGGTAGAGGCTGGCCTGTCCGAGGCAGAAGCCCAACGGCTGGGCACCACTTGGGCGGAGCAACGATCGGAGCAGCTGGCGCTCGCGCAAATTGACCTCGAGGGGATTCCGCCGGCGAAGCTTTCCACACTCCAAAGGCGCCTCGGTTACAACGTCGACCTAAGTCAGGTCCTACGTGAGGACCCCTACCTTCTTTACGTACACTTTGACGACATGCTGTTCACTACCGCCCAGAGCCTGGCCAAACGGTTCAGGGTGCGTAACGACAGCCTCTCGGCCGTCAAGGGAGCCATTGTGGCCATCCTGAGGCGTGAAGCCTGGCTTGGTCATAGCTACATCGCTGGCAGCCCTCTGATGGAGGCTGTATGTCGTTTGCTCGGGATTACTCGGGACCAGCTGCGCCCACTGATCGCCGACGCCGTGACCGAGTTGTCGAAGGCAAAGGTTGCGCATGCGGAAGACAAAAAACTCCAACTCTACAACCTGTACGAGATCGAAAAATCACTGGTTCAGAAAACCATCGAATGGGTTGAACTGAACGCCGATGAGCTCGGTGACATCGTTCCTTCCGAGGAAATGGCGCTAAAGCTGCTCAAGCCCATGAACATGGGTGTACCAGCAACCCGACAATTAGCCGGGGGTTTATGTTCACTTCTCGCAGAACGCCTGGCATTGATCCAATGCGAAACCTTGCATGACCAGTTGGCCATCGTGCGAGGCATCTACCTCATTCTCAAGGCGTTCGGCACCGACGTCGTCTTCACTGCCAACACGCTTGAGATGGTTGAAGAACTCAAGAAGACGGTCGGCCAGGAAGCGTCGGCCGTAGGCTATGCCGAGTTGATTGGGATCGACCCGGACACAGGCGTCCCCTTCAACAACAAGTCCAGCCCCATCAGCGCGGACGTCGTGGTTTTCGTTGGCGCGGATGCCCTGGGTATCGAGGAGACGAATTTTGTCCTCGAAGCCATGCCAGCCAACGGGCGAATTTTCTTCCTCGGTATCCCCAAGGATCTCCCCGCTCAAACCGTTGGCCAGCCATTTGATGAATTGGCTGAGGTTAAGCAGATCCGCAAATTCCTGGGCAGCTTCTGGATGCCCACCGGCTCAGAGCACCGTCATGCCGCAAACATGGTCTGGTCTGGGGCCATTCAACCCAATGCAACCTTCGACCCGGCGCAGCCCATCAGTTGGATCAAAGCCCCACGCGAAAGCCTGCCTGAGGCACTCAACCTAGTCATCAAGCTGTTCAGCGAAGAGTGTGAACTCGACCCGTTGCATGACATCAAGACGGTTGTGGTGAAGCAGCAAGCCGACGTGCCCACAGGAGACGCTGTGACGTGGCTAACGAAGGCGATCGCTAAAGAGTTCGTAGGCCAGGACGAACCTGTCGAGTTTCACGGCAAGGAGCTGTTTAAGGGGCTTCCTGTAGTCGTGCGGCAACCTGTATCTCGCATTCACCCGGCGTTCTCTGTGTTCACCGCTACTGAGTTGAATCCGCAACGGATGGTCGCAAGTCCAAGAACTGGCCACCCGATCGAGCTCGACCTAAAACGCAACCTGAACCTCTTCCACGGCGCTGTGATGACACCCAAGTTCATCCGCGGCCGCGTGTACGAAATTGTGGTCCTGGTGGTGCTGCAGGAACACCTGAAGCTCATCAACGCTGAATTGCTATCCACGCTCCTGAACAGCACCAAACGAACCCTTGTACTGGTCGGCGAGATCGACGGCATCGTTGAACACTTCCCCGGCAGCGAAACGACTCGCGTGCGCTCAACCTTACCCAAATGGATGGCTCAGAATGGCGATCAGATCGTCTCGGCTTGATGCATTAGACAAGCAACGGGCTGAGATCCAGCGCCGCCGCAACATCGCTATCAGTATCCCGCTGGTGGGGGCAGCTATCCCTTTCCTGTCCCTGCCGTTGGCACTCTCCATTGCCGCAGCGTGCGCAGCATGGACTTTGTTCCTGCAGCGGGAGGAAGAAGAGCTCGAAACCCCGATGGTATGGGACCGCAGCTACACCGAGGCTGACATCCCGGATTGCGATCTCAGGCGCTCCACCTTCTTTGGCAAGACCTTGCCATGGGTAGAGTGGAAGGAACGCTTGGATACGGTAACCAACGCCAATGGTGTAGCAACGGCGGACGATGTACGCACCACCCTGCTCGATGCCTACCCTGGAATGATCCCGTTTTTGCTGTCCGACGACATCATGACAAGGCACGTCGCGCTGCTCGCCGCGACCGGTACCGGTAAAACCGAACTTATCCTCAGCATCATTCAGCAGCAAATCAAAAAAGGCGCGGGCCTAATTCTGGTTGAAGCAAAATCAGATTCTGACTTCGCGGGTGCGATCTACGCAATGATGGAGGCCGCCGGCCGACTCGATCAGCTGAAGCTGATCAACTTCGAATTCCCAGAGCAGAGCCATACCTACAACCCCTTCTTCTACGGCGGCGTCCGGGCAAGCCTGTCCACCGCGATGAAGATGCAGGCCAACTCGAAAGAGGAGTTCTGGAAGGACGTCAACCGCTACTCGCTGTCCGCGGCGATCCTCTGCATGAAGCTGCAGCCAGGCGAACCTGCGTTCCACATCAAAGACCTGATGGCGCTGTTGTCTGATTTTGATCTGCTCAAAAAATTCATGGGCCGGATCAGAGAAACTGATTCGATCGCTCATGCTGACGGCAAAGAATTCTTGCTCTCCTACCTTCGCTTCTGGTGGGACGATGACAAACAAGAATGGGATTCCAAAAAGTTCAAGACGCTACTCCAAGGCGCGATTTCTAAACTCTCCGCCTTTGCACACTCCGAATACTCGCGGATCGTTAACACCTACAACCCAGATGTCGACATCAAAGAGTCGATCCTCAACGGCGAAGTGGTCATCCTCTCGATGTCGTCCCTGGCCGACAAAGACGGTGTGGAACTCTTCGGCAAACTCTTCATTTCGGACCTGGCCCGGGCAGTCGGCGAAATCCAGCTTGAGAAAAGCAAGCCGCTGATGATCTGCCCGGCCATATTCGACGAATACCCTTCGTTCATGGATGAGAGCCAAGTGTCGCTGTTCCAACTCGCACGAAGCGCCAACGTCCCGATCATCATTGCTTTCCAAGGCGTCGGCTTCCTACAGGGCATCTCGCCGGACTTCGTAGAGAAGGTACTGGGTAACTGCTGGACACACGTCTACTGCGACGTCAGGGACACGGCCACACGAGAATTCGCCTGCAAGCTCGCCGGTACGGTACTCAGATCATTTGAGCAAACGACCGAGGCTACCAGTAAGGGGTCAAGCCTCAGCACTGAACAATCCGGCCTCATCACCAACGACAACGAAGGCTCGAGCTCAAGCGTTGGGGCTAAGTCCACACGTGAGGACCTGCTTCAGCCGGAAGACTTCCAGACCCTGGACCAGGGTGACGGCATCATCATTGCCAAGTCGGGCACCTACCGCGTCCGGATGCCGATGGTGAGAAACACATTCCCGTCTGTGCACTTCAGGGACATGAAGCTGACGAAGCGTCACCGCCGCGGCCGTGAAGGCGTGGGGGCGTGGAGTTCCTTCACTGATAGCAACCGCCGGCTCCTACAACTTTAGAAAAAACATTTCGCATGCTGAATCTTTTTGAGGGAAATCCATGAACTGGCTCGACTACATCAATCACTGGGATTACAGCCTAGGGCCGGTGCTCAACTGGTTCCTGGACATTGCTGAATTCCACATTCAGCGTGCAGGGTGGTCCGCGTACATCGCCATAGCAGCGTTCATAATTGGTATCGGTCTGAGTTTTCCAGCGACCAGAACGATCACTTCGCACATCGTGACCGGCACGGTCAAAATGTTCTTCACCATCATTCAAGCCGTGTTCGTTCTCCTCATCGTCCAGTTCGTTGGTTACCTCGCAAAAGTACTGATGGCCCAGTTCCACAGGACCCGCCGGTGGATCGCCGACATCATCCGAAGGAACTGGCCAGCGGCCTGAAATAAAAAAAACCCGGGCAACCCGGGTTTTTTGTTCCAAAGAGCCAAAAAGAGGTCACTCCCTTCCCACTATTACCGGAAAGGAGGATTTCTTAATGATCCCAAAATTTCTGGCTCTCTGCGTCTCAATCTCCGCGATCACTGTGGGGGCGCAGGCTAATGCTGCTGACTCCTATGTCATCGACCAGCGCGATCCACGCTACCAGGCTGCCATTGAGCACCTGTCGAGCGCGGCCCAAGCCCTTCGCCTGGCCCAGACAGAACTCAAACTCGCAGAAGCCAACCACCCCCTTCCAGGGCTCGACCTCGTACGGATGCTGAGTCAGGTCCGCCCTATGGAAGAAACCATCAACGTCGTCCTGAGCCCCGAGCGCAAGCGCCTTCGGTATCAGGAACTCACGCCTGATGGACAGTACTTCACCCCTACCCGAATCGGAGAAAGACGATGACCGTCGAAGGATTCCACACCAACGTTCGACAGGAGGAAATGAGGCGGTTCATGACCAGTTTGTTTTTGCTGATCATGGTCGCCACGTTTCTTTTCTTCCCTCAAATGGCCCACGCCGAATGGAGCGGCAATTTCGGTCCAACTTCGGACCTGAAAAACAACACCACCACCAGCCTTCAACAATGGTGGAAAACCGTAGCCGGCTGGGGGCTTTATCTGTCGCTCGCGGGCCTGATGTTTTCCATCTTCTTCGCTGGTGGCAAATGGTGGTGGGTACCCGTGTGTGTGTTCCTGCTGTGCCTGTTTGGCGAAAAAACAGTTACTCAAGTCGCAAGTTGGGCTGAGTTCAACACTGCCGGCGGCGGCGTCAGCGTTCCAGGAACTTAATATGCGCCTTAGAACTACAGCCGAAAGCGACACAATGGCCTATGCAACTTCGCCAATCAATTTTGGCGGACTGGAAAAGGAAGACCTCCTGATCTGGATGATTCCAATGGCTGTTTCCAACAATTTAGTTGACGACAGCCTCTATTGCTTTGTCATTGGCTGCACGACGCTGTGGTTCTATAAAAAGATCACAGGAAGAAAACCAAAGGGCCATCTCCTTCTTCATACATCACTGCTCATTGGTGATTGGCTGAAGAGTGATTTGGCCATGCGGTTACCAGCACTCAGAAAGCTGCTGTATCGCCTAAACAGAATGATGTCAAATCTCTGGATTGAACGGGGATTACTGCCATCGCCAACATATTGCAATCGGTATGAGCCTTAATATGAGCGATAATTACGGCGTTCCGCTGAGGTACTTCAACTTACTCGGTAAGGGTGAGTTGCGATCCGGGCGTATTATTGTTGCGTTTATCGCCGCGACTGTAGTGTTGTCCGCAGTCATTTGGTCACTCGTTAATCAGAACCTTGAACTGCAAAGAACAAATGTTGAGCTCCAAGCGCAACGTGTCATGTATGGCTTTCCAAATTCCGAAGGCGTTTTTATCAGCGAATCGCAGATCCCTGATAAGCACATCATTGCGTTCACATCTGTATTCCTGGATAACTTTTTCAACTTCACACCTGAATCCTCGTTTGCCAATGCCAACGAAGCTTTGCGCCTGATGTCCCCACGAATGCGCGCACTTCAGGAAGACGGACTGAAAAATACAGCCAAGCAATCTGAAGACCAACAAATCACTCAGGTTTTCGTACGCACAACCAAGTACCAAATCGAATACGACAAAGCTGTTGGCTACGTCGTCTCCTTCAAAGCATCGAGATACCGCGCGACGCTCAGCACTGTTTTCGACCGTCGAAAGTACAACATCAAAATTCTGATTAAACCCGTGAAGGTTTCAAAGCACTTTGAGTGGGCGGTCGTCGCCGACGACATGCAGCAGCAGGAGATCATTCAGTGAAGATAACATTGCTGGCCGCGATGGTTGCCGCGGCCCTAACCACTAACGTCTATGCAAATGAGGAATGCAACCGTTCCCCGCGCAGTGTGGTGTACGAAAACTCCCCGGTGGAGGTTTTCATTTCCAATGACACTCAGCGTGCAGAAGTCATTTTCCCTGAATCCGAGCTGAAAGGGTATAACCCTGAAGTTCGTGAAGGCGTAGAGATTTATCCAAACCCGATTCCTAACAAACTGGCATTTCAGAGCCAAGACCCACTTTATACAGGCTTGGTAACCGTTGATGGTGACTCTTCAAAATCATACTTGATTAAGCTCATTACGCGACCTGGTTGCGCTGATAGCCAAGTAACAATCACCAACGGTGGGCCTGCCGACCGGTCGCAGCTTTCAAAGGACTCTCGCGGTCGCGTCAAAGGCCTGATGAACTATCTCTATAGCGGAAAAGTCCCCAACGGCTATCGCAAAAACGACTTTGCAAAGTTAACGCGGGATCAACGTGTTGTGTTCCGCCAGGGTTCGGTTGAATTCATTCTTCAATCCCAGGTTGTGGGCCCGACCTATGTCGGAACAACCTACGAAGTAGTCAACAATGGCCGGACTCCGTTCAAGGTTGCAATAGACCAGATTGACTACTCCAACAAGGACGTGAAGGCCTCCATTGGTATTGCTCGCCAAGCGGCGATGCTCCCAAGCTCCCGAATACTCGGCCCTTCGCCTGAATTCATTTCTGAAGTGTACGGCGCCTCCCATCGCGGCCTCCTATTCATCGTCTCGGAGAAAACTCAATGAGCGATGATAGAAATCCTCCTAGCAGGCCAAACAAAAAAATCATACTTGGATTTTTGATAGTCGGTGTGGGCGCACTTTTCTACAACGGCTTTCTTGATAACAATAAAGTCGCGCCCAAAAAAGCCGAGCAGGCTGCTGCTACTGTTGAACTTGGCAATAACGACATCAACAGGATTACTGCCAAAGACAAAGACGCGGCTCTGACTCAATTCCAGAAACAGATGGAGTCGTACAAGGACAAGCTGAGTCGTTCGGAAGCTGATGCGGCTAAACGCGACGCTGAACTTAAGAAGCAATTGCGTGAGTTGGAGCAGAAAAACAACGCACAGGTTCGGACCCTCACTGAAGCGATGGCTGACATTCGCAAAGATCAGATTGAGGGCGTTTACCAAGGCATCAATGGAAAAGACAAAGGGCCCAAGTTACCAGATCGCCTGCCAACAGCCCCTAACGGCGGGCTTTCGTTCGACAACGACTTTGACCTTGGACCAGCTACTGGCCCGTCTGCGCCAGTGGCCGCGGCCAACCCATACGGTCCCAACTACTTTGTACTGAAGCCACAAACCCAGGCCTCGTACAAGGGCAAGAGCGGTGGCGGTCAAGGCTCGCAATCCGAAAGCGAACTCTTTGCTGACATGTCTTCGCCAGATTCGAACGCCAACGGGCGTTCGGGTACGCAAAGCAGCGGCAGCATGGATGCCAAATTCAATGGCGCTTATGGACAACAAGATACACCTGCACAGCAGACGCCAACTGCACGCCCAGGCGCTACATCTTCTGACGAGCAAGCCAAGAAAAAGCTGAAGGACGACACCTACGTCATTCCAGCATTCTCGTTCGTCGAAGTTACCACGCTTCACGGTGTCGCCTGCCCGATCGGCGCAAATGCACCAGGTGCTTCGAGCAGCTCCAAGATCCCGGCCCGACCTGTGGTTTTACCCGTGCACGGAATTTTCCACGGCCCGAACGGTGTGGTTCGTGATCTGGGAACAATTCACCTGATGGGGCTTTGCTCCGGTCGTCGCACCTCTAGCTCGACAACCGGCCGGGCAACAATCCGGGTTGAGCAGCTGAGTTATTGGGATGCAACCGGCGGCGCGCAGATGGTTCCTGCAACGGGTTACATCGTTGACGTCCGTGACAACGAGCAGGACGTCTACGGGAAAGTCGACAAGGCTTCTGGGCGCACATTGGCATTGCAGTCTGCTGCAGCGGCCGCGGCAGCTTTTGCCACGACGCTTAGCTCCAGCGAATTCACCAATACCAGTTCAGTTCAAAACGGCACCTCCTCTGCTACCAGCCAACTTACCGGTGACGCAACCAAAGCTGCAGTCTCCCAGGGCATCGGCGCGATGTTCCAAAAGATCTCTGAGCGCTTCGAAGCAGAAGCGAACTCTGCCATCGACACGATTCTCGTTGAGCCTGGTATCCGCCTCCAGTTCGTGAGCGACCAGCCAATCAGTGTTCTCAAACCTCTTGAACCGTTCGACATCGATTCCTCGATGTACGACACCTTGATTTGATCCGGACGTGAACATGAAAAGAACACTCTTCGTGACCGCAGCTGCACTCCTCCTCACCGGCTGCATTAGTGAACCGGAGCCATTCAAAAACAGTGCGCCCATGGACAAGATCTACGAGACGGTCAACAGCAGTGGAGGCCAGGACACCGTTCGACTCCTTCGTGAAGGGTTGCGGGCACGTCCAGAGCTTGGCGCTTCAGAACCGTATTACCCCATTCGCAACCCGGACGTCGTGGCTCCCGTTTGGATCATCCCTTACGCAGATCGGAAGACTGGCGTGAAGCACGGTGGCAGCTGGGACTACATCGTTGTGGAGGAAGCAGATTGGGCAAATTAATCGTTGTCCTCGCCCTCCTCGCCTGCTCGAACGCAATGGCAGATGGCATCCGACAAGAACAGAAAGATGGCATTCGTGAGTACTACGAAAAGCAGATCCTGGGCAGCGGAAAAGATCTGACTGTACGTCAGGTCGACGTCCAGCTGTACCGCAAGATTTTTGCAAAGCCAAACACACTGGACTCTCGCGAACTGCCTGCGCCAGACGAAATTCCATGGCCGCAATTGTTCAAAAATCAGGACCTTTCGCTGGGCCAAATTCTGAAACTTGCCGGTGCCGCGAGCGGTTACGACGCGGAATTTGATCCTCAGGTTAACCAAGACGAAATCGTCAAGCTCAACACCCAACCTAACTCGCTCAGCGATATTGCTGAATACCTAACCCGTGTCAGCCGCGCCGACGTGACGGTGTACCCAGAGGCGCGGACCATCATGGCAACGAAGAAGGTATCGACCAATGGCTGAAAAGGCTGATCTCCACATCTACGACTCTGAATTGCAGGGTCTGGCGCGTCGAAACTACCAAGGTGGAATGCCGATCCAACTTTTGTCGGACGCGTTCGTCTACGAGTCGAACGGCCGCTACTTCCACACCACTGATGGTCGATTTGCGAAGATCTGGAAGTTCTCGGGCGTGGATGCCTCGATGCTCAACAACAACCAGTTGTTCTCGATCACTGGTTACTTTGCTGACGTACTGAACAAATACCCTGCTGGCAGCTCCGGGCAAATGCTACGACATACCCATCGCGACATCCGCGAGGTCCTGGGTCGTTACAAGGATCAGATCGATCCTGAAGCTGGCGAGTTCGCAGCAGAAATTGCCTATTCCATCATCGATCGCCAGGCCCGAGCGGCCAGCTCTCCCCAGGGTTTCTTCAGCCAAGCGTCTAACAGTGTCATGCAACAAATGAAGGACGACGCCCTGGCGGAGTTAGATGACGCCGATGACGATGTCCGCGAATCAGCAACCCGCGCCATCGAGCGCGAGGTCCGTGAAGGTCGGTTTCCTTTTACCAACGACTTCTACCTCGTGTTCATGTGGTCGCCAGAATACATGTTCGGCAAATTTATCGATTCCACTGTCAAGGCATCGCTGGCCGCCGTTGGGTTGGCAGACGCGAATAAAATGGTGCAGAAGGCATACAACAAGCACGCCAAGGAATTTGGTCGGCACTGTCACGAAATCGAACAGAGCATGGTGACGTTTAACTTCCAGCCAGAGGTTTTGACTGGGCAAGGGTATATCAACCTTCATTACCAACTGCTCAACCCTATCCGCAGCTTCGAAATCGAGCCCCCAAAATATCGGGTCGATATCCCGGTGTTGGAAGCGCTTCAAAATCCGAACCTGGTCAACCACAGACAAAATCTGGCTGCCACCGCTAGCTTCGCACACGTCGAATCTGAGCCCGAAGGTTGGACCATTCATGACCGCGGTGTTCCGTATTACATTCGGCCAGTTTCGGTTCTGGGCAAACCAACGCGCAGCACACCTGGCATGCTCCAGCAGGTTATGGCTGGCGTTGAATCGGAGTGCCTGATCACCCTGAACTGGAGTGTCCCGAGCAACCTTCTGGTTATGGCGCGACTGGCGGTTCGTGGCCGTATGATTGCGGCAAAAGAATCGATGCGTGTCGGCGACAAGGTTACCTTGGAGCAACAGAAAAACGACCTTAACGCCGTTAAGAACAAGATCAGTTCTGAAAACGTGAACGACAGGTCTCAGTTCTTTGATGTCTCCATCCATGTCAATTTAATGGGTTTCGACAAAGAGAACATTGATGATCAAGCAATGCAGCTTGAAAATCTGCTTTGGCGTATTGGGCACAAAGAAGATCTGCGCGGTGACGTGGTAGTGCGAAACAGTCTGCCGTTTAACTTCCGTCAAAGCAGCATGACGTTACTCAAACGCGATATTCCGCACCTCACTGAAAGCTTATCTCACCTTGCACCTTTGTTCGTTGAATACCAGGGTGTTGCAGATCCTGCAATTTTGATGAATAACCGCGCGGGCCAGCCAATATTCCTTGACCTGTGGGGCCGTAACGTCAACACGGCTCACTCACTCATTTGTGGGACAACTGGTTCCGGCAAAAGCTTCACGTTCAACAACTTGTTGATGGCGCTTCGTGTCAAATACAAGCCGAAGGTTTGGATCATCGACAAGGGTGATTCATACGAAAGCCTTTGTATGGTTCTTGGTGGGAACTATGTAAGGCTCGCGACAGAGCCATTCATTGATCCAGTTACCGACCGTACTATCCACCCTATCTGTATCAACCCGTTTTATCTTCAAAAAGACGAAAACGGCAAAAATCTTATGCCATCGCTTGAAGACATGTTCTTCATTGCACGCATGTTAATCATGATGATGGAAGCTGGGGATGGTTCAAGTAACACCAAATCGTCTCTCACCAAAGTAACTGTGTCGCTGCTATATCAAGCGATGGCTGAGTTCTATACGGACTGGATCGAAACTAATCCAACCAAAGAGCCTCGGTTTGGCGATTACATCCCATACCTCAAGAAAACCGATTTCGAAGAGCAAAAGGGCAACGTACTCGCACAAAACCTGACCCTATATTATGGGAATGGCCCTTTCGCTGCCTTGTTTGACGGCTTCCTACAGGTTGACTGGGAAAACGACTTCACAGTTCTTGAAACGCAACGAATGGCAAAATCGCCAGCGTTGGGGGTTGTAACGCTCGCCCTATTCCGTCAAATCGATATCTACTGCAAGTTCAAGCTTGAGCGCAGTCGTAAAAAGGTTGTTGCAGTTGATGAGGCTTGGGCAACCCTTTCAGATCCGAACGCCGCAAACGCGCTGGCCAGTTTTTACCGAGAACTACGCCGGTACGGCGCTGGGTGCCTACTCATCAGCCAAACTGTTAAAGACTTCGTCAATCTCATCCGTGCTGAAAGTAACGGCGGTGGAGACACGCAGGACGGCATCCTGGAAAACACGAGCCATTATTTCTTCCTCGCCTGCTCACAGTCTGACTACATGATTGCTCAGAAAGAGCTTGCGTTCACAGAAGAAGAAATTGATTTGTGGCAGTCGTTAGCATCACTTCCTCCAATGTATTCGGAAGTGTTTTACCGTATCCGTACAAGCCAAAGCCTTTATTACTCAGGCGTTTACCGTTTGTTCTCCAGTCCGATGACACTTTGGATCGCGAGTTCCCATCCTGATGACTATCGCATGCGGGAACTAAAGACTCAGGAGTTGATGGGGCAATATGGTGACGAAACACTGGCGCGCCAGAAAGCTATCAGTTCACTTTCAACTACACACCCATATGGAGCCCGTTATGGCCAAATTGCCTAAAGCAATAGTGTGCGCCGCACTCTTAGCACTGTTGGCTGGCTGTTCGGAGAAATACGAACCGCGCGAAACAATAGTTGATCAAGAACCGAAGCCAGTGAAAGAACTCTACGCGCCAAAATCAGAGATGGAGCGCCGAGCTTACGCTGAAGGCGTCAGCCAGGTTTTGACGGACATGAAAGGGAAAATGCGCGCGCGAGACCGCTTTTCCTGGGATGCCCCTCAAGTTAACTGCGGCGTGAAAATTCCGGGGCGTGTCGTCAACGGCATGCTAATTCCAGAACATGAAGAGTGTGTCCAGATCGCCCCCGGCCGCTGGACCGAAGAAGCACCAACCTATCTGCCAGTCCTAGGAGCGCAGTGAACATGAGTGACGATAAAAAAAGCGGCCTCGGTGACTTTGTAAACAATTTGAAGAACGGTTTGGGTGGCATGAAGGGTGCCGGTAGAAACAAGACAGCACCGGCAGACCCCACCCTGACAGAAGACTTCATCGAAGCGGAGTCGGCGCCTCAGAACAAGATGGAGCAGCGGTCCGCCACCGACGATGATCTGCTTGTCGATCCTGAAGCGAGCCCCGCTGCCGACAAGAAATCAAAGGCCGGTGGAAGCTTAAAAAACCTTTCTGCCAAAAAGAAAGCGCTGTTGTGTGTAGTCGCACTGATCGGTTTCTTCGTCGTGAGAAACGCCATGGTCACCCCACCAGGCGCTGTTGCTCCGACGACTCCACATGAGAACCAAAACTCGAATGCGAAAGCAGGCGAGATGGCCATTGACTTCGGCCACAGTTCTGACCAAAAGGGCGAGCCCTCATCGCTTACCTCGACTCTCGGTGACCAAACAAAAGACGACGAAGCCGTCGGTAAGTCACTTGATGAATTGAACCTAGATCCTCCAGGCCATGGCCAAGAAGGAAAAGCTGACCTGGCAGGGACTGGTAAAGCGGCCGCTGAGCCCGCTGCCCTGGATGCGTTTGGTTTCCCAGCCAGTCCCGAGAAAGCGACCACCGCTCCAGTGTCTACCAATGTGCAGCCAGCAACGGTAGCCGCGTCATCCGAACCCACAGAATTGTTTGGCTCGACTGTAACTCCACCGGCTTCAGTCAACACCGAAAACAAGGCGGAATCCAATCCTTTTGGCGGCCAAAAACCAGCACCGGCTGCTACTCCTGAACCGACGATGATGACCCCGACGATGCTGGGAAAAACAGACCCTGTTTTGGCTGGCACGCAAATTTCAAACCCGGATAGTGGTAACCAGCCGAGACTGCAGGGCAATTCAGGTGCAGACGTGGCTTTGTTGAGCGCACAACTCAAAACCAAAGACGAGTTGATCAAGTCATTGGAAAAACAGTTAGAAGTTGCGAAGAACGATAAGCCAGTCAAGGCGCAATCGAGCACCGCAAAACCTAAAGCAGTGGCGCCTGCAAAGCACACCCCAGCAATTGCGAAGAGAACACCGCCGCAGGTCAAGCAAGTGGCGATGATCCAGACAAGGCCGAAAATCTGTGTGAAAGCGGTAGCGCCAGCTGCCCGAAACTGCGTCACCTGCGTAGCACATGCGTTCATCGTCGATTCAGGCGAAGAGAACATGGTTGGCCAGGGCGACAGCATTCACGGGTACCGCGTTTCAATCACAGGCGATCGGCTCGACCTTCAGGACTCGAATGGACAGGTAATGCATAAGTTCTGGAGTCAACCAAACAATGGGTGCGCTTTATAACGTCCACCAGCAGGTTTCCGAGGCTGACCAGGCGTCACTGCTCTGGTTAGCCGATGACGTTAACCGATCCTTTTTCGGTTCAACAATCGATCTCACCGTGCTCTGGGGCATACCCAGTGCCAGTGAGGCAGATGAGCCGAAGATGGACATTGACACGCTCACCGATGGCCAGAAGAAAAGCCTCCAATTTGCACTGAGTCGTATGGCCTGTAATGACTACTCACAGGCCAAGGACGCATTACTGCCCCTCGTTGATATACGGCACCCCGAAGCGCTGAAACTCTTCGTGAAGGTTCTTCAGAAACTGGGCGACTCCTCATGGGAGCAAATCGCAAAGACCATCAACAGAGTAAGCACTGACACGCTTTATGTGCCGGCGGGCAGCACCGAATCACGCGGGGGTAAAGAGGTGATCATCATTCACCAGAGCCTGAGCAAATCCATTGGATATGACGCCCCAAAATGCGTAATCCGATATGCCCTGCATCACGAAATGCTGCACAAGGGCCTCGGAACCGATCCAAGCGACCCGCATCCACCAGTTTTTCGCCGGCTAGAGGCTTGCTTTCCAGAACGTAAACGGTGTGTCCGGTGGCTGAAAAAACACCAGTTCACAACGTTGGAGGGTGGGTCAACGTGAAATACCTACCACTAATTCTATTCAGCCTGGTTATTGCCAACCAGGCATCGGCATCGCCGTATGACCCCCTGATCGACTATGTCGCAACTCAGCACGGAGTAGATCCGATTGTCCTTCGAACCATCACCGCACAGGAATCCAGAAAAAATCCGTGGACTTTCAATGCAGACGGTGAAGGCTTTCAGTTCGGCGATAAAGACACGGCTGTGCGAACGCTTTGGGCGCTGACCAGATTCCCATGGATGGTCAAGTTTGTGACCAACAAAAAAGTCATGACTCGACGTTTCTTCTCCAATCAGCTTGAAGCGCAAAGCTTTGCAGAAACGGTGCGACGCTCAAGTGCCAACAATGGAGGGGCATTTGCGCTACGAACGGACGATAGCAAAGACGTTGAGCCGGGTCAGATTCGTGTAAGACAACTACGTCTCATCAACACTGATATTGGAATTGCCCAGGTGAATTACAGGTGGCACGGCCAGGGCATAGCGACAGTTCAGCAATGGTTTGACCCACGTTTCAATTTGAATTTCGCAGCCAATCATCTGGCCGATCTCAAGAAAAAGTATGGCAGCGATCTAGCTGCTGTTGGGTATTACCACTCCAGCACGCCAGCCCATCGTAAACGCTACCTCGCTGACTTCATGCCGAAATATAACGCGGAGAAACGGAATGCGTCCGTATCACTGGCCATTGGTCATTAGTTTATTGACAACTATGGCTTATGCAGAGCCACAGCCAACAACCCAGGACCAGCGCGTTGGTGAGGGGTTAATGCTGTCTCTGAAAGGCGATAAAGAAAAAGCATGGAAAATTCTATTCCCGGAAGCAAAGGCCGGAAATGTGATCGCCATGTATCACCTCGGCATGTTGATGCTTCGTTCTACCGAATACCCGGACCATTTGGAAAGAGCCAAAAAATTCTTTTCCGCCGCAGCTGAGCGTGGGCACAAAGGCAGTGCTGCAATGTTGAAACAGGTTGAAGCGCTAATGGCCACTGACGGGGCCCCTCCTACTATAGGTGGCACCAGTGGCGTTCCACTGCCCAAAGACATCGAGTCAGCAAAGGCCGCATACGCGAAAGCCCAGGCACAAATTGCAAAATATCAACTGCTCCAACCAACAGTCCCACCTCAGGCAACTATAAAGGCATTCATTTCGGACAATGCCGCGTCTGTAAAGGACCTAGTTGAAATCTCTGAACAAACAAAGGCCCGTTTTGGCGAAAAGGTAGATTTCCAGTTTTTCATACTTATTGATCCTCAAAACTGGGACCCAAAACGTGTTTTTACATCCGCCTCGGGTTCGATACCGATGGTGGGATTCAGGCCAGATCTAAATGGTGATGAAGCACGAAAGTATGGAGTGCGATCCACCCCCGCAATTGTGCTTATTCAGGCAAACGGGAAAGCAAAAATCATCAATGACGCCCAAAGCGTAATTAGCGAATTATCCACGGCTCTAAGGTAATTACTCATGAACCAGAAATTTAAACTATTAATTGCTTTCATTGCCGGCGGCATAGCTCTTAACGCCTCAAGCGTGTTCTCAAATGCATCAAACCCAAATGATGTACTTGCTGATGCAATCGCGAACGCAATGGCAAAAGTAGATCAGTATTCCAAAGATCGAGAAAATGAGGCTGTTGATAAGCTTCCGAATATTCTGGACTGCCAGAACATGGAATGGATGAAAAACTGCACTGAGATGAACAGAGCAGCAAAAAAGAATCCATCGGCCCCCATGCGATTCGTAAATAAGACAGGTTTGGAATTCAACTTCTCCCCAGGAACCCCCAGCGCAATGATTCGGCTGCAGCTTGAGCAAAGCCCGGAAGCCGCCAAGGACTACCTCATGTATATGGACAAAACATGGGGCGAATACACCAAATCCGCTGAACTTTATAAGATGGCGACCTGGCAGGCCGGCGAACTTCAGAACATGAAGGGGCTGGATGCCGCAAAAGAAAAAGCAACAGCTGTGAAATACATCAACACTGACCAGATTAGCATGTCTGTTTTTGTCGAGTCGACATGCCCGGTTTGCGAGCGTCAACTTGGAATTCTGTCAAGTCTTCAAGCGAAATATCCAAAATTGAAAATCAAGGTATTCCAGCTGGACACAGATAAAGACGCTTTTGCAAAACACGTCACTAACAGAGGTTTGACGGGGCGCATCGTCTCGGGTGCAGAGCGAGCGAAATTAGAAACGTTAGGTATTACTGCATGGCCAATTTCTTGGGTTGACAACAACACGAAGTCCGCACGAACGACACTGGTAGGAAACAAGACACTTAGCCAGCTTGAAGACAGACTGCAAGCCATGACGTACATACAATCCGCAAGTAAGGAATCCGTTAAATGAAGATTAGTACCTTTAAACACTTACTTGTAGCTTTGTTGCTCACAACTTCATCCCAAGTATTTGCAAATTATGGCTATGAGGACCCGGCAGCCCCGCCAGCTGGTGAGGACTCCCCTTGGGATTTGCGGATGTCCGATGTAACTGGACTGTTCGGAACAAGGATTAAAGGCAGCGCTGTAAATGATGCAAAAGCAGGCGTTGGTTATAGCAGCGACACTTTTACTCCATTTCAGAACAGCCAAACAAAGCTTGTGGGTGCATACGGATCTACTGAAGTTGGTATTGGTTGCAACGGCTTAAATCTTGGAGGAGTTCTCGACGGGCAGGTTAGCCAATACGCCGGCATGGTCGAGCAATTTATCCAACAAGCTCCAAGCCTGGCGATTATGTACCTTGCATACAGTCAGCCCACGGTTAAATCTGTGATCGACCAACTGAACACCGTAGGTCAATTCGGGTTGGATATGTCCAACATGACCTGTAGTGGAGTCCGGCAGAAGGCCGATCTTGCTTACGAGCAAAAGAAACAAGAGCTCGCAGAGGCTGACTGTACAGCAGATGCCGGTTACAAAAGTACAGACTGCATGACCGGTGAAGGTATTACAGGCTCTTTGGTTAAAAAAGCGGGCGAAATGAAGGCTATGGCCACCGAACGCGCCAAGAGTCTAATGGGCACAGTATCCAGTTCAACTGGTGGTCTCATTGGCGTTAAGAGCGGAGGCAGTAGTTCGGGTTCTGGTTCTGGTTCTGGTTCGGGTTCTGGCTCGGGTTCTGGTTCGGGCTCGGGTTCAGGTTCTGGTTCTGGTTCGGGCTCGGGTTCAGGTTCTGGTTCTGGTTCTGGCGGCAATACTGCAAAGATCACTGGTAAGTCATGCAGCAATGCTGATACTGAGGGTAGTCGTGCCCTTGTACTTGCTGCTTCGGAGCTTGGCTGTGATGACATTAAAAAATATTCAGGATTGATTCCATCGTATAGCTCCCAAGATGGTGCGACGACCGTAGCGCCTCGAACAACTAATCTCGATATCTTGTCTAAACAAATGACTAACGATTACATGGAAACGTACCATGGCATCTATAGCGCCGACCGGAGTAACTTCCAACAAAGCAAAGAATATAAAGATCTCGTGAACAAAGCGGACATTGTTGTCACGGATTCTGAATACACGCTGATGCGTGGCTTAGCGAAAAACAACCCTGCCCTTTTTGCTTCGACCCAGCGAAACCTTGCAACGCTTGCAATGATGAAAGAACTCGATGGTGTTATATCAAAAATTGAGATTGGAGTAACAACCGGTGTAGCAAACCAAGCTGACGGCCAGCTACTTAGTCCCGACAATGTTGCGAGAACTAATCTCTCTGTTGACGGACTTCGCAAAGAATACGACGCCTTGAAAGCCAAGATTGACCATGACAAAGAACGGAATCAGTTCCTACAGTCCACTATGGAGGCGATAAAATAATGTCTGGATCAGATACTACAGTTGACATCGAGACAGGTATCGCCAATTACGACTTCTTAAAGCTCGTTGACGGCTACTTTCTCGATATTGTCAGCCACTACGTAAATATATGGCAGGCGTACCACCAGGTTTTTACCAAGGTTGCAATGGATCTGGTTATGTATGGTGGTATCGCCTGGGTTGGGGTTTTAGCCTTAAAAGCCCCAGTGGACAAACTTAGAACTGCTGCCGGCGCAATGACAATTGTTCTTTTAACTGGCATGTTGCTTCAGCCTGGAAACTATAAGGTTGGACCTGCTCAAAGCCAAGTTGGATTAGCCGCAGGGGCCGGCTATTCGTTGTCAATCATAGGTAGCATTTACGCACTATTTAAAAGCGCCTTAGACAGCGTCAACAAAGAAGGCGCTAACGCCCTTGCGTTCAATAACGCATATCACGTAACTAATGCTGCAACAGTGGATCGATATGCTAACAGTCCGTTAGCCCCAATGATGAGCGACTATATTTCGCGTTGTCAGAATGCCATTGAGTCGTCAGGTACAGCGACTGAAGAGACCAGGAAGACTGGATGGGCCGTTGGACTCTTTGGCTCCTCAGGCATTGGTCAATCTGAAGCCCAATTTACAATGAGCAAGGAGATGCTTGAAGCGATTAAAAACAAGGACAAAGACCTTACGAAATACATGTCAAGTTCAGTTCCATTTACGATGTATGACGAAAGCATGACAGTGGCTAATTCTGAAAATAAGATTCAGGACGGAATTGCCAAAGGTATTACCATGCTGAATAGCATTCCTGATGATGCCAATCCTTACTTCAGCGGGCAATATCCTGCTGGTGGTTACAAGCTACCCACCCAAGCCTATTGGCAAACTCTGTTAGGTGGAAAAGGCTCTGGGCCCGAAATGGAAGATGCTGTTTCTGGGGCGTTCGGAAATGCATATCAGAGTAGCGCCTATGATTCAGCTGGCGGCCCACCTGTGCCAGCCGATCAACGACAATCCTTTTACCCAAAAAACTGCGCTCAAATGTATCTCCTCGTCGCAAAAGGCGTAGAAAACTACAACGCTGCGGCGGCCGCCGTTGGTATGGGCGGTCAAAAAACGGCTTTAATGCGCGATGGAATGTCCGCGCAAACTATGTTGATTCAACAAATTAACGCAAAGATCGCACAAGACAAACTTAAAAGCACAAGCCTTCAAAATATGAGGCCGTATGCAAACCAGCTGTACCCTGGGCAAGAAACACCATCACTGTTATCAGCCGTGGCTGATAGCACGATGACCGGTAT
Organism: Pseudomonas silensiensis; assembly: GCF_050434865.1. NCBI lineage: Bacteria > Pseudomonadati > Pseudomonadota > Gammaproteobacteria > Pseudomonadales > Pseudomonadaceae > Pseudomonas > Pseudomonas silensiensis. The sequence goes on from NZ_JBNDJH010000002.1 coordinate 359,500, forward strand.
GCAGGATATCGGGATGAAATTTAGAGAATGGATGCTGAAATTTAAAATACCGGCAATGATCAACGGCTGCGCTATGCTGGCTGGAATATTGATCGTTCTATTCCCGCTCATCTGTGTTTTTGCAGTTTTTATATCACCAAATATTCTTATTAGTTACGTAAAGCTCCTTGTTTTTGCGTTTACTGTTCCGTTCATTAACGACATGTGCTTAACAATGGCCTCATCACTTCTTGCGATGAATGGTGAGCTTATGGAGGGATACAACGCTGGTAACTATACGGAAAACTGGGCATTGCTCATCTCGGCAGCTTCTGCCCAGTACATCATCTTTATAGCGCTGACAGCAGTTGAAATAATCATCGCCAAAATGCTGATTTGGGATGACGTGAAGGGCCTCTCAGGTTTCAACCCAGGTGGAGCTGCTACAGGTATGGCAGCAACTGGGCTTGCCATATCTGGGGCAGTTCTTAAAGCTGCAAGTATGGCCATTGGTGGCGGAAAAATGTTGGCCAAGGGTGGAACAGCGATCGCTGGTGGTGCAGCGGCGGCCGGTGGCAAAATTGCGGGTGGAGGGAGTAGCGTCGCCTCTATTACAAGCGCATACGGAAACATGACCGCCAACTACAGTGTTCCGAACGCCTCTAGCGGTTCGCGAAACAGCATCGGTCTCAATCCAGTTAAATCATCGCCGAAGCCTCCGTCGAATAATGGGGGAGGTGCTTCAGGTGGTGGCGGTGGCGGTCATCAAGGCGGCGGTTCAAATCAGAACGGAGGAAGTTCCGGTCGGACACCCCCACCATCTGGGGGGGCTACACCTACCGGAGGCGGGCGCAATTCACCAGGTAACAGTGACCAGACGCCGCCAAAAAGCGCCGGGAAATATCCGGACCACCCCAAACCTCCAACCCCTAGTGGGCCGAAAAAACCTTAATTACAAAAAACCCGTCTATTTGACGGGTTTTTTGTTTCTGATCCTTGGCGCTGAGCGGTAGGATCTTCAACGCCGGGGACGAAGCAGCCCTAAGGCTTAAATTTTCCGCCTTGTTTTTTGATTTTGATCTTGGAATCCGGGCATTGGCCGTTATACGGATTAACGTCCACTGATTGGAGATGAATGATGAAAAAATATTTTGCTGTCGCCCTTATGGCACTCGCACTTTATGGGTGTGGGGATGAAAATCGTGAGTTGCCCGAGATTGGGGGCGATGTTCATGGGTCCCCTGCTTTCAGGTTACCAGGCTCCGTTTACAGCTTGAATTTCAAGCCGAACGAAAATGCTGCGACAAAGCGTGAATGGTTTTTTGAGCGCACATCTTGGAACCCACGCGGTTGGTCGCTTTGGATTGCATCGAACGTTTATTCGGACTCCAAGGCCCCGAAAGGAGACCTAAGTTTTCTGAACAAAGGTTTCAGGAAAGCGGATTCGGCCGCGCAGCGTTCGAAAGATGAAACTCCGTTTCTGGCTCAGATCAGTAAGTACGTCCGGGATAATAAGATACCGGTTGAAATCAATTACCTCGGCTACGACAGCCTGCCTGACTCACTCGTAAACCGAGACGACAACTCGTATGGTTACTGGTTGTCTTTTGACAATGAACCGTGCGGAAAAGCATTTCGGATGTGCGTCGACAACTACCTGGTGTCCCCTGCTGCTCGATACTCGGGTACCGGCCGTCTGGCGTACAAAGATTGGATCGCTCCTTTTTTGCCCCAGGGTGATAGCGAGCGAGCTTCGATGCAAAAGTACGTAATTGAGCAGTTGGGAGGCAGTGCCAACGAGTCGAGCCCGTTTTACGACTACTGGCCCACGATGGTTTTCCTTGTCAACCCAGAGGGGAAGGTGGTGCGTGCGTGGTTGCCTCAGAAAAACGACACTGCCACTGTGCGTCGGGTAGAGGCTGCAATCGTCACTGACATTGGAGGCCCATATAAAAAGCTTGAAGTCGCCGACAACAGGCACTCTGCTGGTCTTCCCTCTGCCGGGTATTACGGCAAATACTACATCGAGGCAGGCGTTGATCGCGTGCTGGAAGCCTTCAAAATGATCGTAGAAAAGAAGTAGCCATGATCGGTGACCTGTTTTTTTCATCCAACGGCAAGCCCTACCCTGCATACGTACTCGATTGTCTAGGCAACCTGGTGCGTTGCAGTGGTGAGGGTGCTAGCGACGCCTTAATCCCGTTTTCTGTTGAACTGGTCTCAAAAGCCGCAGATCTCCAGAACCCGTTCCCATGGACGATCACTATTGAGGAAGTAGTATCGCGCTTGGAATTTGTGGCAGAAGCACTGCCGCATATTTCTTCGCTGTATCCGAACGGAAAATTGCGGCAAGCAGAGCACCCATTCGTGAGCTCAGTTGCGCTAAAGGAGAGCTTGGCGGTTGTAGAGGAAGCAATCAGCTTATTCCCGACTCTCCCAGCGGAACAGGCAGCTATGCTGCGAGACAAGCTGGGGGAGAACGGAATCTTTGAAATTCCGTTGTGTACGACCTTCAACGCAAACATCCATGAGGCTGTAGGCGACGGGATCTTCCTACCGCCGATTGTGTATGTGTCTGCAGGGTGGATGTCAAACATGAAGGTCTACCGTAAGGCGCTGGTTCGATCTGCCTAGATTACTAACTCATATCTGTGCCACCAGCTGTGACGGTTCATTTTTTAAAAGAAATTATGCAACCACTTGCCAACAGACGGCGCGGTATCCCTGCCCCACAAAATGCGATTTGGCAGTTCTGGATGGAGGTATGAAAGTGGCTGAACAGGATATGTTCGCAGCGGCGGCGGCGCGGATGCTCCACCTCCCTCGGAAACAAACAGACAGCAAACACTGCTTTGGCTTCACTCCGTCGACAGGAGTGGTAGAGGAGCTTCAGGAAAACGCCAGGCCCCCTCTTGCCACGGTTACCGGGGGTGAAGATGAACTGAAGACGTTGCTACGCAGTTTTGAAGGCTGGGATGGGGAGTTAAAAATCGGAGTCCTCTGGGAAGAAGAAGGACTCCTGGATTTTTGGCTTTTCTAGCGAAGGGCCTTAGCTGGCCAGCTAGGAAAAGGTCATCGGTGGCATACCAGCAAACGGATCGGGTATGACTGCTGGGGCAGGTTTTTGGTCCGACTCACGGGCTGCCTCCGCCCGGGCAACCTTTTCCAATTCCACATGGGTTTCCATTACTTGAGTTGGCCCTACCTCGACCTTCAATGCTGGCTCAGCTGCTGAAAGGCTAGCCTCCTCAGCCTTTGCCGCCGGCACCTCAAGTTGGCGCTCGTGCATCTTCGCCACCGCTTCATTCACACTTTCAAAATTTACAGCCCTCTGCATCTGATGGCGATTGAACAAATTACAGAAAATCTGCCCCTTTGATCCCAATCCGATGGAGTGATACAGGTGAAATAGATTTGGGTGCCGATCTTCTCGAATGGTGAATTTTACCCTGTTTCGCTCCAGCAACTTATCAGATGGCGGCTCATAGTCCGACAAGCTCAGAGGCCAGACGGATACGCACGCTTCCGAGATTGAGAGCACCAATTGGTTACCAGCTCTCCGGTTGTGCTCATGTAAGACACGCAATAATTCATCGTGGTGGCCAGGGTAGAGAAACTCCCTGATCTGGATTTTCCCTGGCTTATCCGCGGGCATGCTGCACCACCGCATGCTGCTTGAAGAATTGCGTTACGTAGAAACGATACAACCCACGAACGATTGAAAGACTTGGGTCTTTAGCACGCAGGATCTTCGTCTTGATGTGCTTCTTCAGCAGATCGATGCCCAGGACTTCAGACCCTCCACCGGCGCAGATGACTGCGTCCAAAAAGTCAGTTGTGCCCCATTGTGCTGTGATGCACCGCGGCAAGACTTCGTCAGCGAACTTGGTCCTAGCCGGCAAGCTAATATCATCGAGTGGAAGCTTCTCACCACGCCAAGGGATACTGCCAGCACGCATCCACTTATCCATCGTGAATACGGTGGTCTGCGAATCCAGGCGGAAATCTTTGGGCAGCCGCGACTTTGGTGACTTGATCAGTTCATTCAGGACATCAGGGGTACCCAACTGAGTGAACAGATTTTTGTGGATGTTCGAAACACCATTGGACTCACCATACCGATGGTTAGCGACTTTCCCGTCTTCAAATTGGCCGAGGTCAGTGGTGCCATGACCGATATCGAGAATCCCAATTTTACCGCGCAGGACAAAGTCAGGCTCGATCGGATTCCCGTTTTCGTCGAGCAGGTTTGGATCGAACCAAGGCGCTGCGTACTGAGGCAAGATTTGGATCTTACTTGGTTGAAATCCTTCATCGGTTGCCCACTGCTTTAGTCGAGACGCGAACTCGTCTCGGTGGTTGTTGAAAAATTCCGTAGGCAACCCCGTCACGATCACCGGGTTTTTGACGTCGACTTCTTTGAGCACTTTTAAGAAAAGCACTCGGATATCGTTCGACTTGTAGAAGCTGGAGTCGGTACTCCGAACGAGAGCACCGGATTCGCGGCAGTCATCTCCAACGTAGTACGCGCCATCCTTCAATTTAAAGGCCTCTCGCGTAAAGCCGGCCCCCAACCCTTGAGAGCCTTTGGCCTCCGCGACAAGGGAAGCGAAATTCCCGCTTGCTCCGTTGCCAGCCAGGTAACTGGTAACCCCATTGCCAAGGTCAATGGCGATCAACTGCTCGATCTTATCGGACATCTTCCTTCTAACCCCTTTCAAAGCAGCGCTTGGAGAAAGGCTCTTTGAGCCTCCCATTCGCCCATAGCATCTGCGATTTTTTTTTGCAGCCGGAGTATCCCAGCTGAGTGTTTACCAAGTTTGCAATGCGAGATCAGCTCTGCCGTGATCATCGCGCTAGGCCTTCTCATTCGCTGTTCAGCCCGACGCGATTCTACCTCAGCCTTCGTTGGCTCACGATCCAACAACCGCCTTAAATCTCCAGTAACCCTGGATGTAGCCATCTGCATTTTGTAGGACTGTACATCGCGGCTACTTCTCTTTCCGCTCCGCCGATCATAGAACGTGACCACCCGGAACCTGGGTGCTGACGGAGCTAGGAGATCAGAAGCAAGAACGTCCCGCCGGCAGATAATTGAGTGAAATCTTACTGGTTGCCGTGCCTCATTGAATTCGAATGTAAGGGCATTTAATTCCGCGTCGAGATCGAGAAAGCGTTCGGCGATTCCGGCTACTCGCTTTCCTACATTTTCACATGTCATGCAAACGCCCTCGATCCAGTTGAGTAGACCAGAACGGGCCCCTGCCTGATTCAATATTGACGGTTGATCACCAGCGCTTGCCCAGCGAACTGCGCGATCGGCTTGGACCAAAAACTTATCCAACCCTTTGGAGAAATGAGCAGCCTTCCTCTTGCCCATTGAAGGTGCCAACAGGCCAACCCGGATTGAATGCTCACGTAGCGAAATCATCCTCTGCACACGCTGAGCTTTGCTTCGATCATCAATGCACAGGAGTACTTCAACAGATCGAACCTTGGCCGCCATGCTGTGCGGACGCCAGCGCCAAACAATGGAGTGAATCTCACCATCATGATTTGCAGGGAACATGTCGAGTTGTGCGATGAGGGCCTCTGCCGACTGCAACAGTTTCTCGTGGGAGAAAGTGAGCTGTTCGATGAGTTCGTGAAGCAAGACGTGCCGTGCGGAGATAGCAGAATTGAGTTTCTCCACAAAAGGACCTACATGGTCCAGATCACGAATATTCCGACGCATAGTTGCAAAATCACCCTAAAAACATTTGTTTTCGTTGCTTTGGTAGCATTTGGGTATCCCTAGGCCACGTAACACCACAAAAAACCCCAAAAGACCCCGAATACACCACTAAACGCCCCATCTATACCCCTGAATGACCTCTAAACACCCCGATCAGTCTTTGACTTATGACGCCCTGCTTCAATCCAAACCCCCCAAGAACCCCCAATACACCCCATAGTTCCCCGTTCTGCCCTATTTATCCCTAATACTCCCCGTAACGCACCCCAAAATGCACCCTAGAAATTCAGGAAATTTTCCGCGGCGGACTTTGGGTGCAAACACGGCATTTCTAAACCATAATCGGCACAAAGGGGTGAGTTTTTTGGCCGCCCGGGAACATCCGCGCTGTACCTGGAATACCCTAAAGCCCCGTCTAATGTAATTATGCAGGAGCCGTTTATTTAATTACCTTTCTGTTATCGGCTAAATTGCGCGTTAGCCCGAGGTACTTTTCACAAACGGCAAAGCAGTAAAAGTGAGAAACCGCGACCACATCTGCCATTTCGGTTTTGCTGTTGCACCCGGAAGCCTTCCCTTCTCTGCCACACACAAGGACTAACCGCTTTGAAGTCATTCACAATCACCAAGGCAGCTGAGTATCTGATGGTCTCCAGACACACACTTGGACGCATGGCGGAGGATGGGAGACTGTCGCCTGATTCGCTAACCGCTTCCGGTAGAAAGCTATGGAACAAGTCGACGCTTGATAGCTACCGACTTGGCAGCTCACGAAGTGGATCTGTTGCACTGGTTGAATGTTCGATGCTCCCGGAGATGGCTGTTACCGTCCTGCCGGGACAAACGCTGCTGGGATATCGGTGCGTGGTATCACCACTCTCATCCTCCAATCGCGCTGAAGCCCTGGCCGAACTCGCAGTATTCCTGGTGGAGCAGAAACCGGCTGCGCTGGCATTACCATCTAAGAACCATGCTGCTCATGCCGTGCAAACGGTGATCGACATCTGTGGTAACTCAGGTATCGCTGTGCTGTTGTTGCCATAGGGGCGAATTTTCTGCCCTTGCCTGGCCACCCTCACTTTTCGACTCACCCGTCCTCATGCCACTAGATCCTCATCCATACCGTTCCAGGAGGATGAGCCATGCACCAAAACCAAACCTTCTTCTGTACCTGACTCCACCGGCCAAGATGCGAACTTCGCCCTCAGGTACGTTCATCTGCCCTGAGTTTGGACTGGTGTGTTCAAGCACACCCAGAGGCCCGACATCCCCCCATGGCGAATCAGATCAGCCAGGCGTCGACAGATCTCTAACGCCGCACTGCATCACCAGCAGGCGTGAACGGAATGCGGAATTCGGTAGAACGGCCTGTCCTGTGAGTTCGCTGAACCTGGTCTACGTTTCAGGATCGGGTCTCAAGCAGGTTTTGATACCAGCCACGCTCTACCTGTGAAGCCATTGAAGGTCGGCAGGGGCATTATCAAATGCATCGTGATTGAGGTTGATCATGAGGAACTGAAACAGCCACCCCAAACTGCGACTTCCCGCCCGATCGCTAAAGCTGACTTTCCGGCTGGCTGACCAGATGACTCAAAGACTCCGCCTCGCTTCGCATCGGGCCAAATGATCGGCACGACAAGGTTGAGCAGTGAAGCCCTTGAGCACGGATAGTCGTGTAGGTGTATATGTGACGCGGCCATTGAGGCTCGATTGTCACTGAGGGGAAAGCGGCACTATGCATTCGGGACTCTACGCTTGGCGGCGGGCGCCCAGGCGTCCGCGTGGTATTTTGCGTGTAACTCTGGATTCGGTTACGAGGACCTTGATGACCAACCACTTTCAAAGTGGCAGCATTTATCGGTGTCATGCCCCTTGTGCTGAGTGCATGCGTAGGGACAAGTGAACCGCACAGCTTGAGACAAGCGCCAGTCCATGTTCGTGAAGTAGGACCTACGACACCAAAGGTAGTGGGCGAGCAGGTTCTTCTCGACCCGTCTTCCGCCGTCCGTGATGGCCGCGGCGTTAGGTTTCTCGCGCTCGACGGCAGGCAGACTCTGCGGGTGACCTTAGACTGCACGAGTCATAACGGCAGGTTTACCGAAAATGGCGAGATGGCGACCTTCTCGCTTCCGTTCTTTCCCCGCTTAACAAAGGCAGCGCTTGAGGCTTGTTGCGAGTTGCCGATGCCCGAACATCTCACCACAGATCAAAAGCTGCTTGTGAACCAGAACCCGACCCAGGCCGATTATGAGAGCGCACATACCGCACTCTTCTGCGGATCATTTTCGAGAATGTCTCGGGGTCAGCAGCTGGCCTTGATCGAGAATGCAAAGACAGATCCGGGCGTTCGCCAAAAGATTGAACCGTGCATACGCGCCATGCGTGCTCGTTCACATTAGTAACGTACCGGTCGACCAACCCGGGAATGGGTATGGTGTCACGGCGGTCAGCTGCGAAACCGTCAGTTGGTGCACTTGTGACGCTGTGAAGAAGACCGAGGAAAACCAGGGCACTGATCACACGCCCGGCTAACACCCTGCACCGGCGTCTTACGATTTGTGATGCGCTTTCTGCTCGATCCCGGCACCTCAAGCCAATGCCAGGCAAACCATCACCCGCCACCATCCATTGGCAACCCCTTGAGGTGGAACGGGACTCTCGAACCCTATCCCCCTTCCTGGACGAATAGATCAATGAGGATCGGTCAGGAGTGGGGCAAAGCGGAAGGATCTAACTTGGAATTGGCTTTTGCAGCTGACTGGCGCGCTTTACGGTGCCCTGGGCATCGATGTCGCCACGCTCCCCCTCATCGCCGCCCCTCCCGCACGGCCCACAACGTACTTACGGTGCCCGAACAGTGGCTTGTTGTAGAACCTCGCCACATGCTCGGCAAAGCGGTTGTGGGCACGGCGGAGCACTTAGGGTCATGAGGATATTGATAAGCACCTATTCCAGCACCGGAGGAATCTCCACCGATGGTTGCGGACAAAGCGGTAGCGGTCGGTACGCTTCTGCTTAAGTCGTCACGGACTAAATCAAACCATCGCAAAGCTGTACGGGGCTGTTGTCCTTGGTGCTCAAAACGCCGGTGCATGTGTGCATGTGTGCATGTGTGCCCAAAGTGCGGACACAGGATGCCATGCGGCAAGAACAGTGCATTGGCGGCCCTAATCGATTCACCCTTGGAACGGGCATGCTGGCGAGGCCGAACCTGTTAGCGCGGCGCAACGAATCCATCAGGCTGACCAGCACTCGCTATCTTCAGCGGATATCACATCACGGGCGCGCGCAAAGGACCGAACCAGTTGTGGCCCGATCAACTATAAAGGCGCTCACCCTGGCACCCTCTTTTTAACCCGGTCAGGAATCAGTGAATGGCCACCGACAATCTGACTCCATTGTCCGGCTGCTCTGTCTTGAGGATTGAGGTCAGGGCTGCCTTGTTTGCGTACTGGGATGTGAGCATATCCACCATGGTGTCGCCGACGCCGACCTCGGCATTCATATGGCCAGCAACCATGTCGAGATCCGCAAGACGCAAACGGTCGATCCAAATCACAGATGCAACCACCTCGCCCTCTTCTATATAGGAAAGATTTATCAGCGTCGGATACCCATCCAACACGCGAACCATCCAAGCACGGAGTCGCCCCCGGGTTTCAGGTTCAGCCTTGCGGGCGAGCTTAAGCGCAGTCTCATTTGCATCGTTCAAGCGTTTTTCTCCACTACTGGTGCAAAGAACATAACGGCAAGAAAAATATTTTCCATCGTTCGACGGACGGTAGTCGAGGACTGAAAACCTGCGGCACTTGCCATTAATGTGCCACTAATGGCCATTTTATGGCGTCAATATCCTTACACCATAAGGCTTTCAGGCTTTTTCGCTGTGAACGCTATTGCACACAGTCTTATCCATCGTGTCTCACATTCCGCTGCAGGTAGCGGATTTCCTTGGAAAAACTGGCTGTTTTTTGAGTTGCCTGTCCCATCTGCGCCCCATAGAATCGCCAACAAATACCTCTGGACAATCTACGGATGGCCAGCGGAACGAAGCAGCAGGGCAAAGCTCGCTGCAATTAGAAGGAGGGGCGGACACTGTCGCGGTGGCCGCAAAAGCAGTTGCAGGTTTCGGCCTCACTGCGCTTAGGAGCCGGTCTCACGACCGGAGGAGGGAGGCATGCGCCTCATCAGGAGCAATTGGCTGACAGGCCTAACCTGCCATCAGTTCAACGAATTGAATCCGTGGGATTTCGTCATTCATCCTGAGTCGGAAGAGCAGTGGCTGGCCGAGATTCGGCAGAAGCTGTCTATTCGACTTCGGGATGACGAGATCCTATCGATTCTCTATCCTGGTCTCTTCAGCACCGTTAAAGCGGCAATAAAGAACTATGGCGATGGACCCGCCGAAAACCGCGGCAACTTCTTGTGCGGCTATGCACTTAAGTACATCCGCATTTATGGTCTGGCCCTGGTCGTTGATGAGGTTCCTGGCGCCAACAGCTACAACGTGGCTGAACTGGACACCATCGAACAGACCCCCCGTGCCCACGCGCTGCAGCATGAATACATGCAAAGCAGTTCGAATTTCACCGAAGGCCTGGACTCCCAACCCCAGTTCCTCTCCGACGGCGTCGTCCTTAGCAACGAAGCCCTCCAAATCCGCCATCAAAATATCGAGCAGATCCGCCGGTACCTAACGCCACGCGAGCATCAGATCCTGCGCTTGTCGGTTCTTGAGCGCCAGGAATCCACCGATATCAGCGACATGCTTGGCCTTGGCAAACGGCAGGTTTGGAAAGTCCGCCGGTCCCTCAATCGGCGCCTCGCAGACATCGCCATTGCTCAGGGCGCCTGCCCTAAATACGTCGCCAGCATCCACCAGAAAGCAATCCAGGCGGAAACAGCATGAGCAGCCCAATTTCGGACTTCATAAAGGAAAAGGTGTATCCGAATCTCGACGCCGTGGACGCAGGCCTGCTGAACTCTCTTCAGCCAGCCTCCCAGTCAACAAACGGTGCTCACAAGCTGGATTGTCCTAAATGTGGTGAGCGCGAGGCTTTTTACTATCCGAACAGCAGCCACGTTCGATGCAACCGCAAGATTGAATGTGGTGTAAGCACCTCAATCTGGGATGTGCTCGTTGCTGAACGCATGACGAATAAAGAGATCCTTGACCTTCTTTGTAAAAAGGCTGGCGTCGAATTGCCAGATAACAAAGCGCAGGGTAACGGGGCAACAGGATCTAACAATCGTCCTGCGGGCATGAGCCCCGGCAAGGCAATCATGCAGGTCACCCAATACCTGGCCGAGCAGAACCCAAAAATCCTGTCGATCCTACAAGCCGCCCGCGGCTATAGCGACGAGGACATGAAGGCCATGCGCTTCGGCGTTTACACCACCGCGGACGAGGTGATGAAACTGCTAGAAGCCCGGGGCATCTCGAAAGAAGTTGCTGCCGAGAAAGGCTACATCGGTTACGACGTCAACAACCCGAACAGGCTTTGGAGCGGCATGGCTGGTCGGGTTATCGGTTACTGGCCACATCCTGATGGCGACGTTCGTCTTTGGGGGCGCCTGCCAACAGGCAAGGGCGATAAGCAGAACCCCAAGTATCGATTCGCTGACGGCCTGAAGAAAGACATCCCATATCTCTTTTCCAAACGGCAACAAACCGTTCTCGTGGCCGTCGAGGGGACCATTGACGCCTGGGCTCTCCAGCTCGAGGAAATTTGGGGTGTGGGAATCGGCCAGGCCTCAATTAATAGTGCTCAAGCTGCTTTCTTCGTAACCCAGGGCATAGAGGAAGCAGCCCACTTCATCGACGGAGATCACGCCGGGTACGACGGTGCGCTGTCTTCAATCAGGGCGTGCGAGTCAGTGGGCATCACCCTTGGGATTGTCGCGTTGGGCAAAGGCCTGGATGACCCCGATGCCATGCGTCAAAGCGGGAAGGGAAACGAGTTACGCCAGATGATCGCGAACAGACTGAACGCCGGCGAATTCTTGGCTCACTACTGCGCCGCCCTCCTCGCCGAATCTCCACCAGATCTTCGTGGCGTCGCTCGAGTTCGAAACGCTGCCCGATGCCTCGGGCCAGTGTCAGCCCGCCGTTGGGATGACATGAGCCGAAGCCTTGGAATTCACATCGACCCTCAGGAGCAAGCTGTGCATCTCTTGTCCAGCTACATCAACGCAGGCCTCTCAATGACCGACAGCTTGTATCAAGTCCAAAAGCGCACCGGTTTAAACATCCGCTTTGAACTGGCTACCGCAAATGGCTGAAGGAAGCGGAAGTTCCCAGCGCGGCCCGATCGCGACCTCACTCACGGTGCTCTTCTTAATCACCCTCATTTTCTACGTGGGGAAGATCTGCTTGCGAGCACCGGAGTATCGATACGTTGAGGTTTGCTACCTCCCCCATAAAGTCGCCCATTGGGTTTGGGTCGACGGATGGGGGGCATTCGTTCCGGACGACAACGCGAGTTACATCAAGCACTCGCGCGACCTGACCACATTTTTCATCTCATGCACCCAACAGACTGCCGGTTGGGATTGGCTGAGAACAATTGGCCCTAACCAGTAAGGTACCCCCATGGCTAACGAAGCTAACCAAAACGGCGACAACGTCGAACAATCCGGAATGCCAACACGCGTTCTGCGCATTGACGGCGAGCGAACTGGTCGTCTGTTTACGAACGCAATTCGTGTCGGGCGAATTGATAAACGACTGCGTGATCTGTCTTTGAGCACCAACGCGGATTCGCGTCGACAGTTCCGACTCGGAGATGAGGGTTTTTCCAAAGCAATCGGTGACTTCGAAAACGCTCTTGATCAGATCGAAAAAGATCTCGCATTTACCAGCCGCTCGAACAAGAACAACCAGGAAGGCCAGGGTTCGCAAACAGCGAAGCGCCCAGCACCTAAAGGCAAACCGGCCACTCAGCGTGTAGTCGCTGGTGTCGTACAACAGAAAGCTGCTTCCGAAACTGCGAATACTGCGGCCGCGCCAGCAAAACCACAGGCGCCAGCGAAGAAACTACAACCACAACCGCAGGCAACTTCACCCGCACAGCCCCAAACTCAGGCTCAAGCACCGGCAGCGGCAGCGGCAGCGGCCCCGGGAGCGGCGAAGAAACGTAAAAACCGCAAGAAAAAACCAAAAGCAACCAACGTTCAAACCCAGGCACCAGCTCCGGCGACCCAGAACGCGCCCGCTGCACAACAGGACGCGCCTAAAGGCGATGCCCCACAACCACCGGCCAAAGTATCTCCCGCAGCACCAAAGCAGGACGGCCAAGGTAAAAACCCGAAAGTCGCTCAGCAGCCAAAGCCAGCGGCTGAAAAGACCCAAGCGGCGACCCCTGCCCTTTCGTAACGGAGTTGGACAATGAGCAGTTGGAATAATCTGAAAGACGCGGGTCGAATGCTCCCAGCATGGTTCTTCCCATTTCTGATGTCGGGCGCGGTGATCGGCCTGTACGTGCTTGCGCGCTACACAGCCACCGAAAAACCACACGAACTCGTAGCACTCGCCTCGCTGACTGCCATTGTCCTCTCGTTGCTGGCCGGTTTTGCCTTCCTTGTCAGCGCGATTGTGAAGGCCAAACCCGGCAACGTGCTCACGGCAGTGGGCGAAGGCTTTCACCGCGGACTCACATACGTTTGGGTTTGCTCCGCTACCAGTTTGTTCATGTATGTATGCGCATTGCCAGCGTATCGCCTGGTTTCAGAAAACCTCTACAACAGCCTAACGGTTGCTGTAGTGGCGGCTGTTCTCGGCGTTGCGTACTGGGCATCTGGGATTCGCGTAAAACAGGAACCAATGGTTGATGCCATGACCGGGCTTCCAAGTACCGCACTCGCACTGCCGAAAGACTTCGCGCCATCGGTAGATCAAAGGCCGGCATTTCAGGTGACTATGGCCGACCAAACGCGTCTGCTCATACATCTGGCTGGGCGCATCGTTGCTTACCAGGGCAGCAACTGCATCATCTCAGGCAGCTTCAGCGCCTATCTGGATCTCAACGCCCGCACAGGCAAGATCTTCAGCGACATGAACCTTCTCTCCACCAAGGAGATGATTTACTGGCGGTTGCACATGCTCATGATGGGTACAGCTGCCGAACAGGTCATTCGCGGCACCAGCTCTGACGCAGCGCTCGACGACCTGCAGAACTTTGATGATCTGGCTGTTCAGTACCTGGCGCTCTCGGGCAACGGTACATACCTCCGGCCGGTATCTGAGGTCGAAGCCACCATGAAAGCCAATCGCTTGATGATGATCCGCAAAAGCGTACTTTCGCGCTGTGTCGCCGCAGCTGGGCAGAACCATGCTCTGATCCTCGACCTGATCCGACTGATGCGCGGTCGGACTACCCTGCTGTTTGAGGACATCAAGCACATCATCGATCGAGTTGAATTGCCGAGCGACTTCCCCCGGGCAGAATTCGACACCAACGAGGTAATGGAACGAGCTCTGTTGCAACTCACCCACGACGAACCAGAAACCTTTGATGTCGAAAGCCTTGATTCTGTGAATTTCTCACCCGAGACCACAGTGCCCCCGTCGAATGTGGCTCAATTTCGGCAACCATCGAGTCAAGCCTCGCTCCAAGCCTAAACCTCGGAAATGAAAAAAGCCCTGCGATGATGCAGGGCTTTTTTTATTCCCAAGAACTGGTTACCGACCAGCAATGACGACCTGGTCCCGGCCGTTGTGCTTTGCCAGGTACATCGCCTCATCAGCAGCCTTGATGCTCTCGGATATCTTTCCACCCAGAACCGCAATCCCTGCACTGAACGTGCAGCTAAAAGCATTATCAGGGACGCTAGATTCCCCCGGTTCAGAGTTGAACCGAACGGATGAAAACAGATCCCGTAGCCGGTCAATGACCACCTTTGCCGCTTCAAGATCAGCTCCCGCCATGACAACCGCGAATTCCTCCCCTCCCAGCCGGCCGACATAGTCTGTCGACCTCAAGGAGTCGCTGAGGATTTCTGCGAGGGCCACGAGGACCTTGTCCCCAACCTGATGGCCGTAGGTGTCATTGACCAGTTTGAAATGGTCGATGTCGATCATGACAATCGAGTTTACCGGTACCCCGGCCTTCGCAGTCACCCTCCCGGCCGACGCCATGAACTGCCCATGGTTCAGCAGCCCAGTCAGGGGATCGCGCCGCATCCTGGTCTCGTAACTCTTCGATCGCGAGATCAGGGATTTGAGCGCCTTGATGAAGGCCCCTCGCTGAACTGGTTTCTGGACAAACCCGTCAGCCCCTTTGGCCAGCGCCATGAGTTGAGTCTCAGCGTCGTCCTCGCTGCTGAGAAAAATGATGGGCATCGTTGCTTCTCGATCTTGGCGAATAATGCTTGCCACCTGATCCCCATTGGCCCCGGGCATGTGGAAGTCGGTCACAACCAGGTCGGGCCGGAACTCCTCGATGGCATCAAGCACTTCCCTTGGGTCCTGAATTTGCTTTACCTCAAGGCCCTCTTCACGCATGTACATACACGCACGGTAACCGTCGGTGCGGGAGTCATCGAGCAACAACACCTTGAAGCCATTCAACTGGGAGTCTTTGGCACGACCTCGCACCAGGCTGCGCAAAACCTTGAGATCGGCTTCGGGTCCGAACAGCGTCACCGGCCCAAATGCCGTAGCTTGCATGCGCTGATCAAAGGTCAGGTCGACATCCGTTGCGAGGATTACAAGCAGGTCAGAGTCGTGATGGGTGGCCAGGACCGTTAACGCATCCACACCGGCCGGGTCGTCGAGCACCCCATTCCCCACCAACAGCAGGCCAGTTCGTGGAATTCGTCCCTCAAGATCGGATGCAAAGCCAAGGCTCGCATTCGGGTCCATTGTGAGGACTTTAATACCCATTGAGCCCAAGCCTTCGGCGACGAAATCCGCACGCTTCCCGTATCCGGAAAGGTAAATGACTGCTGGGCCATGATCACCGGCGCGGGCATCGCTTGCCCGCCGGCTTGCTTCCTGGAGCCTGTCCATTTGTTGATCGATACCTTCTAGGTCGTGAGTTGAGAATGATTGCGTACGCCGGACCAACCCAATCAGGTCTGTCAGCACTGCGGCAAAATCCTGATCTCGGATCTGGTTCACGTCACGCCTTGCCTTGAACACAACGGTGCGAAAGGCCTCGAACGTGAAGTGGTTTGGCCGCGGCAGTACCTGAAATCGCCAGGTGGTCTGCAGGGCCATGTTTAGCGACGAATGATTCATGCAAGGAGCCTCCAACCTTAATAGTGGCTACCGAGTGACTCATTTTTTGCCATTTGGAGGCCCAAACTGAAAATAAATCCGGCCCAGGGGTACCGGCCAAGAAAAAGCGGGCAGTTCAGGCGGTGATGAGTGCTGGTGGTGGCACGTTCTGGATGAGGTGAAATGGAGAGGACTAAAAAAGGAGACCTGTCTTGCAGGCGATCAACTTTGAAGCACTCACCAACAGCGCGGCCCTCATTCACGCCCGAAAGGTAGATCTGGACACCAAAGCAGGTATGGATTTTTGCGAATCCGTTCGCCGCCGGCAGGTGCCAGACGAGTTCGTGTCGCAGGTCTTCGAAATCATCCAGGCGATCGCCGCGGGATGGTTCGAAATTCCGCGCGGCGTCGACCTCACCTTCAGCAAAGACCAGCATGGCCGGCTGCGGCAAATGGCGTCACGCGCTCCCTGGCTGATTGAAATCCAATCAGAGGCGCGGGCGTTTGAAGAATTCCGGCTCAAATTCAAGCCCGAAGGTGGGAAATCATTTGGCGTCAAACCAATCCCTGACGTGGCAGATGAAGCGTGCTCCGTCAGCAACCGTCTCAGCCGACTGCCTTTGGAACACGCCGCGGGCGAAGTCACCGTCGATCTTTGGACCCAGATCTTGAAAGACACGCAGGCCCGGGCGCAGCAGATTCGATTTCAGATCGAATGCCTATCCTTGGATTGGATGTGGAATCCGCGGTACCCGCTGCAACAGCAGATCGATCGGCTTCGCCAGTTCGAATGCATGCACCTCCTGGCTGAGTACATCTCAGGGACCCGAAACCGCCATTTGGATCGGTTTGAGGTCAGGCTTCTGGATGCCGTCAGACATCGCCACCTCCCTGTCACTGAATACGAAGCGCGCCTTGCCACTGAGCACCAGCGAAGGAACGATGAAGCCCGCGCTTCATGGGTTACGAATTTCGAACTTATTCGACGCCTGGCCGCAATCTTGGACGGCGTAACTACGTACCACCAGGCAACGGTGAGTCGCCGCCTCAAACAGGAATCAAATGGCCAATTTCGCCTACAGCGTTCGCCCATGAACGGCGCCTTGGCTATCGAGATTCGCTACCAGTATGAGGTTGGCCACACCTACAAATTCGAGACCCCCTTCTTGCTGGTGAATTACTGCTTGGCGCTGGCTGATGAGATCGAAGGCGTGGAACCAGAGTTTGAACGCTACCTTGAGGCCTGTGACCGGGCCTACGCGCGCATCAGGAATCTGGAGCCAACAGTACAGGATGCCCCAGGACTGCCTGTAATGCGCCGTCCGGACGACATCGAGGGCGCGGCGGCCTGATGGTAACCAGGGTAGCGGCCCTACCCTACCCTTCTGTTCCAGGCAGAACAGCGCCACCGGCCGCCGCCATCTGGGGCTCGATTTCAATGTCCAAGACCGGAAATCAAGGTAGGCGCATATTCAATGACCAAAACCAGCAATGGGGGGGCAGAACGGTAACGGGATTCAGGTCCGGCCCTCGGGTTTCAATCATGGATGCAATCAGGCGCTGATCTCGGATTTCTAAGCCTGACACGCTGGCGACCAGTAGCGGTCGGCAGTTGCACAAATTTTCAGGCGGCTTCTGGCACGCTGAAAGCTGATGAGAATGGGGGAACAACTTTCAGCCATCCAGGTGATCCCCCATGACCATCAACGACTCCCATATTCGCCCAATGAATTTCACGAGCTTCGCAGTGGAACGCTGCATCCGTGTACTGGTAGACGGCAACGGCCATTTCGTTCTTCCAATCGACAGCCGGCAGGTCGAATCCATTCTGGAACCTATCGCGGCTGACATCGGTTTTGGGCCTGGCTTCGACTACAGCCTGATCGAAACGCAGATCGATGGTCAGAGCTTCGCAATGGTTGTTGAGGCGAATCGTGCGCAGGGTGCCCTGTACGTGAACGGTGATTACGGCGGCGTATGGTGGCGCGTAGTGGGCTACGAGGATGGTTTTCCAAACGATCCCTTTGTGCTGGCGACCACTGACTGTCAAGACTCGGCTCTGTGCACATGCATGAGCCTGCAACGATTGCTGGAGCCGGCACGCGTTGCCGTTCGAGTTTTGGATGGTGCCCAGATTGAAACTGTCTCCAACCGGCCAGCAGAGGTGTTGCTGCTGATCGAATCGGGAGATGACTGTGACGATGATGAGGAAAGCCAATCTGAACTCGATAGCGTTTCGCCGTGGGCAGGCCTCAAGCCAGAAGCCGCGATGGTGGTCCCGGTGAAGGTTCAGGGTCTTTGGGATGGGACCTGGTAGCTAGTCGATGGCGTGTTGCCAAATGGACATCAGTCTTAGGATTTGTGTCCGTTTTTAGGAAGGTTACAAGCCCGGCTGTTCAGATTGAGCATGATTCGTCCATTTCGCTGAGGATCGCACCGATGACGACCCCATCCGCAAATCCAACTCAATTCGTTGCAATGCGCGTCAGCACTGGCGTCAACGTCAGCGCCACGCACCCCACACTCGGCCCGCTGTACTGGCAATTCCTCAGCGGCGCGGATTGCAACTCCCCGGATTACTACACCATCACCGATGATGTCGAAGAAGAAGGCGTACTGACCTTATCGCGGACCTGGCGCGACGGCCCTCTCGCGTTCATGCACCGATCCCATATGGGCCAGATCTGGAACGACAAAGATCAGATCAGCTCCAACCTGAATGACTTTGGAGAGCCATGGGACGAGGAGACCTGCGAACTCAACGAACACGGAGACCCCATCATGATTACCACGCTCCACGGTGGGCTCCGGAGATACCAGGAGAAAAGCGGCCAGAGTGTCGACGAGTTCATCGACTGGCTTCGTAAAGCTGAATGGGTAGATACGTTAGCACCACAACGCGCCCGCTATCTGGAAGACGTGAACGAGTTCTGCGGCTTCCATCCGGTCTGGACCGGCGAGATATCCGAAGCGACTACTTTCACTGCCGAGGACGTGGAAATGGGCAAGGACTCTACGGACTGCCACGTCGCTTATGCCGCGTCAGTCGCCAGGTTCGTCCCACTCCCGGCAGCACAGTAAGCCCCTATACCAATGCGCGGAGCGAATGACTGAGGGTGTTCGCTCCGCGCTTGCATTCAGGTGCCCTAAACCGGCGAGCATTGGGCACCAACAACCGAGCATAACCAGGGCGGCACAGGGTTCGCATTCAAGCCCGATGTTCGGAACTGGAGCGGTCATGCCCACTCTCTGCTGGTACATAAATCAAAGCCAAGGTTCGGTATCCATCACCTGTCCGGCGGGCTCAATCGCCCCAACAAAAACTCTCATAAAAGTTTTTTCTGACTGCTCGTGGCACGCGTCGGCGCCGGTGAAGATGGCCACATCAACTTACCGACGAGGAACTACCCATGACCAAGACCACTATCGCTGCAAACGCAATGTCTGATGCCGCCCGCGAGGCTCTGGCCGGCTGCTCCAGTGTGCGCAACATGCATGACGTGTCCAAGAGACTGATCCAGGACAAGCAGTTGGGTCTGGACTTCGATCCGAAGCGCCACAACGCCTTCGAGATGCCTGTGGCACTGCTGCGCTGCTACATGAAGGACTCGATCCGCAAAACGTTGAACCCAGAGCAGGTGCGAGGCTTCGCGGATACCTACAAGGCCGGAGGTCACGTAGACCCGCTGGCGGTGGTCACGGAGAACGGCACCCTCCGTGTGGTGGGTGGCTTCCACCGTTATGAGGGACTTATGCTGGCGCTCTCCGAAGGAGCAACACTCAAGCAGGTACGCGTCATTCAGGTAGCTGGTGGCCGTCGCTCCGAAATCACGTATCAGCTGCTCTCCAACACCCAAGAAGCATTGGACCCACTGGAGCGCGCCAATGGTTACCGTATGCTGCTGGAAGACGGCATGAGTGTGCAGGAGATCGCTACAGAGATGCGTCGCAACGTAACGCATGTGAACTACTACCTGGAACTGAGCGCCACAGAGCCCAAGGTTCAGGAAATGATCGCATCCGGCGCGGTGAAGCCCACCACAGCGATGAAGGTAGCCCGCCAGTGCCGCAAGGAAGGCACCGACACCGCTGAGGTGCTGTCCAAGCAGCTCGCAGTGGCACACAGCAACGGTTCGGCGACGATCACGCCGAAGAGCACCAATCAGGCCTCAGCGCTGTACAGCCGCAAGGATCTGGAAAACACCCTCCCTGCCCTGTTGGCAATTGCAGAGCAGCTGGAACAGTCCCTGCCGCTCATGGGTGACATCCCGTCGGAGGTGACCGTGCAAGTAACCCTCAACGGCGACATGGCTGAACTGTTCCGCTCGCTGGCCGCCATACGCGCCGCCCACGTATCGGCCAATCAGGGTGTAAGCACTCGCGTGATGGTGGGCTAACCTCAAGGACAGTCCTTACCCCTTCAGCCCGGCCTCAGTGCCGGGTTTTTTTCATGTGGACAAGCGAAGCCCAAAAAGTCAGGAGCGGCACCAGGAATTCCGAAAGCCCCCCGTGGGTTCGCATTCAGCCCCGAAGATCGGAAAGTGACGCGGCGGTAGGCAGCGCCGGTCGATGCCCAACCCGCGAAACCAACCACACTCTGCTTTCCCATCCGAACTTAGGTGTCGGCACGGCATGGCCAAGCGACGGCCCGAAGTAAAAACGGTTGTAGGCAACGGTTCTGGCACGGCGTGCCCGGCAGGATTATGGCCACACCAACCTACTGGAGAACTCCTATGTCGACCGATCTTGTCTTTACCTATGATGGCCAAACCATTCGCAATCCGTTTCTGACCCCGGACGGTTCACACCTCGTAGATCCGGTTCGCTACTACGGCTTCGTGGAAACCCACACAGGCGGCTGGTGCGCGGCGCTTGTCCGGGATCTGGGCGACGGGCGCGTCATGCTCCTGACCGATTGCAGTGGCAATTCCACTCCTGACCTCAAGGAATGGGAATCCTCCCGTGTAGGGCTCCTGAACAAACCTGAAGGGGATCAGTGGGAAGAACTGTTGGGGGGTCTTCAGGATTACCAAGAAGGCGTGATCATTAACGTGGCTGCCGGGGATCTGCCAAAAGGAATCGCCTGCAACCCATCACTGCCGTCCTTTGCTTTTACTCATGAAGGCAAGCTGATTCAAAACCCCTTCCTGTCCCCGGATGGCACAACGCCTGTTGACCCGGTGACTTATGGCTTCCAAGTGATGGATACCGGCAGCGGCTGCACTGGCCTGTATCGCGACGTGGGAGAGGGCCGCACCATGATGCTGACTGACAACGGCGGCGCGGACACACCGGACCTTGAGGACTGGGGTTCGTCGCTTGTAGGACTCCAGAATGCCGACGGAGAAGAGTTGGCGTGTGTGGCAGCTTGCGACCTTCCAAAAGGTTGACCAGCCCCATGGGACTGGTGAAGTCGCAGCTGACTGATTCAGTCCCAGACACAGCGAGTGGCCTCATGGCCCTTCTAACGAGAGGCCGCGCCTTGGGTGACACGGAGGGCTACCCCCCAATTAGCATTTCGCGCAAATCACACGGCAGCATGGACCGCGCCCCGGCGGCTAGCACCAGCTTCATCTCCTCCGATAAGGGGATCATTTCCATCATGGACATGTCCCATTGGATGACAGCCTGGGCTATGGCGACCACCTTGTCTGGTTCGAAATCGCCGGGCAGCTCGAAAGCGTTCGAAGTGGCCGCGTTAACAACCACCACCCACGTCATTACGGCCCCGTTGATGCGGGTACCGATGAACATTTGGCAATCGACCTCGGAGGCGGGCACTCCGATTCCGTTGAGATGAAACGAAAGCTCAGTGAAAACGCGTTCCTGTTCCATGCTGCATGCTCCAGTCAGTGGGGGCTCTACCTGCAAGTACCGCGCAGGCCGGCCGGTGATGGGAAGCTTTAAGCCTAGACTAGGCTGCTGGCACACTCGGCGCCGGTAGAACATGGCCACATCAACCTACTGATGGGCCTACTCCATGACAAACCCAAATTTCGACACCACCAACGACGTGGCCGGCAACACCCGCACTCGCACGGGTGTCGTCGTCACCTCCTCGCATCCAAGCCTGGGGCCTCTGTACTGGCGTTTCGTCAGTGAGGCGAGTGTGGGCGGCCCGGACTTCTACAGCATCACCGACAGCATCGAGCAAGCGCTGCTGCTTGATGCAGGTTGGCGCAACGGCACCTCGCCCAACTACTACGGTGGCCACATCGCATTGATGCTGCGTGACAAGGACCAAATCGAGGAGATTGGCGGCTTCGACGACGAGTTTGGGGAATGGGCAGAAATCAATCTCAGTGGCCCTGTGTCGTGGCTTCGGCGCCGATCCGGGCAAACGGCAGAGGATTTCCTCGCATGGCTCAAGAAAGCCGAATGGGTTGATGTGCCCGGGCCGGCGCGGTTGGAGCAGCTGGTTGATCTCGGTTTCAGTTTCGAGTGGCAACAGGTGAGGACTGAGGCCGCTGTGCGCCCTACAGCCCAACGTGCATTGGAAGCCGGAGTGTGAGAGTGGATGCCGGTTATAGGGGGCTGGACTCAGTGGCACAAAACTTTTCCTCAAGGGCTGCTGGCACGCGCGGCGTCGGGAGAAGATTTCTCCACTGACCAACAACCACCGAGGACATCTCATGGAAATCCACAGCCTGCCCGTCATCAGCACTGCCCACCTCACCCAGGAAGTCGCCGCACTCCTGACCAAGGAAGGCAACAACAATCCATGGTGCCCGTGTGCATCGTGGGAACACGGCTTCTTCCTGCACCTGGACGAGCTGGAAGTGCGGGAGTCGGAAACCGTCACCATTCCGCAGTGCCTGTACGACATTCGCAATTGGCTGCGCGCAAAGAACCTGCGCAGCGCCCACGGGAACACCACTTCCCGTGCGGACTGGGTACGACTGGATCAAGACGCCGACGCAGTCGAGGCTCTGGCAGCCTACGACTGGTAAGCAGCACTCAGCGTGGGGCGTGACGGAGCGCCCTACCGCATCCAACAAAGGCAGGCTGTTCAGGTAAAGCGCTGTTTCGAACAGAAGTGAAGCCGGCACCCTCCCTGCAACTACAAACCCATCAGCCACTGAACGCCGTTCTGAATTTTTAGCCCTGACTTTGACTGGGTGAGGCTGGACGGCGCCGGTAGGATACTCACCATGCACGCGGGCCACCGGGCGTTTTCTGGAAGGCACGCGTCAAAGATCAGCTTCGAGAAGCAAAGGAGCCTCAATGAACGACAAATACAAACCGCTACGGGACAGTTGCGAAGAACTGCGAGCAGAAGCGCAGAAACAGGGAGCGACCAATCCTCGCTCTGCACTGATCCTTGAACTGCTGCAAGACTATGACGCCGGCATGGCCCGGGAAGCGGATCTGCGTAAGCAGCTTGTGTCCAACGCCGACGACGCGGAATTGATGGAGATCATCAACACGCGACGGATCTCCATCGAGCACGAGTACGAAGGGCCAACCATTGCGGCCGTCTGGGGTGACGAACCCGAAGCCATCGCCAGTGCCGAAGGTCGGACAGCACAAGAAGCCATCCGCGCGGCCGTCGCCCTGGCCGATGCCAAGGAAGCATCTGAATGAGTGCCCAGGTGCGCGCTACGGGCGTAGAAAGTCCCAGCCGAGCGTTCCCATGGGAATCAAACGGGATCACGTTCAGAACTCGTGGGGAGTTTGAGCAGATTGTGGAGCGGTTTGTCACGTCAGGGTCGCCAGTGCACGTGGCCGCGGCGAGAACGCTGGTCAATGAAGCCGTCGCCAACTACAAGCTGACCAAAGACCAATACAACGACCTCAAAGCACGTCTGCAATTTTGATGTTGCCCGGAGCACTCTTTGTCATGGATCAAAACCCAATGATCAACCTTCCCCGCGAGCCCGTAGAGAGCCTTCTGAATAATCCCCCGGGACATCCTGACGCGGTGAAAGCTCGGGAGGACCTGGTGGCCCACCTCTCCATGGCCGAGCAGCTCTCCGCCGCGGAGCCGAGTGACGCAATCCCGAGTGAAACCGCCTTGCGTCGGGCCATGCTCTACCTGAAAAACCGCGACACCGGTTGCAACGAGGTGAAGACGTTGCTTCACCTGGTGATGAGCGCGCAGCGCCAGCGCCGGTCCATCACCGGCCACGTATCCGCGTACACGCCGGGTATGAATCTGGTGGAGGTTCGTTTACCAAAATCGGAACCGATTCCTGCGTGGCTGGAACTCGGAGAGAAAATCAGCCTGGTCGAGATCCCAGCACCGGAGGTCAACGATGAGCAATAACGGACTACCACCGATAACGCACGAACAGATCGAAGCCTTGCGTGAACGCTACACCACCACACCATTGCCACCCTGCCGGGTCTGTGGAGCCCCTCTGACGGTCGCCAGCATGGGTGGCGGTAAAGCGCCCGAATACGCCTGTAGCAACGCCACAGACGCCAATGGCAAGACGGATCTCGAACATTACGGCCAGAGCAAGCATACGCACTACGGCACCGGTGACAGTGACGTAATCGCAGCGCTCGATGCGCTTAGTGCTATGGCTGATCTGTTCAAGCTCGGCGAGCCGGCGGCCTGGACGAATGACACCGTACTCAAATGGCTCAGGCTCCCGAACAGCGGATATGCGCAGGTTTCCGCGCGGCAAGCTGGCCAGACTGAAAACGTCCCGTTGTTTCTCGCGCCCGGGCCGCCGCCGGGCTGGAAGCTTGTACCGATAAAACCCACGCCGGAGATGGTCAAGGCAGTTGATGGCGAGGCTGAGGACAAGGACCTTGCGCGTGGCCGGGCTGTGAGCGCCTGGGGCCTGATGCTCGACGCAGCGCCAGCGACGAGCACCACCAACACGAGCGATCGTGGCCATTGCCCACACTGCGGCGTGTGCCATACCTCCGATGAAACCTGCATTCAGGCACTTCAACGACTGTTGTTGGTGACGAACAAGGCCAATCCCGGTCCGGGTGAGCGTGCCATTGCCGAGTACGTGGCCAACCTCAAGGAGCACTTGGAGCCCAAAGAAAAATGTCCGGGATGCTTCGGCAGTAACGAGCCATCCGATCAGGTCGATTGCAAAGATAGCCCCTGCATGATCGGGCGAGACTTTCACCGACCGCCACTGAAAGAGGTCATTCAGCAGATTGAATCGCTACTGACGACCGTGGCAGAGGCCGGCGGTGAAGTAGCAGTGGGTACATTTGATCCCGAAGCGGCGGGCTGTATCCGCTGGAAGGACGGAATTGTCCGGGGCGATTTCAATGAGGGCGACCCCATCTACTGCCACACCAGCGTGAAGAAGGCATCCGTCCCAACGCACCGCTGAACCCGAATGTGACAACACAGCCTCGCAAATTGTGGGGCTTTGTCGGTACCAGAGATTGGAAACGATTGGCTAACAGGAGAGCGCTGATGACGGATGCACCGGCAGATGTACAAAGCCTTAAGGTGGAAATGGCAGGCATGGGCCATGGATCGAGCGGGCTGGCGGACAAGTTGATTGACGACATCCTCCTCAAGCAGAGCCGAATCGGCCACAAATTGAATTGCATCATGATCAAGCCACGGTCCCAAACCAAAGGCTACAAAAAACCAACGCCCTGGCCAACGAAGTGAGGATCACTCCATGACAACCGAAATCGTAATGGTCGAGGTGCCAGCCAGAGGACTCTCTCGAGCGGCGCTTGACTGGGCGGTGGCAGTGGCTGAGGGACTGAAACCGGCTCTCACTCCACCAAATTATGGCGATGGCGAGAGCCTGGTTTACATCGTCGACACAGACCCGCTTTACCGACCATCCACCGACTGGAGCCAAGGCGGACCGCTGCGCGATAAGTACCGCGTTGCCGTGTACGAGGTGGATGGAGGGAATGTAGCTGCGACACTGCGCGGGGAAAGCCCAACATTCTGGATTGACGAGGGAAGTTCGGATGCAGACGCGACAGGGCGGACAGCCCTAATCGCTATCTGTCGCGCCATCGTCGTTTCCAAGCTTGGCGACACAGTCAGCGTTCCAGCCTGCCTGGTGAGTTTGCCTGGCCCCGGCACGAGTGAAGGCCGTCCGTCTGTTGAGAGCTGAACCCGGGGTTCCAAATTAATAGGGGTCGAACACCATGATGACGTTTTTAAACTTGTTGGTTCTTTTCTTCACCGCGGTCATGGCCGGCAGGAAGCTCGCGGCAAGGGGTTACCGTATTCGCGGACTGACCGCTTTCACAGTGTTGTTGGGGGCGTACCTGCTGTTGTGGTTCCACGTCTGGCTTGTCGGCGGGCTCTTGCTGGCAGCTGCGACGTGGTTTGTTCTGCACAGCATCAACCTTCCACTGCGCGACGTCCTGCCAGCCAATAAAGACAGCGCGAACTAACCCGTCACCCTCCCCCCACCTCAGATAGCCTGGGATTCCAGGCTGAAGCAACGCGGGGATCGTCACTGAATGAACGGAGCGGCCACTCGGAAGCTCCCGTTCCCACCATCGCTTTGAACCGTGTCGCGGGTTCGCATTCATCCCCAAAGCTTAGGTGCAAAGCATCAATCAAGATTCCAACTCGCCAATCCGGAAACTTCGAGCGCTCAAATCGGAAATAACGATTCGCGCAAAAGGTCGCTCCGCCGCGAAAATCATTTCTAAATGAGTGGGTAGTGGCACGCCCGCCGGCGCCGGAAAATTCCTCCCATCAAATAGACATCTCCCCGCGGCGGGTTAAGGAATCAAAATGGCCAAGCTATCCAAGGTTGCGGCGAAGCTGCACTCACAGGCTCTCGACCTCGTTTACTCCGACAAGCACCTGCGCCTGGAGGATCGCCATTTCATCTTGAATAACTTCCACGAATCAGCCACGAACATGAATGGCTTGGCCGGCGCGTTCTTCACCCCAGAGGGACTGGCAAACGATGTCAGTGTCGAGGTTCCGGACTGCAAGTCGATGATTGATCTGTGCGCAGGCATCGGTCGACTGGCGTTTGCGTCGCGAGAGCGTGCTGAGCGCATCGTCTGTGTCGAGTTGAACCCCGAGTACGCGGAGGTCGGCAAGCGCGTCTTACCGGAGGCAGAGTGGATCATCAGCGACGTGTTCACCCTCGGAGATCTGGGGCGCTTCGATGTGGCCATCTCCAACCCGCCATTTGGGGCAGTGAAGACAGGCACCGCATTCAACGGGCAATACACCGGCGCGAGCTTCGAATACAAGCTCATCGAGGTGGCCAGCAAAATCGCTAAGTACGGTGTCTTCATCGTCCCGCAGTCTTCCGCGCCGTTCCGATACTCAGGAGAGCGGGCCTACCGCGAGGAGGTCACGCAGGAGTGCCAAAAATTCATGACCCAGTCCGGCATAGTGCTCGGCCACAATTGCGGTTTGGACACGTCGGCCTACCTGAACGAGTGGCATGGCGTGAGCCCTGTGTGCGAGATCGTCCTGTGTGACTTCGCTGGATGCCAAACTGAGGAAGTGCGGGTGCTTGAGCAGGCCCCCGTCGTGACACCTGCCCCCGTGGCTGAGTCCGCTCCGGTGGTTGAGTCCGCTCCGGTGGTTGAGTCCGCCCCGGTAACTAGCACGGTAACAAAGCGAGCACCGGCGAAAGTGGTCCACAGTCCCTCGCCATCGCACCCTCAGCTTTCCCTGTTCGATGCAGCCTAGCCGCAAGGCACAAACGAAATCGATAGCGCAGCAGCATGGTCACCGGACTGGCGCGCGGTCGAATTTCTGACCGAACGGCCTTTGGCGAGAACTGAAATTCCAGGGCATGTTTTGGGTACGGCGTCCGGAATGAAGCAGTTAAGCTTTTTCCATCAGTGACAAAGGACCCGAGCGATGACGCTACTCACCGTTGACGACGTGTTGCAGGACGAGCAGTTCTGCTTTGATTTCATCCTAAAAAGCCCACAGCATTCGATGGTACTCACAGTCATTCATGAGGCCATCAAGCAGCTGAACGATCAGCTACGGCAGGCTATCCAGGCGAACGACGTCAACAGACAGCGAATCCTCGATACAAAGGGCAAATTTCTCTATCGAGCGGCAGCGGATCGGCTCGCCATCTACCAGGAGCGTGAGTTTGTTGATGCCCTGAAATGGGCGCTTGGAGATGAGGCCTATCAGGCGGTTAAGGAGCGCCAGCTAGAGGCTATTAAGGAATCGATGGCGAAACGTCGTCTCGAGTTTGACTTCACGAAATCAGCATTTGAGCAGTCATGGTGGGAATCCAAAATCTTGGGCACCCGGCCTGATTGGGTCAAAGGGCGATTCAACATGAACATTGCTGTTCATTGCGCGCTGAGTGCGTGCCGAAAGCCGGTGCTTGAGCTGGACCTGGCGCTGACCGACGCCTATGCAAATGGCCGAGTGGATGAATGCTGGAGCTTGAGTTTGAAGCTGGACGAAGCGCGGAGAAACGTCGCCTTTCTGACCTTAGTCATCTTCGATACTGATGCATACCAGATTACAAAATCGCTGTATGGGCAAGACACCCCTTACGAGATTCTGGCCTACCTCAATACCTACTCGCGACTCCCGCACTTGCGGAAGATCCAGCAGCGATGCAGTGGCAGCCGAAATATTGGGCGCTCTATGCTGGCCAGCGTAAAAGACGAGTTGACTCAGGTGTTCCAGGAGCAAATAGCCCGGCACGCTGCATAGATCATCACTGGCTTCTGGCACGCTCAAACCCGCAGGACACTTCCCTTCGAACCAACATCGAAGGGAAACCCCACACCATGTCGCCATCGCTGAACATCCAAAGCACCGCCGGCCAGCAACTGACCCTGGTACCCGTGCCAATGAAATTCCTGCCTCGCTCCGATCCCAAAGCTTGGGGCTCATTCATCACCGACCGGGCCGAACTGGACATCCAGCCTGAAGCGCTGACCCAGATCCAGTCGTTCATGGACGCCAACGACACCGACGCGGTGACCGATGGCCACCACTTCTA
Source organism: Pseudomonas silensiensis (assembly GCF_050434865.1). Classification (NCBI taxonomy): domain Bacteria; kingdom Pseudomonadati; phylum Pseudomonadota; class Gammaproteobacteria; order Pseudomonadales; family Pseudomonadaceae; genus Pseudomonas; species Pseudomonas silensiensis. Next base: position 388,337 of record NZ_JBNDJH010000002.1, read on the forward strand.
CACCGTCAATGCCGGACTGGTGCACTGCGCGCCGGAGCGGATCACCGACAGCGTGCGCTATGAGCTGCGCATCAACGGCGAGAACTTCCTGAGCGGCGATTCAAGTATTCGCATCGTTTTCCGCAACCTCAATGGCGCGAATTTTGAACACCCCAGTCCGGGCCGATTGTTCACGCATGCTGAATATCTGGAAATGATGGAGCGTGAATTCACCTTTCAGGCGGCGGGGGCGGTACTGACCTACCACGTCGCCGGCAATGACACTGCCCTCCTCACCCATACCTTCCCAACAGCCGAGGCTGTCCTTCAATGAGCGACAACACACAGATCGAGTGGACGGACGCGACGTGGAACCCCATCCGCGGGTGCTCGCGAGTGTCAGACGGTTGCCGTCACTGCTATGCCGAGGGCCAGGCCGCTCGGATCATTCGAATGGAGCGTGGCCGCGGCGTTGCGGAGGGTGAAGGCTCCTACGATGGCTTGCTGGCCAAAGGTGGCCAATGGAACGGTCAAATCAAGGTTGTGCCCGCTGTGATGGATCAGCCATTGCGTTGGAGCAAACCCCGGGCGATCTTCGTGAACTCCATGTCGGACCTATTCCACGAGAACGTGAGCGACGACGTCATCGACCGTATTTTCGCGATCATGGCCCAGGCCTCACAGCACACGTTCCAAATCCTGACGAAGCGCCCAGAGCGGATGCTGAAGTACATGCAGGGCCTGCAAGCCGCTGCCGACTCATGGGCACCCAAGACGATGGAGGGCATGTTCACGCCAACGCAGGTTCTGAACATCCGCTATCTATCACGCAAGTTGGGTGCGTCCGGATTCCGGGCACCGTGGCCATTGCCGAACGTCTGGATCGGCGTCAGCGTTGAGAACCAGGACGCGGCCAACGAGCGCATCCCGTTGCTGCTGGAAACCCCAGCGGCAGTTCGGTGGTTGAGCATGGAACCACTTCTCGGGCCAGTCGATGTCAGCGCCTGGCTGGGTACCGGCATTGACTGGGTCGTTGCCGGCGGCGAATCGGGACCACAGGCCCGGCCGATGCACCCACAGTGGCCCCGGCTGATCCGCGACCAGTGCGCGGCGGCGAATGTACCGTTCCTGATGAAGCAGTGGGGAGAGTGGGTCACGCCTGAAGATGCGCCAACCGAAGGGCTGATCTTCAACAGCGCCACACGGCAAGCGATCGTGGCACCAGACGGAACGGCCCGCGATGCCGTCCAGGGCGACGCACCGGTCACCGGTGAACGCCTCATGTCTCGCCTCGGAAAACGGGTGACTGGCCGCCTGATCGATGGCGCGCTGCACGACAACTACCCAGCGCCAGCAGCCGCCCCCTAAGCACAAGCGTAAAGCGGACACGGAGCCCATGTTTCTGTCCGCTTTACGCCCGCCCACCTGAGTCACCACCCTCGCCCACACTTCACGATTCCGACCATCTCGCCCGATTGCAGGTAAACGCATCGCTTGAAAAACCAGGTCGGTTTTTGAGTACGAGCCCGGTTGTGCGCCAGAGATAATGCTGGACGGAACGATGCACCAGGTCGAGTTCATCGAAGGCTGGTTACCGATTCCGGCGCAAGAAGCAGCCCGGGGCGTAACGACACTGGTACCGGGAATAAACCAGCGCTGGAGGGTGCTGGCACACAGCGCAGGCGGCGACCATTACCAGCCTCGACACATCACCCAACTGAATACACGGAGATCCAATGACTGAAACTGACCAGGGCACGAAGCAAGCCCCAGCGCCGACCAAGCTTGGCCATATTCGGCTTCCAATCGAGCCAACTCCTGAAATGATCTCGGCGGCGTGGAAATACGGGAATGAACTGACCAAGGAAGCGCCGGACCCGGTGCGTGCCTACCGCGCAATGGTTCTGGTTGGTATCGGGCAAGCTGACCAAGCGCCAGACATTGTGTCGGGAAGTGTGCTGGTGTCCCTTGGCACCTCAATGGCCAATCTTGCACGCCGGCACCTGCAAGAGCATGGGCAGGACACCAACGTCGCCCGCCGCCTCGATCTGGCTATCCGAAACTGGGAATGTCTCGTGGGTAGTCGTGGTTTGGATGACGCCGACAGCGGCCTGGCAGTTCTGGAAGGCAAGCTACTGAGCACAGAACAGTCGCTGGTCAAGCAAAATGCCGAGGTCGACGAACTGCGCGCTCAACTGCTGGAACAGCAAACCCATCTCAACGAAGCAACTCGCCTGCTGGAGCAGTCGGTAGACGCTGAAAGCGTGGACCTGGTCGAGCGGATCAAAGCACTGCCGCCGGTGCCGGTACCGAACATCGAGCCTGTGGAATGGTATGACGTGGTGGATCTACCCGCGTACGAGCCCGGCGCGCAATACCTGATACTGGCAGCGGATCAGCACCACCCCTGCACCGAGGTCAACCGCCTGCAGCCGGACAACAAGCGCTGGTTCCGAGGCGACCTCACTGGCGAATTGTTCACGCTTGATGACATCGAGGCCTGGCGGCCGCTCAAGGAACACCAGCCACCGACCGGGTGGGTTCCCTGCACGCCAGAGTGGTTGAAGTGCGGTGGCGACTGTGCAAATGCCCCGCGCTGGTTCGACGGCAAAATCGGTAACCACTTTCATCCAAAAATCTGACAATGGTGACCGGGGTTGAATCCCAATGATCGGAATCACATTCCGGTAGAATTCGACCCCTGTCGATCGGTGGCATTTACATCACGCATCGCGCGCCCAGGTGCCTCGCATGCTGACGGAGAAATTATTTGAAATTGAAAAGCCTGAGCTTCCCCCACCGCGACGCTGAGTTTTGGGTTTCCGTTGGGTTAGTTTCCGTTGTCGTCGTCATTTTTGTCTCTGCATTCACTTTGTATAACCAGGGCATCCTCAAGTTTGACACTCCGGCCGAGCTCACCGGCGCAGAGCGTTTGACGGAACTTGAGCGACGACTTGATTCAGTAGAAAGCCAACTCGCGACCGAGAAACTCGCGAATAGCCTTTCCAAGATCACCGGCGCGTCGAAAAGGGCCGAGTGCGGCAAAGCCGTGATGTCTTTCGCGGCGGACAACAAACCCGTTCCCGAAAGCATCAGCCGCGAATGCGTGATCCCGTGGGAAGAATTGAACAAAGACACCACTCCCCAGACCACGCAGGAACAAGCGGACGAGTTCATGGCAAAGGTCTTGCCTACCATGGCGGCTCTTGCCCCCAAGGCCAAAAAGGCCGCTTGTGAAATGTTCATCCAGTCGTACCAGCAAGAGAACCTGAAGACGCCGCCGGCGATGAACGCTGAGTGCGGACTGTAGCGACAGTCCAGCTGGCTGTCGCTTGATCACTCAACACGAACGGAACTGGAAAATGAAATGCTGAACACACGCACAGCCCTGGTAATGACATTCATTGGCGGCCCGGTACTCGGTATCGCGCTGGGCCTGGTTTTCAGCACCTATGTGGTGCAGCCGGAAATTTCTGCTCAGACGGTAGGACAACCGAAGCTCACCAATGCTGAAATCGATGACAACTTGAAGCGGGACAAGGACGTAGCAGAGTCCTTTGCGCTGTATACCGACAAAGGGAAAAATCTCGCCTGTGATGCCTACGTCAAAGGCCTCAAGGAACAGCAGCTCACGGTTTCTCAGGTGATCGCAGAAGCCTGCAACCTGTAGTCGTACGCCCAAGCTAACGCCAACCATCAGCCCGCCGTCTCGCGGGCTTTTTTGTGCCAGCGGAACCAATCTTCACGCTCTCCAACCGGGGATAAGGATCAAAAGCGGCATTTCAGGAGAAGCGTGCTGGGAGTATGCGGCCGTCGCGCGGTGTTCATCTCTGGATCATCGGAAAATCGACGGGGGTTTTGGATGGCAGGCCTTGGGCCGGGTTGGTAACGTCGCCAGCACCAACGAATTGTCAAATTCATACCCTGACCCCGGATCTGAAAAATGGAATCAGCAACCCTAAAGGATCAAGCCGCGATCCGCCTACTTCGCACCATTGCGCTCAGGACTTGGGGTGTGGCGCGGATCTTCTTGATCTACGTGGTGGGACTGTTTGCGCTGAGTGGGCTGGCTGATCTGGTGCTGATCTGGAAGGACCTACCGCCGGTGAAGGCGATCTTCTTCCCGCACGAAACCCATGCTTGCCTGGCGGTGGCAATCGTCTGGGTCGCCTGGAAGATCCGCAGCCACCTTCTGGTCCGAGCGTTGAGGGTAACCACCATCACCACACACCCACAGAGCAAGTCGACGCATGGCTGAACAGCACATGTCGATCTGGACGGTCTATGAGAGACCTATCGAGTACCCGACCCAGTTCATTGCACGGCGCTGGCTGGCAACTTTGCCGCCGACGCCGACAAGCGACGTATTGGTTGCCGATGATCTGAACTCATTGCGCAAGCTGCTGGCCCCAGGCTGTACTGCATCCCCGCATCCCCACACGACGCCCCCATCCATAGTTGAAACTTGGATTTGACTGCGTCGAGCGGAAAGTGAGGCGATTAGGGGCGCGAAGCGCGTTTACATCGAAAGGACGGCTTTCACTTCGGCGATAGCTGCGATGGCCTGATTGCGAGCAATACCCAGTGCCTCCGATGGGAAGTCGCCGATGCCTGTGGAGTCAACGGTTCCTTCGTGTTCCAGCAGCGACTCCAGAGCCAGCAGAAGCAAATCGCGCTGGGCCGTTATGCGCTGCACCTCGACGTTAGCTTTGTCGAGTTCACTCATTTCTGTTTCGTTCTGGCTCATCAGGTCACCTCTAACGGTCAAGGGCGTTCGCTACGTTTATTGATGGAGTCAATGTTCGCTTTGAAATATTCGAGGCAAGCATCGAATCCTTGGCTTAGCAGCCCGGCATAGCCAGCCCGGTGGTCGCCGTTGAGGATGTAGAAAGCCTGCATCTGGCCAAAGACCAAAGCCGTCGTTACGTCCCCAAACAGGGACGGGGCCGTGTCATGGTCGTTGAAGCTGACGTAGAAGCCATCGGCGTTCATCACAGCGTTGGGCACCATCAGGGGTACTGTCACCCCGGAGGAGAGAGTCATTAGATGGCAGGTTGGCATGCTGGCTTCCTTATTTAATTCGGTGTGGGGTCATCGCCCCAACGGTGTCTGGAATCTGTTTCCATCTTCCGGCCACCTGGTGCGTGCCACCACCAGCATTGCCAACATTTTTATGCAGCGTTCGCTTCCAATATCAATCGAAGTATTTGGCCGAGTCAGCGGTCAGAGTGATCTGAGCATGCACATCACCAGGAACGAAGCCGATCACAAGCCCCTTTTCTTGCAAGTTGGTCAGCACCTTTTCTGCCTTCACCACCGACAGATCATTGAGCTGGCAAATTTCGGCTACGGTCAAAGTCCTATAGGCGGTATTGCAGGTGCAACCAGGGCGCTCGTTCAGCGCTGGGCAGCCGACTTTATGCACTGTCCTGTCTTTTGCTACCGCTGTAGTCACTGCCGGTACGGGCTGTTCGTTATTCATGATTTTCCCTTGTTGAGCCGCGCCCGTTACAGGCGGGGTAATCAACCCCAAGCGAACGCCGGCATCGCATACCAGCAAAATGTCATCGTCGTAACCCCACGGGTTCTCAAAGCCGTTGTCCATCTTCGGCTGAAAATAGCCGTAGCGCATGGTCTTTCCGGTCAAGATATGCTTCCCAACGGACCCGAGCAGGCTTTTCAGCGTCCCGCCGTGGGAGAACCCATCCCAGTAACCTTCCCTAGACACGTTAAGCCGGGCGCTGGTGAAGTCGTCGTGAAACCAGACGATGGTGCTTCGTTCGTTCATGGTCAGGTAGCCATCATGGCCAGAACCAGTGTTGCGAAAAAAGTTACGGCCACAGTTGGCAATAACCTGTAGGAATTCATTGGCGTTGATACAACGCTGCTGACGCAGCTGGCTCAGGGTCGGCTTCTTTGTAGGCGCGGCCTTCGTGGTTGTGGTCATGATGTTCCATTCCTAGATGTTTTCAGCGACTCGCAACGCCGCCTTTATGGTGCAGCGCCGGGCTGCCGTGCTGATGTCCATCTTCCGGACACCTGGTGCGTGCCACCACCGGCATTACAAGATTTTTTGTAACCCGCGCGGGGGCCTGGTAGATGTCCATGTCTCGCAAATCGCCAGCGTGCGAACCACGATGGGCACTTCAGCGGATAGCTAGGAGTTGAGGTTTCCTCTTAGGCTCCATTTCGAATGATTGGAACTTATGTAACGCCCGAGCCGGGTGAGGACAGCGCATTACCACCCATGTCTGTTTTCCTGTTCGGTCCCTCTCCCACGGGCTTAGCCCGCACAACGGCGGGATTGGTGGTACAGCGACATTTCCTTCAACTCTACGATTCAGTTCTGGCTCTCGAACTTCTGGCTGACTGAGGCCATAAAATTGGCCAAGGCAATCAGAATGCCATCGTGCGACCGCTTAACCTTTGGTGGGACTCCATCACGGAGAGGAAAGGACATACCTATCTCCACCACCACTACCAGGCGTCATCGATGATATCGAGTTCGATTGGTAGGCCGGTGCAGGAAGCTGCCCGCTCAAGATCATCCTCAATTTGGGAACCCAAAATCCGGACGGCTGCCTGGCCGCCATTAGATTCAAGATCGGCCTCAACGGTGACATGGAATCCTGTCTTGCCTTTCTGAAACTCTCGCAGCATAGAGGTCATCAATTCCTGACTGATTGCCTGGCCAGACACTTCAATAAAGGGTCTGAGCAAGCCTTTTTTTCTGAACTTTGGCTTCAGATAGACAGATTCCAATTTGGCATGTAAATGAACTGAGCTTTCCAAGTGGAAGCCACTGACAGAAACATCACAAAGCCCAACCAGGTCGAAATCGTTCCAAAGCTCATAGCATCTGACGTCGCTAAAGTTCCCTGGGGACAAGCCGCCAGATTTAGCAGACCGCTTTGGGAACATTGCACGCTTCTGATCCTCGGTTGCGATCCCGTAGCTGATGAGAATCCTGTATTCACCCGTCAACAACAACGATTCGTGAATACCCCAGTTCAGATATCGCGGGGGCTGATCGATATCTGCAATTTCGACACAATCATCGTCAAAATCGTTTTCGTCTACCTGACCACTTGTCCCAATGATTGCAGCATCTACGGCCGTCTCATCAATCGTCGCCATCGGGTCACTTCCTCGGTATTTAGGCCTAGTCATCTTAGCCTGAGTCTACTCAATGCTGGGCCGTCAGGCTGGGGCCTGGCTCGCTGAATGCCTGAATCGCCTGATCCAACTTCGGACGCTGGCACTCCGAAACCACAGAGAGGCTCGCGAACGACCGGGCGGCATTCAATCCCCAAATGAGGTTTTCTACAACGAGGAAAATTATGGCCTCGGTGCGGTAATTGAAACGTTGAGATGCCTTTGCTACTGAGAGGGCTAGGTCAGCCCCCGGAGATTCTGGCACGCGTAGCCGCAGTGGCTCTGGCACGCCATAGTCGGATGCATCCTGGCACCCAGGTATTAAGTGCTTGGCTATTCGTGTTTTGGATTTAGTGCCTGGGAAGTGATGTCGCCAGCGAGCGAGGCGCACACGCGGTATAGGTAGGGGGTTTCACCGACCTGCTGGATCTTACCCGACAACAGCAGCTCATCAACCTTTCGTGCCGCACGGTTGTAGCCCCAGGTGCAAAGGCGTTGGACTTTACTGATGCCGAACTTCGGTACCAACGCCAGAGACCGAAGCAACTGCTCATCCGTCTCAGTGGTGGTCTTTGCTGATAATTCAGCGACCAATTTTTCCCGCACTTCAATCAGCGCAACACCAAGCAGGTTTTGACCTTTCCATTGCCGAGGATCAAGGACTCGCGGGTCATGCTCCGCAAGGCCAACTCCCCAAATGCGATCATACGGGCTCGCCTCCACCAATACGGTGTCGCCAGTATCCAAAAGGGCTTTACGCAGAACTTCATTCTGAGAGAACTTTGCGTAGCAGCCATGAGCAACAATTCGAGCCCGGCGTGAGCACCATACGGCATCGTCATAACCGGCTACGCTGCGACCGAGGGCCTTCTGATCACGGGGATGAGTTGCGGCCATGATTGCGTTCGCCGTCGATTCGTCGCCAAAGAGCTTCGCCTTGCAATACATCATGAATTGCTCAACGCAGTTGAAACGCACACCTTTAACCTCAAATTCCGATATGAACCAGTTTGAAAACTGATCTCGTTCAGAGAAGAAAAATGTCATGTTCCCTTTGGTGTGCATCGGTCACTCCTTGGTAGTTGCTTTCATTCGCCGGCGGTTGCGGCAGGATTTGATGCCCATCTTCCGGACAGCTGATGCGTGCCACCACCGGCATTGCAAGATTTTTGTACGATCACTTCGCTGGCTATGCTAAGCGCAGCCGTTAGGCGTCTTCGACTTCCACAAACTGGCTCACAAAAGCGTCAACCTTGGCAGTCAGTTTACGGTGGTCACTTTCCACCTCGGTGAGGCGCTTCTGGTAGTAGCAAATGCACTCTACGAAGGCATCCTGTGGCGTTTTTGCCCGCATACTTAGATTCATGCCGCGAGTCTTGTCATACAGCCAAAATCCGTCACTGCACTCCGAGAGCGTTAGAGTCTCTGTGAGTTCGGTGCTGTTAATTTGTTTGCCCATACGGGTTTTCCTTGGTGGTTGCTGTCATTCGCCTGCGGTTGCTGCAGGATCTGATGTCCATCTTGCGGACACCTAATGCGTGCCACCACCGGCATAACAAACATTTTTTTGCTCGGCGCGCGGCGGCCTGGCAGACGCCCCCTAAACCAAAAATCGGCAGCGCTGGGACACAGGAAAGAGCTGGCACTTCAGCGTAATGCGGCATTGGAGTTTTCCACCGCGATTCCAAACCTTGGAACTCGTTTGGGGAACAGGCACCACCGGCTGGGGATCTCGAATTCTTCCGACTTAAGGCCGCTGGCCATTCCCCCCCTCACGATTCCAAAGCTTGGAACTCGTTAGGGAACAGCCATCACCAGCCAGGATACGTTCCGGATGTTCAGTTCTGGAGTGTTGGCACCGTCCGGGCGTGATCGCCGCTCGGTAGCCAAAGGATGCAGCTCATACTTCATCCTAGGTCCAGAATCGTGACGCAAACCTCCTTAATTTTCTTCCACCTAAGCTTCTGGCACGCCCGCTCAGCCCTCATTCTTTAATCACTTTCTAGCCACCAACCAACATCCCAAGGCTGACGACATGACCACCTTCTATGTTTACTTCAACGGCACCTGCATCGATCAACTGGAAAACAGCACCGCTCGCAAGGCCCGCAACCACGTCAACCGCACCTGCAAGAACCCAGAGCAGTGTGTGGTTGTAGACGCGGGCTCAGACCTCGCGGCGGCCATCGCCCTCTCCAAAAAGGTGCATGTTGTAGACCCAGCCTTTGAAGCTGAAGTAGCTGAAGTGCTGAGCGACGAGCAGTTGACCGCAGCGGCGCGTCGGCGCAGCGGTGAAACCGTCTGCTTTAGCAACAAGAACGCTGGGGAATTCCATGGCGTTAGCGTACTGACCACTGACCTTCAATGGATAGACCTGCTGGATGGCGCATCCAAGGAGGAAGCCCGAGAATTCATGCGCAACTTCAATGGCCGGCCGGAGCACGTTGTTCCCAAAGTCATCAAGACGAAGATCGGGATTGTTGCCGACTTCAACCAGTCACTCGGTATGGTTCAGATCACTTCTCGCGCTGGCTACGAAAAGCGCTTTGTGGACGCTGGCGCGGCTCAGAAATTCATCGACACCTATGGCGATGCCGGTTACGGCCTGACCGTAGCTGACTGCGAGATCGTCGATTTCAACTATTCGCTGTTCTCTGAGTAAGGGGCGGAAAATGGGACTCTCCAACGCCAAATTGACGCGCAAGCACATTGAAAAACTGGAGCGTGATAAGGCGCGGCTCCTCGCCACGCTGCGCGAGGTGGTCGATTACTGCGGGGGTTCAGACCTTCCCAAAAGCCACCCACTGGGCGCGGCGCATGCCTGTCTCAGGGACTTTGAACGCCGCGATCCAATCAGCGACCCCGAAAGTTCGGAAGAATAAGAACCAGCCATGGGGAATCAAGCTCGCTGAATGCAGGCTTCTGGCACTCTCCATCCGGCGTGACGATGGGCGCTCTAAACATCCGGAGCGCCAGCAATGACTTGGATCATCAACACCCACCCCGACGTTCGACCCGCCACATTCGGCAGTCAAGACCTGCCCTGCCTGCTCGATAGCGGAACGATACCTGTCCTATTGGGGGACAGCTGCGCGGCCAACTACTGGCTGCTTGATGAGCACGGGAATCGCCCGAACGCCTACGTGATCCTTTCGCTGTACCGCCAACAGGGCTCGCCGGTGCACGCCGTCCACCTGACCGTCTACAACGGCGGGCTCTATGCCATCGACTACCTCAACAACGCGCCTGAAGACGTCCACACGGTGAAAGACTTGCTGGAGCAGATGCAGGGCGAGATTCATCATGCCAAGGTGGCCGCCGAGCATCTTCCAACCCTGAGAGCGGAAATGAAGGCAGTGGTCAACCGCATCAACAGCGAGATCACCGCCGACACCGGCCGGGCCGGCTACGAGAAGATGTGCTATCTGTTCGGTTTGAAACCGAAGTCAGATGAGCAACTCCTTGCCAACGGTATCTCGCCCTACGGCATGCTTAACCCGCTTGTGTTCCCTGACTGGACCCGTGATGAGGTCTACCAGAGCTCGATCGACACCGCGCGCTGTACCCTACTGTTCCTCGAGCAGGGCCTGCACGTCGAAGGCGACGCACGGTGTAGCTGCGAATACTGCTCGGACCTCCTGAACGGATAGGCACGGGCAGGCGGCCTACAGTCAGGGTTGGTTTCCGATCCTGACAATCAATGGCTGAGCGTACCGCGCTCTCGAAGGCGGCTTTGGTGCACCCGGTTTCGGTACCCGGCCACTTAAACGACACCCTCCCGCAGCCGAGCGTCGTACTGTTGCCAGATCTGTTCTTCAATGAACTCGGCATATCGGTCGGCCATCTCGGCACAGCCATTTCGGCCCAGGTCCGAGGGTTCACCCTGTTCGTCGAAAACGATGCCGGACAGGACCTGAAATTCCAACTCGCGATAGCCTTCAGCATCCCAATCACTGCTCCAAGCTGATGGGCTGGCCTCGGCAACAAGCATGCTGGTGACCTCGCACTGAAGCACGCAGGCCTCCGCCTCGATCGTCACCTCATACACTTTCACCCTCCCGGCTGCTTTACAGCAGATCCGTGTCACTTTCGAGGCTGATTCCAGCCGCCGGTTTGTCCTCACGCATGCCCACGTAGACGGCATGTCGCAGCTTGCCACTGGGGGTGATCTCCATGAATTTGATCTCCACCACCACGAGCGGCTCCACCCACACCACGACGCCACCTTTGAGCGCAGGCGGCGAGCTCAACGGCGGGGCGTCGCGTTCAAGCGAACTCAGTCTGACCCGCAGCTGGGCGAGCTCCCGATTGGAGAACCCAGATCGGACACGACCGGCGTAGACCAGTTGGCCTGCGTCGTCATGCAGGCCGATAAGGAGCGAGCCTATGCCTGCAGCGGCGCGGGTGTAGCCCAGCACAATGAATTCCTGACGGTTGTTGCACTTGAGCTTGACCCAGTCCGGGCCGCGCTCCCCGGTGTACCGACTGCCCTTTCGTTTCCCCACAAGCCCTTCCAGTCCGAGCTTGCACGCGCTGACTAATAGCGAGGCCGGGTCAGCATCAAGGGTGACCGAGAAGTGCACGCATTCCAGGTCGCACTGTTCCAGCAGCACTCGCAACAGATCGCGGCGGTGTTCTACGGGCTTGTTGCGTAGGTCGGTACCATCAAAAAACAAGAGATCGAAAGCGAAATAGACAAGGTGATCCGTCTGGCCACTGCTGAATGCCGCCTGTAACGGCTGGAAGGCGGGTATGCCTTCTTCATCCAGGACAACTACTTCACCGTCCAGCCATGTGCCGCGTGCTGGCAGACGGGCCAGATCTTTGGCGAGACGCGGCATTCGATGCGTCCAGTCGAAACCGTTGCGAGTGAATAGCGATACCCCGGTATCGATACGCGCTAGGAGTCTGTAACCATCGAATTTACTTTCCCAGAACCAAACGCCCGCCGGCGGCCGGCCCACCAGACTTACCAGTTGAGGCTTGATGCGCTCCGGGAAAGCTGTCTTCTTCGATGCCATAGCGCTCTCAGTCACGGACACCCCTATGCAGTGGATGCTGGCGCGCGGCAAAAGGTCCGAGAACCTCAACTCGGCGTTAAATCTCGGCCCAGGTACTCAAACCGTGGAGCAATCCTGCCTGCCCCTGCTGATATCGTTTCGTCAGCCCCTTCTGGCACAAACGACCTGAGCTCAGACTTTGCTCATCAACTGCAGAAACAACTTGAGGCCAATCCCGTGACCGCCACTGTCATCGACGCAAACACCGCCAATTTCCACTTCACCAAGTTCCAGGTTCAGCGAAGCATTCTGCTGGTGGGCCTGAATCACAGTTATCACCTCCCGATCGACGACCGCCAAGACGAAGCCCTGCTCGCCAGTGTCTCCGGGCCGAATGGAACACGCATTTACGGCCCCGATGATGGGTTGCAACTGATCGTCAATGACATTGGAGGCGAGGAATTCGCGATGATTGTCAAAGAGGGCGACGACCTCTACCACATTGCCAACTCCTTCACAGATCCAGCTTGCAGCTTGCCGTCGGCAGAATACGGTGGTGTCGTCTGGCAAGTTCAAGGTTTCGCATCTGATAAGCCGAATGACGCCTTCACACTGTCGACTGGCGACGATGAGGCCGGCATTCGCAATATCTGTGCTGCCTTGCAGTCGATGGTAGATGCACGCGACAAGGTGCGGACCTACAACGACAAGGTCAATGCGGCAGGCCGAGCGCCCGACGGTAACGACTACAACGCGGTGCTGGACATGTTCGGCCTCTAAGGAGCTGCTGCAGACGCCCGGACACTTCAGGCAAACAGGCACTGACAACAGAAAGCCCCAACCTCCTCCCACAAACGCTGAACGGCGAAACTAGGGAGTGATGGATGGGGCTTTCTACATTGAGGGAGCATCTGCAATTGGTCGTGACGGCATGCTCAAGCCTTCACCCATAGCTGAGACTTCACCATGACCACCACCCGCCGTATCCATTGCCCACTGCTCGATCGCCCCGCCACGCTCACCAAGAAGCCTCTCCTTGGCCTGTTAATCGAAATCGGTAACTCAAGGTCCTACAGCCAAACAGAAGTTGATTGCGATCAATGGGAGAGCTGCCCCGACGGCGGCAGCGACATCTGCCCCCGTCGGGTTTTCGAGAGGAAATTCAACAGGGAGTGAGTTGAGCCTGGAGCACGCCGTGAAGAACGCCGAGGTTCGGTTTCAAATCCGATCCTCGGTGTTCAAGTTCGGGGTACGTTTAGTCCCACGCTTCGGAACTGAATTGGTTCCAATGTTTAAATGTGGGTTTCGGCCCCAGGAGGAAGAAAGGAAGGTCTGCTAACCGGTGTGTGACGCTGAACACCGAAAACACCTGTTTTTTTCCGTGCAATTCGGGATTTAAGGTTTCGCTCAGTTCTTGCTGTCGCGGTCGTCTCTGTATATTGGGTCGAGATATCGGGGTCGAAATACCTGCTTCCTCGACTCGTTGCAGCCAAGGGAAGATAAGACCACTCCAACTATCCAGCCGAAGGCGTACCAGCCACCATTGTTGGGCACTGAATAGATTGCAATTGATCTGTCGAAAAGGTGCCCAATCATGGAGATAGGCGCGATAAGCCCATGCCACACACCCGTAAAAAATCCTGGGGCCGATGCGATCACTGTTTCAGCCGATTGTGTCGCGCAGCCCGCCAGAATCAATGCGGACAATAACGCACCGAACATAGCCATACGCCGAATGTTCATACTATTTTCCCTGGTCAGCGTGTAGCTAACGAAATGGTTGCATCAGCAGCAAGGAGAAAGCGCGAAACCATGGTCAACGCCTCTGTCATATCGGGAACGTCGAAGCAAGTGGTCTCCAAGTCATCGAAGCTGTAATCAGTCCGGTCCGCACCTGTCGCAATCGTGATGCTCATATCGCCACCGCCCTGACCAGTCATGTCAACGGACAGATATTCTGTGCGGCGGAGACGGTAGGGCCAGACAGAGGCGCTGATATTTCCGGTCATTTTTGAGCGCGCTAACTCCGCCATCTTGGATGCCCAAAGTTCAACCTCTGGCAGTACCCTGGACCAACTCGGCCCAATATCGCTGGTGCACGCCGTAGTGGCCGTTTCGGCGGTCGCATTGACACCGACTATGGTTCTGCCGCAATTAGGGCAGAGGTCACCGTTGCTGACGGCGGAAGAAATTACCGAACCGTCCGCAAAGCAGCGATACCGGTGCATTTCGTTGACGGTGATGAATTCACCATGGCAGTTGTGGTTCAACGTGATTTTCCCCGTTCAATTCGATTGGGCAGTCGGACAAGGAATAATCTTGTTCACAACCTTCATTTTTGGCTCGCCGGGTACTCTTGGTATCTCGGCAATAGAGCTGGTCGACTCTGTGCATTTGCCCTCCGCCAGCGTAACGACGGCGCCAACCCAAACGTGGCCCTGTTCTACTGCAATGCTTTTTTGAAGATCCTCGTAAGTGCCGAACGCCTTGGACCATTCGATTTGCTGCGGCGTCATGCCTTCTGATCCAGGGTAAGTACGCTTGATGTACATGACCTCATGTCCATTTTTTGAAAGCACAACCGGTGTTGGTTCACCCTGCGGTGTTGCCTGCGCCTCGATCTGGATGCCTTCGGCTGTGTCATGCAAATCTTTCGGCGGTGGAAGGTCCGCCTGATCCTGCTTTGGCGAAGACGCGCAGCCGGTAGCCAGCACAACAAAGGCGGCGGCAAGTGCGAAGTGAGCGTGCTTTTGTTTCATTTGAAATCCTCAGGTGCCAGGGCTTTTATTGCCGTAGGCCAGCTAAGCGGGCCAAGGGTGTGTCTCGTGTTCTCGCGTTGCACGCTTAGTCGTAATTCAGCGCCCCCCCCCCCAGAGGGCTCCATTCAACAGCGACCACTGTATTCAAACTGAATGGGGGTGCCAGTCAAAACCAGGGCTGGAAATTCAATGGTCAGGATTGGCACTGGTAAGCAATTTTCCTCCTCGGGTAAATGCCCTCTCGTTTCTTCGCGAAGGGGTTCTGGCTCACTTAGTCCCCCCTCAAGATGGACCCATAACGAAATCAGACCCAAAGGAAAGCCAGCATGTCGCTTTACGATGACTTGGAAAAAACCCTTCGTTCCACCGGCTACGTAACCGGCGGCCAAGCAAGCGAGTTGGCCCACTCTGTCGAAGTGCTCATCAACGTCCGTGAAACGGCTCTCCTTGCAGCCCTGACCGCGCTGCAAGGGCGTCTGGATAGGGTTCAGGGCTTGCTGGCCACCGCAAACGAAGGTACCGACGCCATGAACGCAGACGAATACAAAGTGCGGGGCGTGGAAACGATGGAAGCACTGTCTGAAGCTGGCTTGTTCCAGCCGATGGACGTACA
This sequence comes from Pseudomonas silensiensis, assembly GCF_050434865.1. Classification (NCBI taxonomy): domain Bacteria; kingdom Pseudomonadati; phylum Pseudomonadota; class Gammaproteobacteria; order Pseudomonadales; family Pseudomonadaceae; genus Pseudomonas; species Pseudomonas silensiensis. The sequence continues at coordinate 403,843 of NZ_JBNDJH010000002.1, forward strand.
GGCCATTGTTTCGAGCAGTACCTCGCCACAGGCCCGGGTACGACTGGTGATCGACAACACTGGCGGCACCATCCACACCACCTACGCCAACCACCCGCTGGACATCGTGATCCTTCGCCGTGACCAGGCCGACGTGGAAGACTGCAAGCACGGCTACGTGACACTTGAGGGTGAACCAGTCGCTCTCTCCGAAATGAGCGCCACGGGCTACGGCGATAACCAAGACGTCGAACACTACTTCGATGAGATCGAATTCAAACGTTAAACAGGCAAAGCCCGGCTTGCGAGGCGATCGTGGAGAACGACAATGCGCACCAGCTGGAACGTGAAACATCACCGAAATGACGAGCCCTAGGAGCCTTTATGGCCGACGAACTTAACGCTACCCCGGCACAGCTGGCCGAGGTAAAACTGCTGGTACCGCAGATCGCTGAGCGCATCAACGCGTTCCAGTTGGACACCATCGCTACCAACCTGGACTTTCTGCTGGCTCCGGACGCGAGTGTCCGCGACTACCTTCAACTCCTAGTCAACGAAGACGCTGCTACGGCTGATGAACTGGTCAATATTGTACGCACCGTTCGAATGACACAATTGCGCCCAAGCATGGACGCTGCTGTAAACGGTGCCATCGCACAATATGGCTATGCAGTACAGCGCGTCTTCGCACATGAGGATCAGCCGGCATTCGCTTACAGCATCGGCCTGACCGGAGCGGTAGGATTTGAATTGCTCGCGATCGCGGGCCAAGACCCTAATCTGCTCGCGCATGTAGTGGGTGCTTATGCAGAACTGGCCAAAGCGCACGAACGCATCGAGCAAGAGCGCAACGACGTCATCGAAATGGCTTCTACACCCGGCTACGGCGTGCGGACAAAGTGCATTCTGGTCGAAGCGCGGGTCGCCACAGGGGAATTCGTGAAACAAACCCGGGGTGAAGTGAAACGCGTTTATCAAATCCTCATCGCGGACAAGAACAACCTGTTGCCCGACGAGCAGGGCTACAGCAAAAGTTGGCCACAACCCCGGTTGCCCCGCCCGCTGGCATAGAACAACCTTAAACGCTGCACAGTCTATGAAAGAGTCGACAGACCGGCTCATTCAGCACCAAAGTTGGGGCCCCAGGTTTCGGCCCCCTCCCCTAGAAACTGACTCCAGCCCGCCAGTGGCCCGGCCAAATCAAAATGCTTTACTGAGGGGCATTTTATTTTGGCGGGTGGTTCTGGCACTACCTACCCGCGCTGAGAATGAGGACATCACAGCCAATCGGTAACCATCATGCTCACAGATCAACAGCTGAACCTCACCACGCTCTGCATGGCATACAACGCCCTGCTGTCCAATAGCCTTGGTCAAGCACTGCTACTGAATGACGTGCACGTTGCGCTGCAGCGGGACAACAATCTTTTCATTGCACCAGTTACGGAAGGCAAAGTTGATCTCGGCAACGCCACGAAATTGGATGCAAACGCTCTTGTGGCCGCTGCCGGGGACTGGAGCAAAGACAAAGTTGATGCGGCCATCAATGCCGTCCTCACGCCGGCATTTGTCGCACTGGTGCCTGCGAACCTTTGCGACTTCAACGTCGACGCTGTGTGCTTCGAGCATGAAGGAGACCACATCCAAGACCCGACCATATCGGAATGCGGACGGTTCAGCGAAAGTCCTGAGTACTACGGATTCGCGCAGCTCCATGGCGGTGAATGGTCACTGGGGCTGGATGACGGTGACCGCCTGCAGGTCGATCGGGATTGCAAGACGTTCTCGCGCTTCAACGTGCTCGGCGAAGTGACCGCACACGTCACCATTGCCGCCATCAAGTTCGAATTCGAGAAGGAAACCACTTGAGCAGGCACGCCTGAGGTCACCACTAAGGCTATGAGTGCGATCGCCCCATTGTTAGACGGATAGATTGCACTCGTTCGAGCCCGGTGCCCACCTCATCGCTGGGGCACAAGGCGCTGAAGAGCGGCCCTTCAAGGGATGCGTGGGATTTGGCAGGCCATCCGTTAAACTCAACGACTGTTCGATAGATCCAATAATCCAGGGAACTACAATGGCCGCATCAATACCGCTCACCCCAACATCAGAACAGGGCGTCAAGGCATTCTTCGAAGGGCTGTGCGCCATCGTTGAGACAATTGAACAGGGCGCACCCGCTGAAGCAGGGATAGCAGTCACCCCTTCCATGCGGGACTTGCTCGAGCACTTCTGCCATAGCGACGCTCGGTATTTGCGCGTGGTAGCCAATCTGTACGTTGTCCGCCGGGTAGACATGAAGCAGTGCAACGTGCGCGCTGCCTGAGTCCCATGCCTGGCCATTTATGCACCGGTTTAGCGTCTACCACTGAAGACAGGAAACGTATTTTGAATTTGAACGAAACATTCGAAACGCCTAAAAACTTGGTCGCCGTTCTTGGTCAACAGCCATCAAGCAAATCTGAGTTGCTCGTCTACGTGGCCAACTGGAAGGTGTACGCCGATTTCCTAATGGACCAAGCCAAGGCGCGTAGAACCCAGCCTAATCACCCACTCAACGCAGAGGCGGGCCAGCAGAAATTTGTAGCCGAGGTTTCCAGCTTCCAGGAAACCTACAACCAAGTGTCAACGGATCTGCGGCTCGGAAAGTTCAAACTCTCTGGCGACGAAATGCGCCGGATTGGCAACCACTTCAGCGAAGCAAACATTGTGATGGAGCAAGCCTTCGCGATCCACCAGACGGCGGCCTAAGGCACACTACCTGGGCGGGTGGGCTATTGGTGAAACCCGGAAGTGTCCACCAGTTCTTTCCAGAAAAATCGGGGGGATTTTGACTTGTATCCCTCCCCGTCTTTGCCACAACCTTTAAACAATGACCGGCTCTCGCCCGGCGGTAACGCGCCGGCATGATGGCCCGACTTAATCGACTATGAAGGAAGTGCCAATGTCTGATGGAAATTTAAGAGTTGCCGAGATTTCCTTTGGCGGGGAAAAGGTGGTTTTTGAAAGTCCTGACCCGGTCGAGGTGGCCAAATGGATCTTCGACAACAACAAGTACCCAGTGCTCATCGATTGGATGGACAGTGGCTTTGCCATTACCAAGGCTGGTGAATCAAAACAGCTTCGCCACTCTGGGCTGATCAATCTCTTTGTGGAGACATTCTATCCGCCGGCCATTCAGAAGCGTGATGAGTTGGCAATCGTGATGGCAAAGCAATCCAGCCTGACTGCCGCCCTATCCCTGGCTCAACTTCGCGCAGAAATTGAAGAGGGAACAGGGCAGTCGAAAGAAATGTTTGATGAAATATTTCCTCGTTAGGCGACCCGCCTAACCATCTGCAGCCAGAACATCGGTTACCGACAAGAACTGATCCTGGTCCCGGGCCGGTGCGTCGTTGCCGAAGCCCGATAGTGATCCCCTCCCCCGGCGCTTGCTGGAAAAACCGGGGGTAGTTTCAACTTTTTCTTCCCCCCCGCTGTTGGCACAATCGCCTCCCCCTGAATATTCCTTCTGCCAGCACGGATGAGTGCGGCAGAACAGGGCGGCGTTTTCAATGACGTCTGCCGCTCACCACAGAATTTATGAGGATTCACCATGCTGGCTGTTTTTTGGGATTACATCGGTTTCCTGGGTAAGGTGGTGACTGTGCTCATCGCCGCTGGAATCTTCGTCGCCATGCTGGCGGCCGCCAGAAGCAGCGGAAAGCCCAAGAAAGGTGAAGGCTCCCTGAAGGTACGCGTACTCAACGACTTCTACACCAAGCTGCACAAGGCCGTGGGCAACGTGTTGCTGTCCAAGGCCGAGATCAAAGCGGCAAAGAAGACCGAGGCCAAAGCTGGGAAACAGCTGAAGAAGGAAGGCCTGTCTTCTACCGACAAGCCGAAGGTGTTCGTCATCGACTTCACCGGCGATATCCATGCGTCTTCCGTGCAGTCGCTGCGCCACGAGGTGACGGCGGTCCTGGGCCACGCCAAGAAGGTAGACGAAATCGTGCTGCGCCTTGAATCCCCGGGTGGCGTTGTCGATGGCTATGGCCTGGCCGCGTCCCAGCTGGTGCGTATCCGTGACGCCGGCATACCCCTGACCATCTGCGTCGACAAGATTGCCGCCAGCGGCGGTTACATGATGGCCTGTCTCGGCAACAAGGTGATGTGCGCGCCCTTCGCCCTGCTCGGCTCGATCGGCGTCGTTTCTCAGTTCCCGAACGTGCACCGCCTGCTGAAAAAGCACGATATCGACGTTGAGACCATAACCGCCGGTGAATTCAAACGCACCCTGACAACACTCGGCGAAAATACAGAGGCCGGGCGCGAGAAGTACAAGGAGGACCTCACAGCCATTCACAACCTGTTCAAGGGGTTCGTCAGCAAATACCGACCAACGCTGGATACCGACAAGGTGGCCACCGGCGAGTCTTGGTTTGGCCAATATGCACTCGACCAGAAGCTGGCTGACGAGTTAAAGACCAGTGACGAATACCTGCAGGAGAAGGTCAACACTTCGGATGTGATCCACATCCAGTACGAGTTACCTAAGGCCGGCGGCCTGAAAGCACGCCTGGGTATCACCATGGCGACGGTCTTGCAGGATGCCCTGGCAACCTTTGCGAACCGCCGTATTGGTTCCTGATTCATTTTCAGCATAATGACCGCGCCCTCTACCGGCCCGAACACGCCCTGCCCTAAAAAGTGGGGCTAAGTCCGTAAAGGATGCGGGTTCTGCACCAAAATCCTTGAAGGAGAGCCTGTTTGGCTGGAGATAACGTGGGATACATCAAAGTTGAACGGAAGAAACTTTTCAGTGGAGCAGCTTTGCTGATTGTGGTTGTTTGCGGCCTCACGGCCATAGCCACTAACGCCCTTGTGCGTGAGCGTACAATGAGCCGAATCATTCTGTCGGGCGTCGATAGGAACTTCGATTCCGATCGGTGCATGAACATAGTCTTCGATACGCCGAAAAAATAATCAGGATTTACAACTCATGGTTGACGTCACGATTCTTCCAAGCGAGGAAATTCCTTCACAGATCACTGCTCGACACGTCATTCGTTCACTTGGTGAACACTGGGACGCATTCCTCGCTGCGAACAACATTTCCGGCTGGCAACAGGACGACGATTACGTTCTTCGGGATGACCGGATCGCCGACCTTCTACTGATCATTAGCGCCACGTCTGGTTTGTACCTTGGACAGTTCAAGCGAATGGCCATGAGGGTGAAGGTGCTATCCCAGGAATCAGGAAACAAACTCCCAATATCGGTCATCAATGAGTTTTTGGCCAAGGCACTCGGTTACTACAGTTATAACTTTGCCTACAAATGCCGTACCACAGATGACTTCATTGAGAACGTCTGGCCAACGGGGGAAGCTTTGAGTTTTACCGAATTGGATGCAGAGGCCGCCGACGTTAGCAGGCACCTCAAAACAAAAAACAGACTGATGGAGCGCTTCAAACTGAACATCAGGCGTGATCGTCTTGCCAATGAACACAGAGCGTTGAAAGCCGGTCGCCGGGAAAAACTTACGGCACAGCACCACTTACCCCTACTGTTCAGATAGCTTCATTGGAGAGTGCCCCGGAGTACCGATTGCCCGCGAGAGCCAACGCCTCAGAGGGAAATCAAACGTCATACCGGGGCGCTCTACCAATGAAGCTTTGCAGCACAAGGTTCCAGCGCCAGCAGCGGCGGTACCAGTGCACGAATATTCGCAGTTCACCTGAGGATTTAAAATGTCGCAGCCAGCATCGCCCTCGATCGCGGAAACCGTTCTCGCGCAATTCCGGGCTACTCACGTTGTCGCGGTACCGGAAGGCCAAGTGGCGGCGGCGGTAAGCCATCGCAAGTCCTCCGACCTATCCGACCCGCGTCGCTCTCTGCACCTCATCTTCGCCGACGGCTCGGACATTGGCATCCACGGTGCCGAGGTGATCGCAGCCTCAGAAGCTGGCGAGGTTTATCCCATTGAGCGCCGAGAAGCTGCCTTCAAGATCGCCCCTGAGCTCAATGACCAGGCGCGGCCGCTGCCTTCACTCGTGACTGACGTGATGGTGAAGGCTGCTATGCAGTCGTTGATTGAGACCGGCCTGATCCAGGGCAATGCCGACGCAGATGCGTTCGTGGCCAACCTACCATTGGTCAAAACCATGCTGCAGGCAGCAATCGACGCGACCGAAGGAAAATGAAGTTCATGAGCGCCGTCCTGGGCGCCTTACTCGGCCTTGGGATTGGTTACCTATGGTTGGCCTCGAAACAGTTACCCGAGCATCTCCGGGACCCAGAAGCGGTGACCACGGCACTTCGTGAACAGCATGATGCTGCCCAGGCCAGGGACAATGCAGAGATGCAGGGTTCCTGTAGCGCGGAGAGTGTGAAGGCTCTGCCAAGCGGCATGATTGCAACCTGCAGCGAAGCTCACACCTGGCAGTTGCCCAGCCTGGCCGCCAGCCAGTAAAACAAAAGGAAGCAGCATGAATCTGCTGGAGCTTATCCTCGGCCGTGAACGTTATATTGACCTTCATCGCGCCCTGACCTGTCGTTTTGGGTTCCACACCCCGAGAGTTACCCCATCGGGCCAATCGGCCAATTTCTGCGGTAGGGGTTGCGGAAAGGTATTTAACCCCAACGCGTACCAGGACTACATCGTGACGCTTAAGGATGGTTCGGTGTTCCACGTCAGTGCCGTCAATGAGTATCACGCGGGTTCCGTGGTTGTTTATGGACCCGACGGTTCAATTGACGAACATGGCCAGGCCCGGGAGCCTGTGCGCGTCCACCGTGAAAATATCGCGACCATCAAACTTAAAGACCCTTTTTCGAAGGTAGAAGCTTAATGTCCCCCACGAAGCACGAAGGCCTGATCCTTGACACCGGCACCCGCACCGTCGATGTGATTCATCCTCAAACCCTCCCACCAATCGATGCAGAGGGTTTGCTCACAGCAGCCAACATCCTGGAGAAAATCGTCGCCGGCGAATCGGTCAGTGCCGATGCAGAGTTGGAGCGCGCGGCCACTGCCGTGGCGCAACTGGCCGGTGCAATGGGTTCATTGATCGCCCTCTCAGCCTGCGCGGCAATCGAGGTCGCCGCCTCCCCAAAGCCTGCCACCCTCAGTGACCCGGAAAAGGATGAGCTTTCGCGCTTTGCCCAGGTCCTGCGCGAGTTCGCACCGTCAGTGAAACAGTAAAAAAGCGGAGCAGGCAATGAAGTTGAAAGGTGTAATCGCGCTAGTCCTGGTATCAGGCTTTGCCCAAGGGGCTCAGCGAATTGATATCCCGGTTGAGGTCACGACCGTCAAAATTGACCAACCCACCCCCGAGCGTTGGGAAGAATTTCAAGGCGTGCACCAGGACAAGGCTGCAGGCTTGATCGCTGATGGCCAAAATGCCGGCGGTGCATGCCATGAGCTGTCTGCCAAAGGCACCGTGGTCTGCTACTTCCCGCCAAACGTACCGAGGACAGTTGGCATCGACTGGGAAAAAGTGAAAGAAGCCGGGCTTTAACCGGACTCACCTGCCGGCCAGGCGAACAACTCAACGACCAATGAATAGTCGCTGAAAGCCGAGGTTCGGATATCGGCCCCACAGACTGTCGAATGCGTAGGTACAACTTTGACCGCTTTCACTGGTTGGACTCAAACGAGTGAAGGCCGGCGCGCTCACGAACACAACTCCGGCTAAGTGGGGATGCTCGGCATGCTCAAACAGATACTTGGCCAGATTGAACAAGTCGTTTTCCTCGGCACCCGCTTCGGCCTTTAGATCCTCAGCCGAATGGCGCTCAACACGCATCACCAAACAACCCGGGCGTTCGCCAGTCATCTGCTTGCGGACGGCTTGCTTGGCTTTTTTCTTCATCTGTTTATCAAGAGTGCTTGGGATCACACACCCAACCCGGATGGCCAAATGGCTGCCGTCAGGCAGTTCAGTGATGACCTGGTGGGACGGATGGTCACCCAGCAAGAAATTTGAGAGGGATCTGAGCGCCTCATCCTCCATGCCGGCGGGCAGCTTGCTAATGTCGCCGCCCTGCAAATCAATCCGACAAACCCCATCCAAATGATGATCAGTACGCGCGAGGGCCTCTCCAACGGCAAGCGCCAACTGTGCCTGGTCAGATACATTGGAGGGAATGGCACTCTCCATAGTGATCGAGATGCCATAAAAGTGCTGCGGGAGATCAGGAAGGGCCTTCAAGGCCCAAGGCATCAAGCGATTGATGAATTCCAGGGCGGTGTCTTCATGGATGGCTTCGCCCGTATCGGAATCGAACGTCTTGCACTCGAAATCGACCAACCCGATTCCGGGCACGTCGACCAGCATGTCGAAGTTCTTGCCGGGCTTGTCTTCCTCCCGCCACTCAATGGAACACCCCAAACGACTTAAGTGGGTGGCGATGCTGAATTCAAACTCGATCCCGCGCATCGTGTCTGGCTTACGTAAAGCACCATCTACGCGCGCTATGGCTTTGCGAGCATTGTCGGGTGTGGAGACATCCAGTATTGCCAAAACCTGCGCGGCAAAGCCCATGGCGTGCTTAACCGACTCCCATTTCGGCCCGTACGCCGCCCCAAGGCCGAACTTGTCGAACTCGACCAAACCGTAGGCGATCATATAAACCCGGAGTATCCAGTCTTCCATGAGCGAGTTGGCTTTCACCTGGTACTGAAGATTCTCCACAGTCTTCATCCAAGGCTTGCGGTCAAAATGGTGGACCAGGTCCGAGTAGATCTGGGGGAAATCGTCCATGCGGACGTCGGTAATCATCGCGCCAGCTCCTTGCTCGAATCAGCGACCGTCAGGCCAGACCGTAGGAACTGAAGCCGCGTTTCCAGCTGGTTTAAACTCACACCAGTCGCACCCGCAAGCGAGGAAGGCTCACCGGTTGAAACCCCGAGCTCAGCGGCCGCTACCCGCTTCAACTCAGCCGCAACGAGCCGGATGTAACTCATCCATTCTGTGACCATGCTTTGAGTGTGCGTCATGGCACTGGGCAGCCAGCTGTTAGGGTGGCTACCAGGCACCGGCGACAATCCCAACTCATTCCCAACCAGTGGAAACCAAGCGAGGAACAGAGGCAGCATGCAAAGCGGGTGTAAAGGCAGATCCGGATCAGCCAGCGCCGCCGGCAAGTGCTCCAGCAGCATCCCGCTCGACTCTTTGGATGGCAGATCTTGCAGCAGCTGAAGCCGTCGGGAAGAGGTCACCGGGTACCCATCTGCTGTCAGCACGCGGGACATGTATTCGACGGTGGCCGACAACGCTGGCGCTTCAGGGAAGGACAGGTGAAGAGAATCAGCAGGGGCAGAAGACATTGGAGGTCTGGGCTCTTTAATCGATCTGGCGATTATACCCGGCGGTTATGCCCCCACGCGGCCACAATTGACGAACCACAGGTAAGATCCGACTCAGTACCCCTGTTTCTGAAGGTCGGAAATGATTCGCACCTGCGGCTCAAGAACGATGTCGCTCATTCGCCCAGGTCGGGGCGTCACGCGGTATACCTCGGTTCCTTGCGGATCAGCTGCCAATCCCTCCAATACCGCAGCGACATACCGTCGCTGCAAACTGACGGTCTCGCCGCGGACGAGCATTTGACGAATCTCGGCGATGGTGGCCATGTAGCAATCCCTCGTAAATGCGGATGTCAAAAGTCAGTCCGAGGCTGACCTATTCAGCTCGAGGCTCAGTGCCTTCAGTAACTTTTTCCGGCTCACCCTCTCGGAGATACAGCAATGCTCCCCTGACAAAATAGAACCCATTCATCCCAGAAAAGGCAAGGGTGATAAAGCTGCTCATGACCACGAACGCCGAATTGCCTTGGTCTGCGACCGTGAAGTAAATGGCGAACCCAAGGAGCATGGAAGCAAAGTTTAAGGCTGTGGTGTCAAGTCGGCTCATAAAATCCCTATCGGTAAGTGGAAGCGGAAATGGGTGTCAATCAACGCGGCGAACTCAGGTCGTGTCTCATCGGGGCTGGAGCGGCCTTACTCTAGGGCCTGAAAAATGACCCGGTCGGCAAAATCCATCTGTTTGTGCGTTGCCCAGGCCACAGTCACCAATTTCGTTCCGGGATACTTGTTGATAAACCACTCCTTTTGGGATTCGGTCAGACCTTCCCACCAGGCGTCTGCCTCTTCGTAGTCCGGGTGCATGGATTCAGCGATTCGCTCCCTGGCGGTCGGTTCACCTGGCTCGCAGGCCTCATCAGCCATGTCTAGCAGGTGATCCATCGTCATAGGCTCGGAAGGAAGGTTCGACTCCAGTTTGTAGCTGTAGTGGCTTTGCCTGGTGTGGGAGCCGCTACCTGAGCTTGAAATCCCAAGGCAGTCGATGATGTTCAGCAACACTTGACCAATCATTGGCTGATCTTCCCTGGCGAAATCCAGTTCGATTGTGAGCTTGGCTTTGATGCGATCAGGGAGTTCTGGTTTGTTCATTTGAGGTCTACCTGCAAATCGCGGACGCGAATGTCGCACCCTGGTGATGAGATTCTACCAAAAGCCCAATCAAGGGCCGAGGTGTGCAGTTAGCCGCTCAGGGCCCGGGTCAATTCTGTTGCCGATATTGCTCATTGATCTGCTGCATGCGGTTTTCATTATTCCGGTCGATCGACTCTTTTTCCTGACGCAGATGGCCAACAACCTGAACCAAAACGACGGCTCCTATCCAGCAGATAAGCCCACCTTGCCAAAGTGTTTTCCTACGATCAGCCAGTTCTTCATCTGACTGTGCCCCTTTCTTCAAGAAAGGCCAGGCAATCAGCATCACAATCAAAATGCTGAATCCCACAACGGCAAGTTCTATCAATTTGTCCATACGACTTTCCAAAGCCCGTTAATTTTTTCCGCCAAGGATGACAGCGACAATCCAGGACAGGGGTGCAGGAATGTCACCGGGGTACCCATCGCGTAGTAACTCGCTTTGTAACTCTGCGCTTTGAACCCAAAGTATGGCTATGAGAACTGCAGTACCGAGGGTCGCAGCGCTTGCGAGATACCTAACAAACCGACGAGTTTTCGAGGCTTGACGGGCTCGGTGTTGCAACACCAACGCGCATTCCGCTTCGCTGAGCGTTTCAGGTCGAATAATCATGATTTCCTTTCACTAATTTGTTCATCAGCTGGGCTTATCTGGCTAGTCGATCTTGCCAAGGTATTTGCGCAAACCGGCCTCGCCGCGATGGGGCAAAGAAAGGTAAGCAGTCATCACCCGGTCAAGGCTCCGATCCAGAAGCATCAAGGGATGACCGACGCCGCCGGTGTACATCGCTTGCCCACATGCCACACCACATTCAAACAACCGAAGATCGCCGGTTTCCTCACCACCCATTGAGTTAGCGAACAGATCGTTTTCGTCATCCAGGTTGTAGTACTCGATGGAGTCGGGACTGACCTCCCAAATCGCTACCAGCAGTTCCCTTAACAATCGACGGGCCTCTGGCCGGCTCGGCGCTTCAAAGAATACGACGCGCTCCATTGCTTTACGGTCCTTCCAATTGGAAGCCGTAGAACTTGCGACCGCACGATAGATCATGATTCACCCCTCGTTTCTGAAAGTGGGTTAACGGTTGGTCGGGTACCGAGGTATTTCGCGTAACTCTGATCGAGCATGTCTTTGATTGCTTGAAGCGCCCCGGGGTTTACCTTGTCAGGGTCCTTAAACAAAGGATCATCCATATTCGCTGGGCAAAATTCCCCGGTGACCAGCGGATTGTCGAACTTGATGATGAACACCTGACCATTAAACCGACAGGTCTCCCAGGGCTTCCAATTAGTTAAAAAGTCAGAATCGGATTCCATTGGGTTCCTTCCTGCAGCTGTTAGGTTTCAGGGCGACTGGTGTTTCAGGCTTCCCTGTGGGCGTCGGGTACATCCGGGGGATGAGTGGATCATTCTACCTTTACTTCCCAACACCGGGCTTCACAAGCCAGCACCTCGATTAGGTGCTCCAGGCGAAGCTGTTGCCCTACAATCAATGATCAGTGTATGGCCAAGCCTCAGACTCCGGTCGTACCGGCAAACCCCGCGCAGCGTCTACATACCCCAAGCGAGCCAACCGCTGCGCCCGGTACGTGAGCACTCCGGCAAATGACCATGGCAACCCTGCCTGACGGCGTTTTCGCCCACTCATATAGGGCACATCGACGTTTATCGAATAGTGCCCGGCCGCCTCAGCTCGTAAACGGGCAGCGTAGCGTTCGAGGTGCTCGGTCCGCATTCGTATTTCCAAAGGGCAGATGAGTTGTGAGCCGCCAGCATAACGCCGCACGCCTTACCTTCAAGAGCAGCCGGATGACGGCTGACTGGTGGTTAAATAGCCCCTGGGCCCGACGATCTAAGTGATTCGAAAAGTTGCGTATGCCGGTTCTGGCACAGGACACCACTCCATAGGATTGCCACATCGAATTTCGATAAATCCCTTGGAGAAATACATGAAGACTCAAAAAATCGAACTGTCCCGCGTTCAAGTTCAGCAACTGGTTGATCACTGCGAAAAGCACAACCTCAAACAGTGGTTTATCGCAAAGAACCAAGGCGCGTATGTCGGCGCGTTGGCTGGACCAGCGGAAGAACAAAAATGGATTTTCTTCTTCAAGGGTTGCGACCCTCAAAAAGACCAAGACTGGTACGACACTGCGCGCGCCAAGTTCGGTGGTGATGACTTCAGCGAAATGCAGGACATCGAATCCCTCAAAAGCACGCTCGCTGATACGACGATGACCGCTATTGAAGTTGTGGTCACCACCCGCCAAATCAAAATCATCATGATTTCCTGATTCGTCAGTGCCAGCTCAAACAACCGGGCACTGCTCGATGCTGCGATCTGGCACGTTTACCAAAGGCCAAATCAATGAGCTTCTCTGAATACGATGCACACCGTGTCAACACCCAGCAAACCACTCAGGACGTCTTGTCGCTGATCGAATCCCGGGCAACGGGTCCCAGAGGTGAGCAGTTGCTGACTGAGGTCCTGAGCCGCGTTCTCCAGAGTGCCTTCACCAAGCCCAGTGGCTTTATTGAAACGGTGATTTCTGAGAGCCTGGCCAACGCAGCCGCCGGCCATGTTGGCTCACAGATCAAGGGGTGGATTGCCCTTCACCAGTGGATGGTCAAGGAGGGCTACACCCATGGCAACGAATGGGAATTGGGGAGTGCCGAGCGCTACGCGTGCGCGATGGCGGACGAGGATCGCTTCAAATCGTTCGTTCTGCGCACCCAGTCCCAAACATTCTTGATCGCAATTGAGCTCTGCGAAGGGTTCGAACTGGGAAGCCGGGGCGAAACGCTGACGGTCCCAAAGGTCGGAATCGATATCCGCCTGTGTCAGTCCCCTGCTCTCCAGCGTCCATGCCACTTGGGGTTCATGCTGAACAAGCCAGAGGCCCTCCGGTCTCCTTACTTTTTCTGCAAGGGTGCCGAAGATCGAGGTTATGTTGTGAGTGTCCGGCCCGACATACTCGGCAGCGGCTGGACTGCTGGCAAGCGAGCGCCTGACTGGCAACTGCTGGCCTACGCAATCCAGGAACTGAATTCTCTCTGCGTATCCAGTTCGCTAGAGCAGTAAAGCGTGCTGGAGGTGTTATTCACCTTCAGGCACAAGCGCCCACCCAAATTGGAGATCCCCATTGAGTATCGGAATTGAATCGGCCAGTTCGGCAGCCTCTACCCCACTCCCGGACATTGTTTTGAACGCCGATGAGCAGGCCGTAGTCGCCAAAGAGGTTAAGTCCATGGCCTCGACACTGAGCATGCTGGTGCAGATGGCGGCGAGTGGCAGGGAAATTCCCCATGCGACCGCCGCGATGGCCCTACGGAGTGTGGAGCACACGATCCAGAAAGTGGGAGGCATCCTCAAAGTAGAGACGCAAACGGCCGCGGCGATTGAGGAGCGCCACATCAAGCTGCGCACCGCCAACCTACGCGTGCGTGCATTGGAAGCACAACTCGGCCAGGCCCAAACACCGTCAACAACACTGCTGGCGCTGCGCAGCCTCAAAGAGCAGTTGACCCGCTGGTGGGAGCTGGAAGGGTTCGGGCACGTGAGTGAAGTTATTTTCGAGTCCTATGGTTGCCGAGCAAAGCTGTGTTGCCATCTGTACGGTGACTTTCCACTCGTTGACTCTCCGACCCCGATCACCGACAAGGAACGCAAAGCTTTGTGGTACGAGAGCCTGCGCGATCGGGGTTTCGAACTGGAGTCATCCAATGGAGATGTGGCCGTCGTCGACAACGATGCCAGCCGTAAGGTACTGGCCGCCCTGATTACCTCGCGACTCCCCTCAGGGAAGATCGTTGGAATCACCAATTCTGTGAGCCGCGGAGCGAGCATGCTCACTATGAGCGAAGTTGACGTGAGGATCACCGATTTGGAAGACATCGCCGCCCTTCCAGTAACCGCCAAGTAAGGGTATTCAGGGCGTGGCGGTTCTCGATGGCGGGTACCGGTGGTCGAAGACAACTCGCCAAATCGGCATATGCCGACTAATATCCGGCATATGCCGAATAATTAGGAGATGGCCATGTTAGCCGAAGTCATGCGTGAACCGGCCTACGGTGCGTACCGCATCCGGCTGAACGCCCTGCTGCAAATCCCCACCGACGCATCCGAACTGGAGATCCACGACATCATCCAGGACGGGTTCGCTGCTGGCCGCTTAATGTCGCTCTGCGACCAAGGGGAGATGACGCCTCTTGAGCGAGACCAGATCATTCCACTCAAGACGCTCAAGAACCGAGTGGCCAAAGAGCAGAAGCTGACAGTTGATGAGAGTGATCGCCTGTTCCGTGCCGCCCACATCACGGCCATGGCCGACGCCGTCTTTGGCAACGATGAAAAGGCTAAACGCTGGCTGTCCAAACCCAAGGACCGGTTCTCAGGGCGCAGCCCGATGGCAATGTTGTCCACCGTCCAAGGAACGAGGCAGGTCGAGGAAATGCTCATCCAGCTGGCCGAGGGGTATTCTTTTTGATCCTCTGGCGTATCAGCGCCTTTGCAGATCTGACAGGCCGCGGTGGCGTGCTGGCCGGCGGGCGGTGGCACAACGCTGGTCGGCCTGTTGTTTATCTGGCTGGCACGCCGGCCGGGGCCTTGCTTGAGATCCTGGTGCATTTAGAAGTGGACCAGGAGGACCTGCCAGATACGCTTCAACTGCTGAGGGTCGAGATTCCGGACGATGTCCATATCGGTGCGACACCATCTCTCAAGCCGGACTGGGAGGCCGACATGAAATACACCAAGGCCTTAGGTGACACCTTTTTAAAAGGCTGCCCTTCTCTGCTACTGCCGGTGCCGAGCGCGATCATGCCGTACGCCGTCAACTATCTTTTCAACCCGCTTCACGTCGATTCAGCGAGGGCCACACTCACGGGCGAGGCATTCAGGTTCGACAATCGACTTTTCAAGAAACCCTAATTCCATTCCAACGCCTGGGATTGGCTGGCAGCCCAGGACAAGCGGCATTTCAGGAAGAAGCCATCGATGCGCATGTATGACGAAATCTCCCCACGCTGGAAACAGGACGCCAAGCGTTCGACCAAACCACTGACCATCCTCTCGCCGTATATCACAGGTGACGTAGCCCTCAACCTGGTCAAAGGCAAAGCCCACGCCCGGATCTACACACTCTTCGAGGCCGAAGTTTTCGTTGCCCGCGGATCGTCCCTGGACGACATCAAGCGGCTAATGAAAGACCACCAGGTGTATCGCCTAGATGGCCTGCACGCCAAGCTAGTGACCGACAACGCCAGCTTCGTCACCGTCGGCAGCCAGAACCTCACCAGAGGCGGGCAGTTCAACAATGAACTCAGCGTACACCTCTGGGATAAACCGGCGCGCCAACAAGCAATGGCCATCGTTGAGCCCTGGCTTGAGGGTGCAACCCTGATCACGCCAGCAATGGTCGCGGACATGGAGAAGGACATCGAGCGGCTCCGGGCGATGTACCGCAAGTTCAAGGAAGAGTGTGACAAGCATCAGGGGAAAGTTGATGCCGCGGCAAAGCAGTACGCGCGCCGGGAGCGCCAGGCGGCGCAAGCGAAAAACCGGGCGGTGATCGGGGCCAAATTGAATAAAGCCCTATCTTCGGGTGCGACGAAGACCGGACTGGTGACAAGAAAGGACGTGGTCTCCACCCCATTTCTCAAGATCGATAACAATGCGAGCCTGTTGACGTGGGAGCGCCAGCGCGGGAACGATATTGAACTGCGCAAGGGGATGCGCTACCTATGTTTCCTGGACTCAAACGCTTTCGGATGGGCCAGGGTTGCTGAGAAGCAAATTACCCGGATCGGATTGAATATCAAATACGGCCAAGGCACGGTCAAGGAATTCCCTACCCTGACCATGGTGCTGTCGGTGCGCCCAAAGGATCTTGTAGGGAAGCCTGACGGCACCAACCTAGTGGTTAAGCTCTTAGACGGGAAGAAATCGGTGTGCACGGTACCGGTGTCATTCTTGCTCGATGAAGTCACTGCCTTCCCCGCGCGCCGGCCGAAATTTCCTCGTCCCCCAAGACGTCCTGGCCACCTACCATCGCCACCACCAGCCAGCCCGGCATTATCCAGGGAGGTGACAACCTGGATTGCCGCCAATAAAACAAAGTTTGAGCTGCTCGTGTGCAAGCGCGCCACTGAGAGCTTCACCTATGCGGAAGGAAGGAAGTTGGCCGGCGTCAGCGCCTCTGCGTTCTTTGGAGAGGTTGGCACTCGAGTCAATGTGAGCGTCACCAAGTTCGGCAAGCATCCGATCCTGTACGTCACACCGCGTGAAAACCACGGGTAACAGGATGGGCCTCCTGCGGTCTATCCTAGGAACAGACCGCTGAGAGAGCCCCGAAATGTGCAGCCACTACGAAGCGCCCACGGCCGACCGCCTGTTGTTCGGCTACGGCGTAACCCCTGACCAGCCCTTCAAAAATGACCTGTGGCCAACCTATACCGGACCCTTTATTCGTTCCCGCGCACAGGAATCCATGGATGACGGCGACCACGAGTTCGAGGCACTGACCGGGCAGTTTGGCCTGCTCCCGTTCTGGGCCAAGGACAGAACCCTGGGCCGGCGCACGTACAACGTTCGTTCAGAAACTGCCGACAGCAAACCCTCATACAAGTCTGCGTGGAAGAAGGCACAGCACTGTGTGATACCGGCCGCAGCGATCTACGAGCCCGATTGGAGAAGCGGCAAGGCGGTACCGACCAGGATTACGCGCAGCGACGAAGGCGTCATGTCGATCGCCGGGCTATGGGAGCAATGGCGGAGCCCTAGCGGCGAGATAGTGCACAGCTACTCGATGTTGACAGTTGCGGCCGGCGACCACGAGCTCATGAAAAACTATCACAAGCCCCAAGATGAGAAACGAATGGTGGTGATCCTCAGCAATGGGGTAATCAAGGACTGGTTGAATGCCACGGCGGAAGAAAGCCATGAATTCCTGCGGATGTACCCCGCTGATCGACTCAGGGCCGAAGCCCAGCCAAAGTAGTCGACGCCGGCGACAACGCCGCGCGGCACCCCTCTATTAGCCTGGCTGGAGAGTGACTTTCATCTTGGTGCCAGCTGGTATGGGTTCCGGCAACTCACCCAGCCTGATGGTTCCGTTTACAGCTTCAACGACGTTTGCGCTGCCACATTGCTTACGCTGAACGGTCAAAATCCAGTACTTCAATGGCTCCTGATCAAAGGTTTTCGCTACCTTTTGGAACAAGCGCGCGAAGAACCCGGTTGCTTCCGGTGCCGCTTGACTGGACAGTTCGCCGAGATACCGGCAGCCATCGGCGCTAGCAAGGGACACAACCTGGCCGGCCTCTGGATCGATATCCTGGATAGGGGCGATTACTTCTTCGGCGGCAGCTGCTGCAGTCGAAATGCACGCGAATGCAAAAGCAATCAGCAGAGTGTGTGAATGACGCTGAGTTTTAAGCATGTGTTCAGTCCTAATATTGAGTTTTGAGATCTTGGCCCAGTTTCAGGTCAGTGCCTGGTATGCGACCTTGACTGGGCGGGGACCAGGTAAAAGTTACGTCCGATCGCTTGCTCAGAAACGTTGCGCCGGAACGCCGAAGGCGCGACGTCACTGACTTCAGGCTGAGTATCAACCCGGGTCATCCAGTAGCCGCGACCAGACTCCCAGGAGTCGCAGTAATACTGGTGACCGTCCCAGGCATGAAACGTACGACCAATTGTGCGGTGAGCCGGGTGGGACTCCGGCGTTTTGATTACGGTTTGAATCACGGTGTTCACTCCTGCTCAGGTTGGGCCGTATGCGGCCCAACAATTGGAAACGAATGACCTACTTCCACGCTACATTGGCCGGCTTGGTGAAAACCCAAACCGATGGGAAGCTGGTATCAACCACGTCGCAATCCAGACACGTCAGCTTCATGGGGTCGGACATGTCGAAGGTCACTGTCACGCCCTTGACCTCTTTGAGGGGGGTGGTCGAGTAGTCCACGCTGTACTGCGTCAGCAAGAGCTTGTTGTTTTCAACCCGACGTCTGAAGCTGAATGTCATTCGGTCATCTTTCGCACGATCGGCGCTCATGCGAAGGAACGTACCGTCTGTGAACTTGCCAGGCGTCGCGTAGGCGATGTTCATTTGTGTGTTTTGCAGGTTGAAGCCAACAGGCTGGTAAACGCCTTCCTTGAGGGCACCCTGGTTGCTCCAACTGTCCGTGGAGCCCACCGCCACTTCCTTCACCCAAAAGCCCTGCCAGATGCCGTACCCCTTGGCGAAGCCGCCGTTTGCCAGTGAACCGTAGGTGTAATCGCCAGCTTCAGGGCTGAAACCCGCGACCTTTTTGCCGGTGGCGTCCTTCAGAACAGCTGTACGGCCATCGCTGGACACCTCAACCGTCAACCCTTCGGATTGTTCCGGTGTCAGGCCCTGGCCTTTCAACGTGGCTTTATCGCCGTCGATGATCAGGGTGAAGATTTTTTTGGTGTCCGGTTCCCAGTGCTTGTACACCCCGCCGAACCCGTCAAAGCCGTGCGAACCGCCAGCTGCAAAAATGGGAGTTGAAACGAAAGTTGCCGCGATTGCGATAGATAGAAGGCCGCGCATGATTTTCCTTGTTGTTCATTCAGCGTTGAGGGTGGAACAGTCAACAAAAGGTGTGACGCTCATTTTCTGCCGGTGCTCTAGACAGAGGGCCGTGAGGTTTCAGTCGCATCTTCAAAACCAGAAGTGTTCAAGCACTCACGAAGCATTTCAGGGGTTAACGGTCTGCTTTCCGCGTTTGCGACCAAAACGACGAGGTCCTGGCACAACGAAAGTGCACGCCATCCATCCTCAAGGACACGCAGTTC